>DATCEI010000110.1:0-2537 GCA_036510185.1 Rhizomicrobium sp. | reverse complement strand
CGCCGCCGAAGGCCGCGCCTTCAATGACGCCAATGGTTGTTTGCGGCAGCGAATTAAAGCGAATGAGGAAATCGCCGAAGGTGCGATTGCCGCGCGCGATGGAATCTTTCTCGCTCGGAGCAGGTGCCGCGGCTTCGAAATTCTTCTTGAAGCCGCGAATGTCTCCGCCGGAGCAGAACATGCCGTCGGAGCCGCGCAGCACGACCGCGCGCATCGTGGATTCGGCTTCAAGCCAGCCGCAGACGGCGGTGAGGTCGCGGATCACTTCATCGGTCAATGCGTTTTTCACATCTGGCCGGTTGATAGTGACGAACAGCGTCGCGCCTTCGCGTGCGAGCAACAATGTCGAAACAGGCGGCAGATCGCGCATCAATTTTTTCCCGGCAGAATGCCAAGATGTTTGGAGATGATGCCCAGCATCACTTCATCCGCACCGCCGCCTATGGAGCCGAGGCGGCCGTCGCGATAACGCCGCGATACATGCGTTTCCGCCATGAAGCCCATGCCGCCCCAATATTGCAGGCAGGAATCGTTGACCTCGCGCGCCAGCCGCGTGGCTTTCAGCTTCGCCATCGAGGCGAGCTTGGTGCAATCGCCACCATGCACATGGATTTCAACCGCCTTCCAGGTCAGTGCGCGCAACGCCTCCACTTCCGTCGCCAGTTCCGCGAGACGGAAATGCACATATTGATTGTCGAGGATGGATTTGCCGAAGGCCTGACGCTGCTTGGTGTATTCCATCGTCTCATCAAGCGTGCGCTGGCACGAGGTTGTGGCGCCCAGCGCCGCATACATGCGTTCTTCCTGAAATTGCATCATCTGATAGATGAAGCCCTTGCCTTCTTCGCCCACGAGATTGCGGCGCGGCACGCGCACGTCATCGAACGTGAGTTCGGCGGTGTCGGAGGAATGCATGCCGAGTTTTTTCAGCTTGCGTGCCACGCTCACGCCTTTTGTGCGTTTGCCATCTTCTTTCAAGGGCACGCATATGAGAGATTTATTTTTATGCACCGGCCCGTCGCCTGTGTTGACAAGCATGCACATCCAGTCGGCCTGCGTGCCGCTGGTGATCCACATTTTGCCGCCATTGATGACGTAATCGTCGCCATCCTTCACCGCATTGGTACGAATGGCGGACACGTCAGAGCCTGCGCCCACTTCGGACACACCGATGCACGCAACCATATCGCCCGCAATCGAAGGCGCGAGGAAATTGTGGCATACTTCGTCGGAGCCAAAACGCGCGAGCGCGGGTGTGGCCATGTCGGTCTGCACGCCAATTGCCATCGGCACACCGCCGCAATTGATGTAGCTCGTCGTCTCGTTGAGGATCGCGCCGTAGGAATAGTCGAGGCCGGAGCCGCTATATTTTTCCGGCTTGGTGATGCCGAGAAAGCCTTTATCGCCCATCTTTTTGAACACTTCATGGGCGGGAAAGATTTCTTCCTTCTCCCATTCGTCGACGTAAGGATTGATCTCCTCGTCGATGAATTTGCGGATCGAGCGGCGCAGTTCTTCGTGTTCGCTGGTCAGTTCCATGTATTTTCCAGTGCTACATCCGACCGACGCCGAATGTGTTGGGGAAGGTGCGGCGCGCTTCTGCCTCGCGGCAAGTGGCGAGGCAGAAGGCGAGAATCTTGCGCGTGTCGCGCGGGTCGATCAGGCCGTCGTCCCAAAGACGCGCAGTTGCATAAAGCGCCTTGCCTTCGGCGTCATACGCATCGACGACCTGTTTCGTCATGGCGTCGAGCATGGCGCGATTGGGTTCTTCGCCGCGCTTGCGCGAGGATTCTTCACTGACAATGGCCATCGTCTTCGCGGCCTGTTCGCCGCCCATGACGGAAATCTGATTGTTGGGCCAGGCGAAAATGAAACGCGGATCGAAACCGCGCCCGCACATGCCGTAATTGCCCGCGCCGAACGACGCGCCGATATGCAGCGTGATGCGCGGCACGGTAGCATTGGTGACGGCCTGAATCATTTTCGAGCCGTGCTTGACGATGCCCGCTTCTTCGGCCTGCCGCCCGACCATGTAGCCGGTGGTGTTTTGCAGGAAGATGATCGGCGTATTGGATTGACAGCATAGCTGGATGAATTGCGCGGCCTTGGTTGCGCCATTCGCATCGATGGGGCCGTTATTGGCGATGATGCCGACGGGGTGGCCGTCGATGGAGGCGTGACCCGTCACCGTATGCGGACCGTAGGCCGGTTTGAATTCGAGAAAGTCGGACGCATCGACAATGCGCGCGATGACTTCGCGGCAATCGTAAGGCTGGCGATAATCCACCGGCACGATGCCCAGAATGTCTTCTGCATCGTAAAGCGGTGGACGCACTTCGCGCCGCGGCGTGTAAGGCAGATTGGAATTCCAGTCGAGGCGCGCCATCACATCGCGGCAGATGCGAATGCCATCCGCATCGTCTTCGGCCATGTATTCGCCCGTGCCGGAGATTTGGTAATGCATCTCGGCACCACCTAAATCTTCTTCGGTGGCGATTTCGCCGGTGGCCGCTTTGAGCAGCGGTGGTCCTGCGAGG
>DATCEI010000109.1:0-20338 GCA_036510185.1 Rhizomicrobium sp. | reverse complement strand
TTTGCCTGGCGGTCGCCGTGTCTTCCGGAGCGACCATACCTTTCGACAATTTTTTCCGGTCGGGCATTCATCGTTGGGCATCCCCATCGCTCACGATGCTTGCATATGGTGTCAGTCTGCTCGGCTCGGTAGCAGTTCTCGCCGTTTTATTCGCAATTGCTCTGGCGGGATTCTGGATTGCCGGACGCCCCCGACCCAAGATTGTGTTGGTTTGGGCAATGGGAGGCGCGGTCGTGATCGACAATGTCTTGAAATACAGCTTCCACCGGGTGCGCCCTGAACCGTTCTTTGGACCCGCACCGGAGACCTACAGCTTTCCCAGCGGGCATATGCTTTTTTCATGCTGTTTTTATGGAGCACTGGCTTGCATTCTCGCGGCAAGCTTCCGAAGCGGATTATCGCGCGCAATGGTCTGGGTAGCGGTCGTGTTACTGGTGACAGCTATAGGGTTGTCACGAATCTACTTGGGCTTTCACTATCCGACGGATGTGATCGGCGGCCTTCTCGTCGCAACATTCTGGATCAACGCGCTGATATCCTTTGGGACGTTTAATGACGTCACAAAACGGCTTTGACGTTATGTGAACTATCCATGCCATGAACGCACAATACGAACC
This sequence comes from Rhizomicrobium sp., assembly GCA_036510185.1. Lineage (GTDB taxonomy): Bacteria > Pseudomonadota > Alphaproteobacteria > Micropepsales > Micropepsaceae > Rhizomicrobium. The sequence continues at coordinate 19,721 of DATCEI010000109.1, read as the reverse complement.
AAGGCTGTCGTTTCCGCCGCCGCCATGCCGCCGCCTTAAAGCTATACCCAAGCGCGACCGCAAACAGGCTGAGGATGGCAGTTTATCAGTCAGGAACCGGCTTTCCCGCACTATGCCCTTGTGAGGAAACGCATTTTTCGAGACCGCGAATTGGGCGTGGCAGGCGCAATCGGGAAGGGCAGAGGCTCTGGGTGTTGGCCGCGCGGAACTTATCTCACTCCGTCTCGTTGTACCCGCAGCATCACGCGCTTTACGTAGGGAGAATTCGAAATGAGCGGTCTTATTTATCTGGTTGGGCTGGTCGTCGTGGTTATCGCGGTCCTGTCCTTCTTCGGCATGCATTAAACACACGAGGGATACCATGGAATTGGTTGAGCCAGGCAGCTCCATAGCTGCGACCTCCACGAAGCCCCGCATTCGCTGGCCTGCCATAATCGCTGGTGCTTGAGTTTTGCGTCTGCGCTCGGATTGTCTATCGCCTCAACAGCCTCCACCTGGCGCGATGCGTCGTTGAGTTTATGGATTCTATCGGGCGTTTATCTTGTCTTCGTGGCGCTAGCCAGCTTTGGGCTCGGCGGTTACATCGCAGGGCGGATGCATACCGCTGCCGATGTCGCGACTATAGACGACGTTGAATTTGCCGACGGTCTGCACGGGCTTGTGACGTGGGGCCTGGCTATACTCATCGGAGCGGTTTTGGCTCTGGCAACGGCGAATGCATTCGTGCCGTCCAGACCTGGAAATACCGCATTGGCATCTTCGTCCGCGGGCGAAGGCCTTTTGGCTGATGAACTCGACCGACTCTTTCGCTCGGACCACCGGCTTGCGGACGCCGATCTGTCCTATCGGCGCTCCGAGGCTTCTCGAATCCTGCTCACCGTCTCGGGACATAGCGGCCTTACCAATGAGGACCGCGACTATCTCGGCACCATGGTCGCGAATCGCACCGGTATCAGTCAGCCCGCCGCCGACCAGCGCGTAAGCGACGCGGTCGGTCGAGCAAAACGGTCCATCGCGCGGGCGCGTGCAAGTACAGTGATCGAAGCATTCGCTCTCGCCGCTGCGTTGCTCTTAGGTGCTACCGCGGCTTGGTTCGCGGCAGTGGAAGGTGGTCGGGACCGGGAACGTTCGGCACGTCCAGTATGGACGTGGACACCCTGGCGTCACGTATAGGCGGCCATGTACGGCCGGACGAGGGCTACCCGATGCTGTGTTCCGCCAACGCGCGTTAGAGCAGCACGGGTGCCAAAACCCACGCATCTTTATGTGCTTTTTGAAGGATAAAACGGAACTTCCGCTTGCGCGCTAGTCGAAGCGAGGGGCACGCATACAATTCACTTGACCATGATCGTTGCCGTCATCTTGGGATGAACGGAGCGAACATATTTGTAAGTCCCGGACTTGTTGAACTTGGAGAAAAAGGTGTCGTTCTGGTTCAGTGCCCGCGAGCGGAATGTTCCATCGACGCTCACCACCGTGTGAATTTCTCCGTCGAGATTTTTCCAGGACGTGGTCGTTCCAGCCGCGACGGCGAGGTTTATAGGGGAATAGCTGAAGTGCTTTATCGTCACGAAACTACCGCAATCTGCAAACGCAAGTATGCCCGCGAGGACGAGGGAAAACATTTCGAATGCAGGGATTCAGTTCCTTCACAAGCCCTTTGATGTCGATGAAATTCCATTGTTGGCAACAAAATCCGGAACCGGCCGAAGACTAACGTCCAATAGTTGAATTTCGTCAGCTTTTATGTCCGTCGCGTCCTACGCGGTTTCCAGAGCTTGTTGATAGGCCCTTATCACGGCTTGAATGCGCCGCCGTAAATCGCGTGTAAGTCATTAGTTCAAAATTCGCGAAACGAGACGAGCAACCGCGTCTGGCGAATAGGGCTTGGATATGAATACACCCCCTTCCGGGATGTCTATGTCACTTATCGCAACCTTTCCCGAAGTCAGTACGAGGCGAATGTCGGGACGCTGTGCATGGATCTTGCGAGCAAGGTCGAATCCGTCCAATTCGCCCGGCATGTTAATATCCGTGAACAACACGCATATTTCGGGGTGGTTGAGCAGCACGCCGAGCGCCTGCTTCCCGTTTGCGGCTTCGACGACTTCAAATCCTTCGTCCTCAAATACGCTTACGGCGAGCATGCGCACGATGGATTCGTCTTCCACGACGAGTATCGTTGGCTTGTAGGTTTCGTTTGTCATTCTTACGTAACCCGTGCCGCGCGCAATGGTTCACTGGAAGGCAGAACAATGTACGAAATTAGCCTTTGTTCCGCTTAAGGGTGCCGCGAGCGCTAGGGAACCTCCGAAACTGTTAGCCGTTGGCAAGCTGAATCGTTGGGCTGATACGGAGAGATTATGACTGGCAAAACAAAAAAAGGCGCCATGCGCCAAAAGTATCCCGCTCACCCCGGCATCGAACGCGATGCGCATGGCGACATCATTCCCATGGAAGACAGGCTTCCTGAAGATCGCGCCAAGTCACACCGCGCTGCCCGCAAGGGAGCAAAAAAGAAGTCGCGAAAGTCTTCGCTTTAATCCGATACCGCTGCACTCTGCTGGCTGCCATAGCGGCAGGCGTAGACTTTGGTGAATTCCGCGCCCAGCAGAAAAACTTGCGCGGAATAGTAGACCCACACGAGCAGCACGATTAGCCCGCCTGCCGCGCCATAGGGCGCTGCAATGGCGCTGCTTCCCAGGTAATAGCCAAGAAGGAACTGACCGGCTTCAAACAGCAATGCAGTTACGAGCGCACCCGCGATAACGTCGTGCCATTCCAGATTTTTGTTCGGCATGATTTTGTAGATCGCGGCGAACAGACCTGACATCAGCAAAAATGAAACTATAAGGTTCAGAAGCGCAAACCCGGACCGGCTGAAGCCCGTGTTCAAGCTGAGATAATGGCCCGCCGCTGTGATGATCGCAGTAAAACCCATGGATATGAGGAGGAAAAACCCCAAACCGATCACGAGCAGAAGGCTTACCGCGCGCCCGCGCAACAAGCGGAGCAGAACGGCCTCTTTCCGCGGCGCCCGCCAGATCGCATTCAATGCGTCTTCCATTTCGCCGAATACGCCTGAAGCCGTCACGACGAGAAACACGATACCCACAATGCCCCCGATGATTCCCGTGGAGGTTCCTCGTGCATTGCGGATCGCCAATTGCAGGATGCCGACGCTCTCGCGACTCATCATGTGGCCCAACTCGGACGTTATGGTATCGCGCGCCGCCGCCCGCCCGAAGGCCAATCCTGCAATCGTAACGGCGATGTACAGAATCGGCGCGATCGCGGTCACGGCATAAAAAGAGATCGCAGCCCCGCGCGTCAGGGCTTCATCGTGCATATAAGCATCGATGGCCTGGCGGATGAGATGCCATATCGGCTTGAACATTTTTTGCGCAATCATTCCCCAAGGAGGCAACGCGCAATACCTCGACATGTTTCCAAATTTCGCAGGCACCTCATTGGCCGCAGGAGCGTTCTCGCATCAAGATACGTCGAGGTCAGAGATGACGCCCGATACGATGGAACCCAGAACAGGCCTTGAAAGCGTGCTCCAGAGGGCGCGCGGCAGCCTTGCGCGCGCCGGAAACTGGGCGCGCCGTGGTTTGGCTCAGACAACTTGGTCCCGGGTCAAGTTCTTCCGGTGGAGCACCATTACGCTTGTCGTGCTTTTGGTGGGTGGCTTTCTCTGGCTGTATTTTCTGGACTGGAACACGATGCGCGGACCGGTGGCGCGTTATGCGTCCCATCGGCTGGGTCGTGAAGTTCGCATCGCCGGCGATCTCAAAGTTCATTTGTTCAGCTGGACGCCGCTTGTTTCCGTTTCCGGCCTTCAAGTCGTCAATCCGGCTTGGGTGGGTAGGCCGCTTGCCGCCGATGTAGGGCATCTCGCGTTTTCGTTCCGGCTCTGGCCATTCATTACCGGCCATTTGATTCTGCCTTTCGTGCAAATCGACAATGCGAGCATTATGGTCGTGCGCGATACGCAGCGGCGCACGAACTGGGATTTCGGGAATTCGAATAAGGGCTGGAAGATTCCCCCCATCAATCGCTTCATCGTGCAGAACGGTCGGGTAAATATAGACGATCGCCTGCGCAAAATGGTGTTTGCGGGCACGGTGTCGTCGCAGGAATACGCCGACGGAGGCGCCAGCGCTTTTGAACTGGTGGGGAACGGCACACTTAACGGCAAGAAATTCACAGCGGAAGTTCGCGGCGGGCCACTGATAAATGTCAACGAAACTAAGCCTTACAGGTTCACCGCGGATGTTCATTCCGGAGAGACGCATGTCGCAGCCGATGGCGAGATTTCCAAACCGTTTCACTTGGGACAGTTCTCGGCGGAAACGACATTCTCAGGTCCCACGCTATCCGATCTCTATTATCTAACGGGGCTCGCATTTCCAGGAACGCCACGATATCAGCTTTCGGGAACATTGGTGCGCGATGGTGCCGTGTACCGCTTCACCAAATTTACGGGCATTGTCGGCGATACGGATCTGCATGGCGACCTGGCCGTGGAAACGTCAAATGCTTCGCCCTTCGTTCGCGCGACATTGAGGTCGCACAAACTTAGCTTCGACGATCTGGGACCTTTGTTCGGTGTGCCTTCATCCGGCACCCACGCCGCGCGATCGAAATATTTGTTGCCGGACACGCCGATGCACATCGAACGTATTCGCCAGATGAATGCCGATGTTCAATATGATGCAGACACGATCAAATCGCGCGACTTTCCCCTGCGCGCGCTTCATGTCCATGTCGTACTCGGCAACGGCGTTATGAAACTCAATCCAATTGCATTTGACTTCACCCGCGGCAAACTTACCGGATCGGTCAATCTCGATGCGCGAAAGGACATTCCGGAAACGGATATCGATGCGCGCCTGAGCGATATTCGCCTGGAACAATTTGTCGGCGGCACTCCTCCGCCGATCGAAGGTGTGCTGGCGGCCCACGCGCAATTGCACGGCAGCGGCAACAGCGTTCATAAAGTCGCGTCCACGGCCAGCGGTGCGGTTACGCTGGTAGTTCCCGCCGGAAAATTCCGCAAATCTTTCGCGGAGCTTACGGGTATCGATCTGCTGAACGGCTTGGGTCTGTTGCTGGCCAACGACAAAAGCGATACCGGATTGCGATGCGCGGTCGTTCATTTCGATGCGCATGGCGGCATCCTGAACGCGCAACAATTCGTCATGGACACCGATCCGGTCCTGATACAGGGCTCGGGCCGCATCGATCTGGGCAACGAAACATTGAATATGTCGATATCCGGCAAGCCGAAGGAATTTCGTCTCGGCCGCGTCCGGGCGCCTATCACGATCAGTGGCTCGCTTTCCCATCCTGCGGTTGGCGTGAATGCGGGCTCTGCGGCGGCGCAGGGCGGTATCGCCGTCGCGTTGGGATTTCTCAGCCCTATCGCTGCACTTCTGCCGTTCGTCGATCCTGGACTTGCGAAGGATGCGGATTGCGTAGCATTGAGCGGACAGGCCGCCCACGTGCAAGCACCGGTGAGGAAGCCATCTCACAAAGCCGTTAAGCCGCTCGGCTAAAACTCCGATAAACTTCGAAAGTCTCCGTGAGACATAAGACCGAAGCGAACCACATTGACGAGATGATAAAACCGGAAACGCTCCTGTGTCCGACGCAAGCGGGCCTCTATTGCCCTCCGGGAGATTTTTATATCGATCCTGTGCGTCCTGTGGCGCGCGCAATCATCACCCACGGTCATTCGGATCACGCCCGTTCGGGTCATGGCGCGGTGCTCGCCACCGCCGAAACGCTCGCCATCATGGAGGCACGTTATGGCGCGGGCTTCGCGGGCGAAACGCAGACTGCCGCCTATGGCATGCCGATCATGCACAACGGGGTGGAGATCGTGCTGCATCCGGCGGGTCATATTCTGGGATCGGCGCAGGCGGCCGTGCACTGGAAGGATTGCAAGATCGTTGTCTCCGGTGATTATAAGCGCCGCCGCGATCCCACATGCACGCCGTTCACGCCCGTTCCATGCGATGTCTTCGTGTCGGAAGCGACCTTCGGATTGCCGGTGTTTCGCCACCCCGACGATCGGGGCGAGGTGGGAAAATTGCTCAAATCCGTGGCGCAATTTCCCGAACGCGCGCATCTCGTGGGCGCTTATTCGCTCGGCAAGGCGCAACGCATCGTCTGCCTCTTGCGCGAAGCCGGTTATGACCGAACCATCTATATGCATGGCGCGATGGATCGATTGAATGCGTTGTATGAATCCTTCGGTGTCGGGCTTGGCCCTCTGGCGCCCGCTACCACCGAACGCAAGAAAGATTTCGAAGGCGCTATAATCATCGCGCCGCCATCCGCGATAGCGGATCGTTGGGCGCGCCGTTTTCCAGATCCCGTACCGGCCTTTGCCTCGGGCTGGATGAGCGTGCGCGCCCGAGCCCGTCAACGCGGCGTGGAATTGCCGCTGGTCATTTCCGATCACGCCGATTGGGATGAACTGACGACAACCATAAAAGAACTCCAGCCTTGCGAACTTTGGGTCACGCATGGCGAGGAAGAAGCGCTGTTACGCTGGGCGGAACTGGGAGGCATACGCGCTCGCGCGCTTTCGCTTGTCGGTTACGAAGACGAAGAAGAAATCTGATGCGGGCGTTTGCGAATCTTTTGGACCGTCTTTCCTTCACGCCCTCGCGCAATGCGAAGCTCACTCTGATGCGCGATTATCTGCGCGAGGCGCCGGATCCCGAACGCGGCTCGGCGCTCGCGGCATTGACGGGCACATTGTCGTTCTCGGTTGCGAAGCCCGCTCTCATCCGCAAGGCCGTGGAAGCGCGCTGCGATCCGGAATTGTTTCGCCTCTCCTATGATTATGTCGGCGATCTTGCGGAAACCGTTGCGCTGGTCTGGCCCACAAAACACGGCGCCAATCGCGAGCCGGAATTTTCCGAAGTGATCGAAGCGTTGCGCACGGCGTCGCGCACGCAGGTGCAGGGGCTTCTGGAAGGCTGGCTCGATGCCCTCGACGCGAATGAACGCTGGGCGCTTTTGAAACTCGTCACGGGTGGTTTGCGCGTTGGCGTTTCCGCGCGCCTGGCCAAACAGGCGGTCGCCGATATGGGCGATGTCGCCGTGACCGAGGTGGAAGAAGTTTGGCACACCCAATCGCCGCCTTACGAAGATTTGTTCGCGTGGCTGGAAAAGCGCAGCGAAAAACCTTCGCCCGATGCGCCGGGCCGTTTTCGTCCCGTCATGCTGGCGCAGGCGATCGATGAAGAAGTCGATTTCGCCAAACTCGATCCCGCCGATTATGCCGCGGAATGGAAATGGGACGGCATCCGCGTGCAGGCGGTAAACGAACGTGGCAAGCGCCGTCTCTACACACGCACCGCCGACGACATTTCGCATTCCTTCCCGGACGTGCTGGAGGCGATGAGCTTCGAAGGCGTCATCGACGGCGAGCTTCTGGTGATGCGCGATAACCATGTGGCGCCGTTCGGCGATCTGCAGCAAAGGCTCAATCGAAAAACGACCGATGCGAAACTGCTGGCGAAATATCCGGCGTCCATTCGTGCCTACGATCTGTTGCTCGACGGGGAAGCCGACATCCGCCATCTGACATTCAAACAGCGCCGCACCCGGCTCGAATTGTTTGTCGGCAACGCAGCTTCGCCCCGCATCGATCTTTCGCCGCTGCAAATGTTCGAGACGTGGGAAGAATTGCGCGCCTTGCGGGTGGCACCGCCGCAAGGCGATCCGCAGATTGCCGAAGGGCTTATGCTCAAACGGTGGGATTCGATTTACGAAGCAGGGCGTCCCAAGGGACCATGGTTCAAATGGAAGCGCGATCCGTTTCTGATCGACGCGGTGTTGATGTACGCTCAGCGCGGTCACGGCAAGCGCTCGAGTTTCTATTCGGACTACACGTTCGGCGTCTGGCGTGAGGACGAGGACGGCAAACATGCGCTGACGCCGGTGGGCAAAGCCTATTTCGGCTTCACAGACGAAGAATTGAAGCAGATCGACAAATTCGTGCGCGACAACACGGTGGAACGCTTCGGGCCGGTGCGGTCGGTGCGCGCCGACCGCGATTTTGGGCTGGTCATGGAAATCGCGTTTGAAGGGTTGCAGCGCTCGACGCGGCACAAATCGGGCGTCGCCATGCGATTCCCGCGCATCAACCGCCTGCGATGGGACAAGCCCGCGCGGGAAGCCGATGAACTGCAGACATTGGAACGTATGCTGGAACGGGCGGGTATCGAGTGAGTGGCCTGCATCGCCGAACATGACTTAGAAATACGGCTAGATTCTAGGCGAAACCCGAAGTGAGGCTTGTCGGCGGTGTGTTTGTGGATGACGAAAAGAAATCTTTAGGACGCAGCAATATTGCGTTAGCCGCCAGGCTTGCCGGTCTTTTTGAAGCCTCTCTTGGCGACAAGCAGAAAGCTTTCAGTTCGCCCCGACGTGCATAGCCCCCGCAACGGCTGCCGCGCCGACTGATCCTCTTAGGCTGGAACTTTCAACCTTCGCTGGCGTTAAGCATGCGACTCAACGCGGGTGGAACACATGCGCTCATTACTTCTCTGGCTGATCGGGATTCCTATTCCGATCATCATCATCATCTGGCTGCTGGTGGGTCACGCCTGAGATCCGCATATCGGGTTCACAGCTACGAACAAAAAACTATGGGAGGCTCACATGGCCGAAACGGTCGTCATTACGCAGGAACGTGAAGAAAATGCGGGTTACCGATTTTCTTGGGCTTTGGTTTTTGCAGGCGCCTTTGTCGCCACGGCCATCACCTTCTTTCTTTTCACGCTGGGATCCGGCGTAGGTCTATTGCTTGTCAATCCAGTGGCTCACACCGGGCCGTCCACAACGGCCTTCGTCACCGGAGGCGCGATTTACTTCTTTGCCGCGCAGGCGTTCGCCTTTGCTGTTGGGGGACATCTTGCCGGGCGCTTTCTCGGCCCGCTCGTTGAAAGCAGAATTCAGGAGGACTTTCGTGCAGCCGCACACGGATTATCGGTATGGGCGCTGACGGTTGTCGCAACCTTGATCCTGGTCGCCGTCGCCGGACTCACCGCGGCGAACACGGGCGGCAACATGGCTGCGATGTATGGGGCGTCTTCGAGCCACACGGCCGATGCGCCGACGCCCATGAACTATCTGGTCGACAAATTATTTCGTCCCGGGCCTGCGGCACAGGCTTCGGCAAATGATACGACGCCATCAGATCAGACGGCATCTGCTCCCGCCTCCACTGACGCAACGCAGAATGTTTCTGGCGGCACCGCCGTCGATGACAAGGCGGCGCGCGCGGAAGCAACCCGTATCCTGGACGTAAGCTTCGCACGGGGCGAACAGCTTTCTGCCGACGATCACGAGCGGCTTGTGGCGTTGGTCAGCCAAAACGCACAAATTTCCAGCGGCGCGGCGGCAGATCGTATCGACGGAATGCAGGCCGATATTCAAAACAAAACGCGGCAGGCAGCCGACGCTGCGCGCAAAGCTGCCAGCTACGCAAGCCTGTGGATCGCTTTCTCGCTTCTGTTCGGCGCTATCGTGGCGATTTTTGCGGCCATCTCCGCGCGGATCGAGGACGATCGTGAATCCCTGCAGGCAACGCGCTCGAATATGTAACCATCAATCAACGGATTTCAGGAGAAGAACAATGGCAACAAAAAGCAAATCGGTCGGATAAGCGGGAATAATTCTCCGGTCTATGCTGAGGTCATTCGAAACCAAATGTTCCAGCCGAGCGTTGCGCTGTGATGGAACCTGTGCCCACCAAAACGTTGGCGAGAAAGCTGGGGCTTCATATCTTAAGCCCCAAAGCCTTGACCATCCGCCGGAAACGGGCAGGGGAAGGATGGGAATATTACAATTCCCGTAACCGAGGCCTTTCGGATCAGAGAGTTATCGCGCGTCTAAAGGGGCTGGCCGTTCCTCCGGCCTATGAAGACGTTCTCTATGCCAGCGACCCTAAAGCGCACCTACAGGCCGTAGGTCGGGATTCTGCCGGACGGCTTCAATACCGATACCATCCCGATTGGGAAAAAGTTCGGGAGATACGCAAGGCACAACGATTGATGAATTTAATCGAGTGCCTGCCGCGCATCCGGCGCGCGATTTCATCGGTGCTGAATGAAGGCGTTCCGAACCGGGAATTTGCTCTTGCCGTGGTGATTGAGCTTGTGGCCACCACGGCTATTCGTGCCGGCAACGAAGAATATGCCCAGGAACACAAGACAAGGGGCGCAACGACGCTCCTCAAATCCAACGTGCGCTGCGAGGGCGATCGGGTAACCTTGCGGTTCCGCGCCAAAGGCGGCAAGCAGGTACATAAGGAATTTCGACATGCCCGCCTTTGCCAGATGATCGGCTGTTTGGCCAAATTGCCGGGTCGGCGGCTCTTTCAATTCCAGGACGTGGCCGGCGACATCCGCGCGATCACGTCCCACGATGTGAATGCTTACCTGCGCGAGATTGCGGGGTGCGAGACCACCCTGAAAGATTTCCGGACATTGTGCGCGACTGCCGAAGTGCTGGAATCTCTGGCTTCCGTCGAGCCCGCCGCAACCGTAACCGGCCGCAAGAGACAGATCACGCAGGCCCTCTCGGAGGCGGCGCAATCTCTTGAAAATACGCCTGCGGTTTGCCGCAAGAGCTATGTGCATCCGGCCGTCCTTACCGCCTTCGAGACCGGAACGCTGAAAAGCTTTTCCAACGCGTTGAAATCGGCGCGCTCGTCGGCGTGCAGCCACAATGCGGTGGCGGAAGTCATCGTGGCCGCGGCGGCGATGTAACCCGCCGCAGATGCTCCGCCAAGGCTCCTGCAACGCGCAATTCGCGTTGTCGTCGGAGATCGAGCCTCAGTCTAGGCGCGATTATCGGAACTTTTCTATAGCAGTCGCATTATGCGGTAGGGAAACGGGTATTTTTCAGGGAGAATCATATGAAAACGTTACTGGCCGGCAGCATAGCTGCTCTTTTCATCATTTCGGCAACCGGGGCTTCGGCGACAGAAGTTATAGGAATGGGTACGCCAAACGCGGAACAGTTCCGTCAGAAGGCGACGTCCAGCGATGCGTTCGAGATTGTCTCAAGCAAGCTTGCTCTGACACAGGCGACGGACAAATCCGTGAAGCGGTTTGCCCGCATGATGATCAAGGATCATACCGCGACGACCGACAAGCTGGTTGCAATTGGCGGCATCAGCAAGGAAAGCCTGGAGACCAAGATGGCGCCCGGCTCCGACGGCAAATATCAGAGCAACGAACTCCTCAGCACTTCGCAAGCGGCCGACCTCAACAGCCTCGCGTCCAAGAGCAATGATGACTTCAACAAAACGTACATGGACGACCAGGTGCAAGGCCACAAGGATGCGGTCTCTCTCATGGAGAGCTACGCGAAGAACGGCGATAACGCCAAATTGAAAGATTTCGCCTCGGATACGCTGCCGACAATCAAGGAGCATCTGGCGAAGGCGCAGTCGCTCGACGCTCAATTGGACAAGAAATAAAGCGCGTCAATACGAAACGAGAAGGCCCGGTCTGTGACCGGGGCCTTTTTTCGAACGAATCAGCCGCTGGAAAGGCAAGCTTCTTCGCAATGCGGAAAGGGGAAGATAACTGGAGCGCAAGATGGCCGCGAGAAAGAAAAAACCCAAGATAGCAAGAGCCAAATCCGCTGACAGCGCGGGCGCGTCTCGCCGGATCGGCCACCGGCCCGCATGGCAAGGGCATTTGCGTCTTTCGCTGGTGAGTTGTCCGGTGGCGCTGATCAACGCCACGACCAAGGCAAACGACGTTTCTTTCCATCTGCTCAATCCCGATACCAATAACCGTATCCGCATGGTGCCGACCGATCCCGACACGGGGCCGGTGGAGCGTTCCGATCTCGTCAAGGGCTATGAAGTGTCGAAGGACGAGTATGTCATCGTCACCGAGGACGAGTTGGACGAGGTGAAGCTCGAATCCACGCACACGCTGGAGATCGAGCGGTTCGTCGATGCCGAAACGATAGATCGTCTGTTCTGGAACGATCCCTATTTCCTGGTGCCCGACGGCGATAGCGGTATTGACGCCTACACTGTTATCCGCGATGCGATGGAAGATGCGGGCCGCATTGCACTCGGCCGTGTGGTCATGCACACGCGCGAACGCCTTGTGGCGATCGAGCCTCGGGGAAAAGGGCTTATCGCCTATACGCTGCGAACCCATGACGAAGTTCTCAATCCCGTGCACGCTTTTCGGGATATTCCCAATATAAAACCCGACAAGCGCATGATCGAGATCGCGCAGAAGATCATCGAGCAGCAGGAAGGCCCGTTCGAACCCGAGGCGTTCAAGGATCGCTATGAAACGGCATTGCGGGAATTGGTCCGCCGCAAGGAGAAGGGCGAAAAACTGGTCAGCGCGCCGCAACCTGAAGACACCAACGTCATCGACCTTATGGCGGCGCTGCAGAAAAGCCTCAAAGGCAAGGGCCGCGCAGCGCCCGCGCGCGCGCATAAGCCGAAACGACGCGCCTCGCGTTGAGGACTAGCGTTTCTTCTTTACAAGGCGCGCAATCGCATCGCGCAACGGCCGCTCGGATTTGCAATAATCCTTCCACGCCTTGCTTTTTGCGATGAGCGCCGGCGCGGTTGAGATTGTGAACCGTTTGGGATCGAGTCCCGCCTTTACCTGGCTCCATGCCAGCGGCGTCGACACCGGCGCGCCATCGCGCGCACGGGGCGAGAGAGGGGCCACCGCCGTCGCTATGCGGTCGTTGCGGAGATAATCGAGGAAGATGCGGCCGCCGCGTTTGTTCTTCGCCATGTTGAGAACATAGAGCTTGGGAGTATCGGCTTCCATCCGCGTACAGATCTCGTGTGCAAACATTTTGGCTTGCGGCCAACCGAGACGGTCTTTCTTCGGAACCGAAAGCGGCGTGACGACATGCAGGCCTTTGCCGCCCGTCGTCTTGCAAAACGCGACGAGACCGAGATCGTGAAGGCGATCCCGGATTTCCTTGGCGGCGTCGATCACGCGTTCGAACTTCACATCCGGCGCGGGATCGAGATCAAAGACCAGGCGGCCGGGCACATCGGGCTGGCCGGGTTCGCAATTCCACGGATGCAATTCCACGCCACCGATCTGCGCAATGGCGATCAAACCCTCCACGCGATCGATCTGCAGATAGGGTTTACGGTCACCCGACACGGTGACGAGTTCGAGAAGGTTCGATGTGCCGGGCATGGCATGGCGCTGGAAGAAATGTTCGCCGCCGATGCCATCCGGCGCGCGGACGATGGAGCAGGGCCGTCCCCTGATATGATCAATCAACCATGAACCGGTCTTCTCGAAATAGCGCGCAAGATCGACTTTGGTGACCGCATCGCCCGCGCCGTCGTCAGGCCACAACGCCTTGTCAGGATGCGAGATCGCGACACCCATGACGACGAAATTGCCGGATTTTGCCCTGGCGGGCTTTGCGAGTGGTGTTTTCTTCGGCGATGCCGGTTTTTCCGCTTCCACTTCGGCTGCTGGCTTGTCACCGCGCAATCCTTTGAACGCTGCCTGCCGGACCATGCCGTCCTCCGTCCATCCCGCGAATTCGATTTCCGCGACGAGTAGCGGTTTGACCCAATGGATATTGCACGCCTCGCGCGGCGCGTTCACGCCGCTGAACGGATTTTTATTCGACGCAACGCTTTCGAGGCGTTTCATCAACGGCCCGACTTTTGCCTGACCATATCCCGTGCCGACGCGGCCTGTGTAAACGAGATGCTTGCCCCGGTGAACGCCAACGAGCAGCGAGCGGAATTGCCCCGATGTATCGGCCCAACCGCCGATCACCACCTCGTGTCCGGCGCGGCATTTCGATTTGATCCAGCTTTTCGTGCGTCCTGAACGGTAAGGATCGTCGAGACGCTTGGACACGATGCCTTCCAGCGACATGCGGCACGCGGATTTCAATATCGCGTCGCCGCCGGTGGTGAAATGCTCCATATAGCGGATTTGCGCGGCCGATTTGCGCCCCGCCAGAAGCCGTTGCAAACGGGCTTTGCGTTCCGACAAAGGCGCGGACCGCAAATCCTCGTTTTCAAGGGCGAGAAGATCGAATACGAAGAAAATGAGGTTCTTACTTTCGCCTTTCGACAGAGCCGCCTGCAACGCGGCGAAGTCCGGCGCGCCGTTGTGATCGAGCGCTACGATTTCGCCGTCGATGATGGCATCGGGCATGTCCTTCGCCACATCGGCAATTGCCCGGAATTTGTCCGTCCAGTCCAGGCCTTTGCGGGTTCGCAAAATGACTTCGCCGTCTTGCGAGCGCATCTGCACGCGATAACCGTCGAATTTGATTTCATGAATCCAGTTTGCACCGGCGGGCGGCCGGTCTTCGAGCGTGCAAAGCTGCGGCTCGATGAAACGCGGCAGATGTGCAAGCGGTTTTGCTTTAATGGATTTCGCCCGACCGTCGGTTTTGAGTGAGGCGGTTTTCTTTTTCTTCTCGCGCGGTTCCACGGCGGCATCGCGATCCGATTGCCACACGGCGTCCGCAGCGCCGGATTTGGCCAGCATGAACGGTTTTGGTTTGCGTCCCTTTCCCGTCGCGATCAGCTCCGTCGTGCGGCCCGACGCGACGGAGCGATCTTGTTTCAGAATTCCTTCACCGTCGCGCGCGAAATCGTCATGATGCTTGATCAGAAGCCAATTCTTCCGCTTGCCGCCATATTTGTCGTTTCGCATTCGCACAAGGACGAAACTGCCTTTGAGCTTTTCGCCCGCGACCACGAATTTCAGCTCGCCGGACTTCAATTGTGCGTCTGCCGGTTTACGTCCTTCTTTCTGCCAAAAGCCCCGGTCCCATAGCATGACGGTGCCGCCGCCATATTGGCCCTTGGGAATGGTGCCTTCGAAATCGCCGTAATCCAGCGGATGGTCTTCCACTTCCACGGCTAACCGCTTTTCGTGGGGATCGAGCGATGGCCCCCGCGTCACCGCCCAGGATTTGAAAACGCCGTCCAGCTCCAGCCGAAAATCGTAATGCAGCCGCGTAGCCGCGTGCTTCTGGATCACGAAACGGAGGTTTTCCGATGCGGCGATCTTGCTCTGCCCGCTCGGTTCGCCGGTCTTCTTGAAATCCCGCTTGGCGCGGTAAGTCGAAAGCTTCCTGCTCGCCATGGGACGTCCAATGTGCGCGTTCCATCCGGTAACGTATATACAATTTATGAGTTCCAGATAGGCGGTCCAGCAATCATGTATTCACGGCGTTCAACGTGGGTCTAGGCGGGTTGGCGTAATCAGAGACAGCAATGCCCAGGGAATAGATGTTAGTGTTTCTGCACGATCGATCGCGTTGAAACGGAGTGCGAGGCGTTCAGGAACCCCCACTGAACATCTGGCGTATGGCTCGGACTATCAGATAGGCCACAATCGCCACAACCAAACCTGCAATAAAGGCGATTTTTATAATCACGCCTATGACGTGGAAAATAAATAGCGCGATTGCGCCGAGAACCAAAGCGATCACAATTTCGAGCAATCTCATGGCGGCTGCCTTTCTGACGTGCTCTACACTATCTCTCGAAATCTCGGAAAAACCTAATCGCCAAACACGCGAGCACAATGGGCTTAAACATCCAAATTCGGCTATTAGAATTACGAGGCCGTTAAACGGCTGGGACATTCAAATTGTTGTTCGTCCCTATGCAGGCTTCGGCGCAAGGCCACTCGTGCATGAAAGAGAAATCCTACGAGCCGCGCCGACGCCTGCGCGCGCTTAGCCGCTTGGCATTGGCTCGCATGATGGTGCGATAGCGGCCGAGCACTTTCTCCGGAGATCCGCCGCTTGCCAAAGTCGCCGCGGCCTCTACCGATGCCAACATTTTCTCATTGACCATTTTGCGCGCTTCTTTCTGTGCGGCGGGGCCACCCTTGGCCAGCTTCATCACGCGCAGCGCGATGACACGCTGTGCTTCCAGATTGGCTGCCGCGATGTCCCAGGAAAATTTCCACCACATGGGAATCTTCATGCGGCTGTCGGCTGGTAGCGCCGGCAATGCTCGAGATAGGCCGCCTCATGCGTAGCCACCAGCTCGACAACACTGGACCAGAACCACGAAGGCGCATCGAGCGTCTTGGTGTGTTTCTGTTGCATGGCGCGGCGCCAGGTCAGGCGCGTGGCGCGATCCATCTGACGCGCATGCGCTTCCCCGACCACGGTCGCCAGAAACCGGGCGGCACCAATAGCCTCGGTGTGTGTGAGCTGTTCGATTTCCAGTTTGAGGTCTTGAGGTAGCAGTTCGCGGATCACCACTGATCGATCATTCAGCCGTGCCGCCAGCATGCGTTCGCCCAGGTTGGGGGCCAGATGTCGCGCACCCTGAACCACGCGCTCCGCATTATCGCGAGGCATTGGGGCGTTGGGCGCGCGCGGCGCGGCCGCAGCGGTAGCCTCCTTAATGTCCAAAAGACAGATCTCGCCCTTGGCGGGACGCTTCTTTGCTATGCCGACCAATACCGCATAACGCAGCCGCCCCAGGGAACTGCAGCCTTTGACCCAATAGGCAGCATCGAGCACCTTGATCTTGGCGTTGTCGTCGCGGCTGCGCATGGCAGTGACAAGTTTGCGCACCTCGGACGATGAGAACAAGGATTGCAGTTCTCGATCTTCGCGCGGCGTGACCTCCCAGAATTTATCGCCGCGGGGAATGCTGGGACGAACGTCTTCGATTCGTTCTTCAGCCAGATTGCGCCAGCGGCGCTTGAGCGCCTGCTCCATGACGCGGTGGACGGATTTCACTTCCTTTACGGGGCGAAGCTTGCGATGCCCATCGCTCAAGGCCGCGCTGTAACCGATCATCATTTCTTCGATCATGCGAGCGGTCGTCACGCCGGGTAAGTCGGAGCTTCGTGCAGCTGTCGCAAGGGACAAGCCGAGACGGATGAGATCATGGACAGGATTGCCGACAACAGTTTGGTCGAGGTCGCGAATCTGGATGCTGACCCGGCCCGCCAAATTGGCCACTGGACCAAGATTGCCAACATGGCAGTCCCCACATATCCACACCGGAGGTCCGTCAGGTAGTGATTTGCCGGCCGCCGTGTCGAGCCACTCATAGAATTTCACAGTGTTACCGCGCATATAGGCATGCGCAGAGCGCGCCATCTTGGCGTTACGCCGTTCAGCTAGAATGATCGGCCGCTGTTTGTGCGGCGGTGTGCGAACTTTCTCGTTGGTCAATTTATCCCCCGGCGAACGCCTTTAGGCGAGTTTCGTGCCGGTGAAGGAAGGCGTCGGCGGTTTGGGCAAACCGGTTGCCTTATACTTGGCAACAAGGGCTTTTTTCTCAGTCGCCATTTGTGCACCAAGCGCCCCTGTATCGAGACCAGCGGCCTTGGCCTGAGTAAACATGCCCTCGGCACGTTTTTCTTCTTCCTTGACGTGGTGCTTGATCTGCTCGGACAGCACCTTGACCTTGGCGTCGTAAAACTCATCGCCCGGCTTGCCGGCCTCAATCTCGGCGATCATGACTTTGGCGCCGTCGTGCTCGACATAAGCCTCGTGCCATAGATCATCATCGATTTTGTCCTTGCACGCAGGATAGAAGATGTCTTCTTCAATCTTGGTGTGAACGGTCAGTTCGAGGCAAATCTGATCGGCCAAAGCTTTCTTTTTGCTCTCGCTCTTGGAAGATTCGAACTTTTCGAAAAGACCTTCGACCTTGCGGTGATCGGCTTTGAGCAGAGCAATTGCGTCGGTGGGTACGGTCTTGGCCATTTTGAATTCCTCCAATGAGTTGAGGAAACTCGTAAAGGCGTCGAGAGTTCCGTACGACGTATTCAAGTCACGGGCAGGCCGCAAGGCGGTTATCAGACAAGCATTGCGAACGACTCGCGGTTAGTCGCAGTTCGGTTTAACGCCGGTCCGCTTTCGGAATATCAATCGCAGCGACTGGCAGCGGGCGGATGATAAACTTGCGGAATAGCGTTCTTTCCGAAAAGACGGCCCCGTTTCTGGCGGGCGGCGGCGAAATGGCTGCCCTGATAGCCGATCACGATTGGACCGGCACGCTCGGCCCGGTTGCTGATTGGCCGCAAAGTCTGAAATCGATTGTCGGGTTTCTCGTTCACTCAGCGGTGCCAATCGTCCTCCTGTGGGGACACGACGGCATCATGATCTACAACGATGCCTATTCGGTCTTTGCAGGCGGCAGGCACCCTAAGCTTCTGGGAAGCAAGGTTCGCGAAGGCTGGCCGGAAGTTGCCGATTTCAACGACAACGTGATGAAGGTCGGCCTGGCAGGCAAGACCTTGGCGTATAGGGATCAGGAGTTGCCGCTTCGTCGCTCTGGCAGACCCGAGCAAGTCTGGATGAATCTCGACTATTCGCCTGTCATCGATGAATCCGGAAAACCCGGCGGCGTAATCGCCATTGTTGGGGAAACCACCCAGCGCGTTCTTGCTGAACGGCGACAAGCACATGCCGCGGCGCGTCAGCGTCGTCAGTTCGAGCAGGCTCCGGGATTCATTATCGTGATGAATGGACCCGAACATTTGGTCGAATTCGTCAACGACACGCATCGCAAAGTGTTTGGCAGCGACGATTGGGTCGGCAAACCGATCCGGGAAGCTTCAGGAGCAGGGATTCTTTCAGCTGCTCGACCAAGTTTACGAAACTGGAGAGAGTTACGAAGCGCAAAGCGCCCAAGTTCGCTATCGGCGCGCCGCCAATGAACCGGAACAAACCCGTTATCTCACTTTCATCTATGCACCGATTGACCTGTCGTAGCCCCCGCAGGTGTCGACCAACGGGAGAACAGCGTCCAATAGCCCACTAAACGGGGCGGTCGCGTATTGGAGGCAGGTCCGGGACAAGAAACGATGTTGTCATGCTTCTTAATCGTCCTGACCTGGGCTAACGTCCTGTCCAGGCTAGACCGACCGGTTATCCGGAAAATGTCGGCTGAAGAGCGCCCCATTCGAGCACCTTTCTAAATGAACCGAGCCACTCCAAAGATGCGGGATTTCGCCGAACGTCTCATTACTTATGAGATGAAGGGAAATAAGTCTTCCCAGATAAAACCCCCGTCGCGCTTTCTTGTTATTGAGAAGCTGCATCTGCATTTGACGACACTCATGGGCAACACCGGTTTTCGGGCGCTCCTTTCTCGCGCGCTCGCACTGGCCAACGCGGAAGTGCCGTGGTTGCGCGCGGTGCATGTCAAAGCGGATGGCTCTTTTGAAGAGGTGGACGAACTTGGAGCGCAAGTGGATCCGGCTGAGATTTCCGAGGGCAAAGTTGTTCTGCTCGCCCAATTGCTCGGACTGCTGGTGACTTTCATCGGCGGAAGTCTAACGCTGCGGCTGGTGCACGAAATGTGGCCGAAAATTCCGCTAAACGATTTGGATTTCGGCAATGGAGACAAAAATGAAAATCCAGAATGATGCGCGTAAACGCAAACCAGCAAAAAAAGTCGTGAGCCAGCCGACTAAAGTCACGATCCGCAAGCTGCCGACCGGCGTGCGCGGCCTCGACGACATCCTGGGCGGCGGCATCCCGGAATTTTCCTTCAACATCATCGCGGGCACACCGGGTTGCGGCAAAACCACGATGGCGCATCAGATCGTATTTGCCAATGCGACCGCGAAGAAACCCGCGCTCTTTTTCACCGTCCTCGGCGAACCCGCCCTGAAAATGCTGCGCTACCAGCAACAATATTCTTTCTTCGACGAATCCAA
>DATCEI010000108.1:0-11349 GCA_036510185.1 Rhizomicrobium sp. | reverse complement strand
GGGCAATGCCAAAGCAGGAACAGATCACGACGCACTTTTGCATTCAGGGTTGGTCAGGCGTCGCCGAGTGGGGCGGTGTACCCATGCGCGATATCCTCGACCTCGTGAAGCCGATGCCCGAGGCTCGATATGCAGTGTTCTATTCGTTGGCCGACGGCGCTGACGGCGGTCGCTACTACGATGTTCACAAGATGGCGAACATGCGCCACGCCTTGACGATTCTTGCATACGAAATGAACGGTAAGCCAGTTACCGTCCTGCACGGCGCGCCTTTGCGGCTGCGATGCGAGAATGAATTGGGCTTCAAGATGGTGAAATGGATCGCAGCGATTGAATTCGTTCACGACTTCGCCGGCCTTGGGGCGGGGCAGGGTGGCTACAATGAGGACCATGAATTCTACGGGTATCGTATGCCAATCTGACAGCGCGGCGTATAGACGACAATCAATGCCCGGAAGGTGTATCTTATCCGTTTGTTTTGTCGTCAACACATAATGATAGAGCCTTGCAATTTTGTTTTGCGGTTTTGGTTTCCCCGGTCGTACAAATCATGATTCCGTGAGCGCCTCGGATGGAGGACGCGATGCGGCCGAAGCAGCACAAGATGACGGGTTCCGGCGATTTGTTCCAGGCGCGTCTGGGCCAGATCATCAACCTGAACTCTACGGCCATTGGATTTATTTCCACCGCAAAGCGCTGCGCTTCAATTCTGATCGGCGCCTGTCAAATGCGGACGCGATCCGTGCCAGCTAGTGATTGTCAGGCCATCCACGATCACTTCGTTCCGAAGGAATGACATGCCGTGGAGTGCAAGAACTTCTTCCGGCGTGTTCGGCGGCACGCCGCGAAAAATCGGCCGTCCGCCGGGCAATCGAATGCCGAACACTTCCGATAGATAGAACACATCAAAGCGACCCAGAAAAATTTCGAACACATCGGCGCCGCCCAGCACGCCGATGCTGCTGGATGATATTCTGAACATACTCAAGGCGTGTTCCAGCGTCGCTCCGGCCGGATTCCAAAAGAAGGCTCTAGGGTTCGATGGATCGGAGGCGAGGGCAGGCACCCGCCTAGTCACGATTATCCGGCGACGGCGTTGTGAGTTCCTGTCGTGCTCTTGCGAGTGCCGGCCATGCACCACCACATCGACCTCATCGAGCTTGCGCTCGAAAAAGCGCTGATCGGCCTCAACCTTCAGTGAATCCGGCATGATGCCTTGCGCATCCGCTAGCATTCCGTCTTCGGAGACGACGGCGTAGCCTTCGATGCGAACGGAAAGAGGCACCAGTTTCTCCCACGACGGCAGACCGGGGCGCGTTGGCGCCTAGACAGCCCGTTCCATCTCCAATTCTGCCTGGAGGCTCGCTAGATCGCGGTGGATCGATGCCACGGCCAACACACGTCCCTTGTATCGGTATCGCAGCAGACAATCCTTCGCGTTGATGTCGCCATCGATTTCGATCGTGTCCCACTGCTCGGCGTGGCCGACATAGTTGATCGGCACGTCGTAGTGTTGGCTCCAGAATAATGGCACGGCGTCGAATTTGCGGCGCTGTCCCAACATGTTGCGCGCGGCCGTTTGGCCCTGACGTTCGGCCACCACCCAATGTTCGACGCGGATGTCCATTCCGTAATGCCTGTCAGGCCAGCGCGCGATATCGCCCGCCGCGTAAATGCCTGACACACTCGTCTCAAGGAACGCATCCACCAGTACGCCGCGATCCATCTTCAGCCCCGCCTGCTCGGCAAGCGCAAGGCGCGGTCTTACGCCGACACCGACAACGACGAGATCCGCTTCCAACGTGCCGCCACTCGTGAGCTTTGCCTTGTTGCCCTCGACGGCGACAATTGTGTCCTCAAGATGGAAGGCAACACCATGTTCCTCGTGCAGTGCGCGGATGAAATCACCCATGTCGGGGCCGAGGATTTTTTCCATCGGTCGCTTCTCCGGCGCCACGACATGCACCTCGATACCGCGCGCACGCAAGGCCGCCGCGGTTTCAAGGCCGATGAAGCTGGCTCCGATCACGACGGCGCTTCGCGCGACCTTGGCGTCGGCAATGATCGCGCGGCAATCGGCGAAGCTGCGCAGTGTGTGGACATTGGGTTGTTGCGCGCTTGGCATGGTCAGGCGGACAGGCTCAGCACCCGTCGCGAGCAGAAGCCGGTCGTATTGCACCTTTGAACCGTCCGCGGTGACGACATGATGCGACGCGGTATCGATCGACACGACATCGGTCTTCAATCGCAGATCGATCTTGTTTTCCACATAAAAACTTTCTGGCCGCAGCGGCATCCAGTCTTCCGGCGCGCTGCCCGCGAGATAATCCTTGGAGAGATTTGGCCGGTCCACCGGAGCATCCGGATCGTTGCTCAACATCACGATGCCGCCGCCGAAACCTTCGCGCCGCAGCATCTCGGCCGCCGCGAATCCGGCAGCGCCGCCGCCGATAATGACGACATTCTGCGGCGCGGAAGGTTGGCTCTTTGCGACAGGCTTCGGCGCTGAGCGCTTTTCGCGCACGAATATCCGGCCGTCTTTCTCTTCCACCTGCCAGGTTGAAAGTGAACTGATCGCTGGCGCGCGCAACGCTTCGCCGCTGCGCAAGCTGAAACAAGCGTGATGCCAGGGGCAACGGATGCTGTCGCCTGTAACGAGGCCCTCGGCGAGTGGCCCGTTATAATGTGTGCAATGGGCGTCGATGGCGAAAAGTTCGTCGCCGGATTGCACAAGCAAGACGGCTTGATCCCCGACATGGCCGAGCAGTTTTCCGTCTGCCATTTCCGTGCGCGCGACGCCGACAGTCAGATCGGGGCCGTGGGATTGTTCCTGGCTCATGGCTGCTCGTCCCGGTTCAATGGTTTGCGCAAGGCATATAACGCTATTGAACGTGATTGGTTGTGTGGTGTGGAACACGTTCCCTCATAAATTCACCATCCCTCGCCCACAAATGGCGAGTTACTTTTGCAGTTGAGCTAGTAAGGGCTTGAGCAGCGGCGCCATGCGGCGGAGTTCGTCGCGGTGCGCGGCGGTCAGTTTCTCCAGCACGGCTTCGCCTTTCTTCGCAAGCGCGAGCGTCACTCGCCGCCGGTCCTGGGCATCGGAACGCCGGACGATATAACCGGCAAGCGCCAGGCGATCGACCAACCCCACCGCGCTGTTGGGCCGGATGGCAAGGCGTTGCGCGAGATCGCCCACTGTGGGCATGGCATCGCCGTGCCCCTTGATCGCCAGAAGCGCCTGATGTTGCTGGGCGGAAAGGCCGATTTCAGCGGCTTTCTCCTCGCTGAAGACCAGGAACTGCCGCAGCAGAAAGCGGAATTCTGCCAGCAACCTGTAGTCGGCCGGTTTGAACTGCTCGTTCGACACGGCTTTTCGTGAACTCATGGATGTTCGTTCCAGTCTTTGACGGCCTTGCATTATATCGTAACACGACATAAACCCGCGCCGGTTTAAAACCGCTTCTGCGGCGTTCTTCGGATATTACATCATGGCAATGAGCCCTGACACGGCGGTCCATCGCAAGGATACGCTGCGCGATTTTACCGCCGATCCGCGTCTTTTGCTGCTTGCCGTGATGGCGGTGGTCGTTGGAAGCACGGGTGCGGGTGCTGCCTGGGTGCTGCTGCGGCTCATCGCGCTGTTCACAAATCTTGCTTATTTCCAGCGCCTGTCCATCGCGTCCGTCAATTTCGCGGATGTGCGATTGCCGCTCTGGACAATCGCCATTCCGGTCATCGGTAGCCTTATTGTCGGGGTGATCGCGCGCTTCGGCTCGGAGAAGATTCGCGGCCACGGCATTCCCGAAGCGATCGAGGCCATCCTGATTGGCCAAAGCCGCATCGAAGCCAAGGTTGCGATCCTGAAACCATTATCGTCGGCCATTGCTATCGGCACCGGCGGTCCCTTCGGCGCCGAAGGCCCAATCATCATGACGGGTGGGGCGCTGGGATCGCTATTCGCGCAGTTTTTCCATTTGAGTTCGGCGGAACGCAAGACCCTGCTGGTTGCGGGTGCCGCCGCAGGCATGACCGCCGTATTCGGCACACCGCTCGCAGCCGTGCTTCTTGCCGTCGAGCTTCTGCTCTTTGAGTGGAAGCCGCGCAGTTTCATTCCGGTCGCAGTTGCGGTGGTTGTCGCGACTGTCTGGCGTCCGTTCCTGATTGGTACAGGCCCCTTATTCGCTTATGCGACTATTCCCACGATTCCGTGGTGGGGCCTTGGGCTCTGCGCGCTCATCGGCATTGTTTCCGGACTGCAATCCGCGCTCATGACAATATGCCTTTATGGCGTCGAAGACCTGTTTCGCAAATTGCCTATTCATTGGATGTGGTGGCCCGCGTTTGGCGGCGTTGTCGTCGGCATCGGCGGTTATATCGATCCCGCCGCGCTGGGAGTCGGTTATGACAATATTCGCGCGTTGCTGCATGGCAGCCTGACTATGCACGCAGCGGTCATGCTGCTTATCGACAAGATGGGAATCTGGATTGTGGCGCTGTCGTCGGGTACGTCCGGCGGTGTGCTTGCACCTTTGCTGATTATGGGAGGAACGCTTGGATCGCTTGAGGCGCATTATATGCCATTTGGCGATGCAGGTTTCTGGGCTTTGCTCGGCATGGCCGCGATCCTTGGCGGCACGATGCGCGCGCCGCTGACCAGCACGCTGTTTGCCGTCGAACTGACGGGCAATTCGCATGTTCTTCTGCCGCTTCTTGTTGCGTCGGTTGCCGCGTTCGGTGTGACGGTGCTTTTGATGCGCCGTTCGATTCTCACCGAACGGATCGCACGGCGCGGCCATCACATCTCGCGCGAATACACAATTGATCCATTTATGCAGACGCGCGTGGAACAAATCATGGCGCGGCCCGTGCACACATTGGCGGCTTCCATTCCCGTCGCCGAAGCCGTGGCGTTCTTCATGGCTGCGGAAGG
This sequence comes from Rhizomicrobium sp., assembly GCA_036510185.1. Taxonomy (GTDB): domain Bacteria; phylum Pseudomonadota; class Alphaproteobacteria; order Micropepsales; family Micropepsaceae; genus Rhizomicrobium. Next base: position 6,416 of record DATCEI010000108.1, on the reverse strand, counting down.
ACCGAGGCGGCACAAGGGTTATCCTGTTATCGATGCAAAGGATCATCTCATCGGCATGGTGTCGCGTGCGGACGTTTTGCGCTGGATGCGCGAGGGCGCGGACGAGGCAATGACATTGGCCGATGTTTTGGCGGATGAAGAGGTTTTTTCGGCCTATGCTGACGATCTGGTCGGCGATCTCGCGGACCGGATGGCGTTGGCCGATATCGGGCGTGTTCCAATTCTGGATCGGAGTACAAAGAAGGTCGTCGGCCTCGTGGCGCGCCGCGATCTGTTGCGCGTGCGCGCCCGCGTGATCCGCGAGGAACGCGATCGCCGCCGGATGCTGCGCCTCAGTTCGCCATCCAAACAGCCCTTACTATCCTGAAACCGTCTTTCCCTGCGCGCCGATGATTGCCTCAGCTTCTTTCACAATCTCTTCGAGGCGTTCACGCGCCGACACAATCGACCGGATATGTCCGGCGCCTTGTCCTGCGTAGAGCGCCATGGCCTCGAAATCACCCGTCATGGAACGAAGCGGCGAATCCGTGCTGAACAGCCAGATCGAACGATTGCCTTCCTTGCCGATGACTTTTCGTTCGCCCGAAAACGGATCGCCATGTTCGCCGAGCGTGACGGAATTTGGTAGCACACGGACGAATGCACCCTTCGGCCAGTTCACATGAAAAGCATCGGTACGAATGGTGGCATCGGGCTGCGCTTCGACGATGCGCTGCTTGTGATAATCGTGAGAGAAGGATTCCGTCGTCGCGAGAAACGCCGTGCCGATCAATGCGCCTTGCGCGCCCATTTTAAGCGCGGCCGCCAGTCCTTTGCCGTCGATAATTCCTCCAGCGGCGACAACGGGAACGTCAACATTGGCCATGATTTGTGGCAGCAGCGCGTGGAGCGCCGTCGTTCCTCGCACATGACCGCCAGCCTCGACGCCTTGCGCGATAAGGATTTGCGCGCCCGCAGCCTGCGCGTCCTCGGCTTCCTTCAAATCGCCGACCTGACAGACCACCAGTATGCCCGCATCTCGCAGGCGTTTGACGATATCCGCCGACAAATCCCAGAACAGCGCCATGACGGGCACTTCGGCGGCGATGCAAGCCGCAAGCTCCGCCTCAAGCAATTCGGGCTTCGTCGCTGCCGGAATCAGATTGACGCCGAATTTGCGGTTCGTGCGGGCGCGCACTTTCGCGATCTCTTCGGCGATCAGTTGCGGGCTTTCCCGCACCATGCCGAGAAAGCCGAAGCCGCCCGCCTCTGTGACAGCGGCAACAAGCTCCGACCGCGCAACGCCGCCCATGCCCGCCAGCAGGATGGGGTAGGTGCATCCGAGCATTTCACAAACCTGGGTATGTAATGTCGGCTGCATAGTTTCCCTGTTTTTGTCGGTCAATCGGCTGTGGAAGAACGCCACTTCCGAATTGTACTCTGCTTGAGAATCGAGCAGCGTGCCCAAATAATTTGCAGGCATGCTCCGGCGACCTATCAGCGCGCCGGGCGGTGGGGGGGGACAAATCATGGATAGCGGCGATACAGCCTGGCTTCTCGTCTCCAGTGTGCTGGTGCTGATGATGACCTTGCCGGCGCTGGGCTTCTTCTATGCCGGATTGGTGCAGGCCAAGAACGTCCTGTCCGTGCTTGTCCAATGCGTGGCGATTGCCTGTCTGGTGTCGGTCCTGTGGTTTGCGTGCGGTTACAGTCTCGCATTCTCCGGCGGCGGTCCTTGGCTGGGCGATTGGAGCGCTGCGTTCCTCGCCAATGTCAGCCGCTCTACGATTCATCCCGGCACGCGGCTGCCGGAATCCGTCTTCGTGATGTTCCAGATGACGTTCGCCATCATCACACCCGCGCTCATCATCGGCGCTTATGTCGAACGTATTCGCTATTCCGCGGTGCTGCTGATTTCAGGATTGTGGCTGCTCATTGTCTATGTGCCGGTGACGCATTGGATCTGGGGCGGCGGCTGGCTGGCCGTAAAAGGCACGATGGATTATGCGGGCGGGCTGGTCGTGCATTTGACCGCAGGCATTTCCGCGCTGGTGATCGCGTGGCGATTGGGCCCACGCGAAGGCTTTCCGCGCATCAACCCGCCGCACGCACCATGGATGGTGATGGTGGGTGCCGCGATGTTGTGGGTGGGCTGGTTCGGATTCAACGCGGGAAGTGCGTTGCGCGCGGGCGGCGACGCGGGCATGACAATGCTCACAACACATCTTTCCGCCGCCACGGCAACGCTGGTGTGGATGGCGATTGAATGGATCAGTTTCGGCAAGCCCAGCCTTGTCGGCGCGGTGACGGGCACCGTTGCGGGCCTCGCCACCGTTACGCCTGCATCCGGGTTTGTCGGACCGCTCGGCGGTGTCGTGCTGGGCGCTGCGGGAAGCGTTGTTTGTTATGGCGCGGTGCATCTGGTGAAACGCGGTCTAAAAACAGACGATGCGCTCGATGTGTTGGGCGTGCATGGCGTAGGCGGCACGCTAGGCATATTGCTGTTGCCGTTTCTCGTTTCGTTGGGCGCGGGCGGTGTGCTGCTAGCACGGCCGGTGTGGGAACAGTTCATCGTTCAACTCGAATCCGCGGGTGCGGTCGGCCTCTGGTCGGTCGTTGCCACGTTGGCTATCGTGTTTATCGTGGCCCGATTGGTGGGCCTGCGCGTTCCCAAGGAAGACGAAATTCAGGGACTCGATTTCTCGTCGCATGGTGAGACGGGTTACAACATCAACATCTGAGGAGCCGCAGATGAAGTTCATCATTGCGATCATCCAGCCGCATCGTCTGGATGCCGTGCGCGAGGCGCTGCTGGCCATCGACATCAACGGCCTGACCGTCACCGAAGTGCGCGGTTACGGACGGCAAAAGGGCCACAAGGAAATCTATCGCGGCGCGGAATACACAATCTCCTTCGTGCCGAAACTGAAGATAGAGATTGCTGTGGCGAGCAACCGCGCTGAGGAGGTGATGGGCGCTATCCAAACCGCCGCCCACAGCGGCAAGGTCGGCGATGGCAAAATCTTCGTGCTCGATTTGCTACAGGCCTCGCGCGTGCGCACCGGCGAAACGAACGAGGGTGCGTTGTAATAGTATTGCGATCAAATTTTCAACGGCCCAGCATCCGAGATGGCTTTCCCGGTTTCTGGGCCAATCAAACCTGTACCGCTATGCCACTCTCTTCCTTTCAATCGACCGATGATCGCCAGCGACGCTTTCGTCCTCATCCAAAGATGACGAATGTGAAATCGCGTCCAACGGTGACCCCACCACGAAGCCGCTTATCTTGTTGATCTTGTTGCAAACAATAAAAATTTCGTGATCGCATTTCTCGTCCGACCGTGACCCCTGCGGATTCGGTGATTGCGCAATGAATGCAACGCGTTATATCCCATAAGGGGTGGGGTCACCGTTGGACGCGATTTCACATTGATGTGCGCCTAAGGCCGACCGTATTGGAGGCAGGTCCGGGACAAGAAACGATGTTGTCATGCTTCTTAATCGTCGTGACCTGGGCTAACGTCCTGTCTGGACTAGACCGACCGGTTATCCGGAAAATGTCGGCTGAAGAGCGCCCCATTCGAGCACCTTTCTAAATGAGCCGAGCCACTCCAAAGATGCGGGATTTCGCCGAACGTCTCATTACTTATGAGATGAAGGGAAATAAATCTTCCCAGATAAAACCCCCGGCACGCTTTCTTGTTTGACCTGCATGTGAAATGCGACGCGCCGTGGGTTCTGATGCGCCTCAATCCGGGCCGCTATCACGCAACTGTGAGTTTGCCGAACGCACCCGCGAAGCAGGTGAGCTTCACCGTTCTACGCGACGGGCAACGCGATATCATCGTGCGGTTCCCAAGCTTGATGGCAGGCCGGGAGCAGAACCGGGGTCCCCAGCGCGGCTGACCTTTTTCAGCGCATAGTCGAAGTCGAAAGAATCTCTCCCGGCCATCGGCGTGTGAGCCATAGCGGGATATTCATCAGGTTCAGCGATCGCCCAGACATGTTCTTTGGCGCTATCGATGGGGGCGTCGATGCGCGGAAAACCTATGACCGCGGTTTCTACGGCCCCTTCGCCAGCATCAGCATCGGCTGATAAGCGGGAATATTTCCGCCTATCTATCCGCACGCTGCGTTGTAAGTAGCGTTGTGGCAGCTTGTTCGTTTAGCGCTTCGTCAACTGAGATTGTCTGCAATCGCGACGAAAATTGTTGGCATGCGGTCTAACACGCAGAAGCCCAGCAACCGTTCAGGAACAGATTGACGGTGTTTCGTATCCAGGCATCACGTTCCCGCGCGGTCATGGGTGTTCCCATGCTCAACGCCCGACGTTGTGGTAGCGAGATGACCATGGACAAAAACTGCGTGGCGGCAAATACAAAATCACGCACCAAAAGACGCTTCGCACGAGCTTCCCGTTCCAGCAGCGCGCCGATACGCCGGACGGCTTCATGGCTCGCGGTCTGTTGGGAAACGACCGCCGCGAGTTCGGGAAACCGCGTCGCTTCGGCGACAATAACGCGGTGAAGTGCCAACGCATTTGGCGTCAAAGCCGCGTCCAGGATGATCCTCGCCAATCGGAGTAGGAGTTTTTCCAGATCTTCGCCTTCGAAAAGCACGGCGTCGTTTTCGGGACGTAGGCTCTCAACTATCCGATGGATCACGGCCGTGAATAATTCGGCCTTGTTTGAGAATCGTTGATAGAAGGTGCGTTTCGAAACACGGGCATCCTGGGCGATCGTTTCGATGCTGACCGCCGCATAGCCGTCACGAAGAAATAACCCCGTCGCCACGCTCAGAATTTTGTCACGCAGAAGAGCTGCCGCCTCGCGCGACGGACGACCGCCGCTGGATCGCCGCGCTGAATCTTTTGTTCCGGAAGGTTTTTTGACTCGTTTAGTAGCCGGGCGGCGGCCCATAATAATACCGGGGTCTGTGGCGGTAATAGCCGGGTGGCGGACCATAGTAATAGGAATAGCGGCGCGGAGCGTAATATCCTGCCTGCGGGGGCCCATAATACCCGCGCGAAGACCCATAATAATCATAGTCTGAGCGGCCACCGTACCCACCGCGGGGACCGGCTCCCGCCAGGATCGCTATGGGAGCGGTCACAATGGTTGCGGCCCCGACGACCACCGCCGCGGCGGCCCCGAACAAGTCCGGGACCAGTTCGCAGCGGCGCCAATGCGCCGATGCCGATGAAATCGGCGCAGCGACAAGAGCTGTCGCGACAAGACCGCCAAGCAATGCTTTGATGGGACGCATGAGCGTACCCCTTCCACAAACGGAAATGCCCCTACCGCTCACTTAACCACATATGGAAACGAAACGCTACGGGTGCGTACCTTAGTGGACCACTATGCAGAATGCGGCATTACAACATCCCTTGTTCCATAACGATGGAATGCATTAACCCGCGAGGCAATCGGCGTTGAAATAAGCGATAGGAACCACAGATTTCGCTCCCAAAGCCGATTTATCCTTGCAAATCGTCCATAGCATGGATAATTTGCAAGGATGATACCCCGAACGGCCCTTGCCACCGTAAAAGCTGCTTTGAGCCGACAAGCCGCTGTCGGCCTCATCGGTCCACGCCAAGTCGGTAAAACGACCCTCGCGCTATCTATCGCGGATAACACTCGCTCGCTCTACCTGGATTTGGAAGCGCGTGAAGATCGGGAAAAGCTTGCTGACCCAGCCCTTTTTCTACGCGCCTATGAGGACCGACTTGTTGTTCTCGATGAAATTCATAAGGCCCCCGAACTCTTTCAAACGCTTCGCGGGTTGATCGATCAAGGGCGCCGGAGAAGCCACGGGACCGGCAGATTTCTCATTCTCGGTTCGGCATCCGTCGATCTACTGAGGCAGTCAGGCGAAAGTCTCGCCGGGCGCATCGCCTATATCGAAATGGGTCCGCTCGACGTGCTGGAGGCCGTCAGGACGGACGACGATCTTAGGACTCTCTGGGTCCGTGGAGGATTTCCGGACAGTTTTCTATCCCGAAACGATCGTGAAAGCTTTGATGGTCGAAAAGATTTCATACGAACTTATCTGGAACGGGATGTTCCGCAGTTCGGGCCACGCATACCAGCTGAGACGCTAGAGCGGCTGTGGACTATGCTCGCTCACAATCAAGGCACGCTTCTGAACGCCTCGCGCCTCGCGGCGGCACTATCAATCAGCGCACAAAGTGTTACGCGATATATAGATTTGCTCGTTGATCTGATGTTGGTCCGGCGCCTGCAGCCATTCCACGCCAATATCGGCAAACGGCTTGTAAAATCTCCCAAGGTCTATGTGCGCGACAGCGGCATACTCCACGCATTGCTCGGCATTTCGGATTACAATCAGCTCGCCGGTCACCCGGTAATCGGTGCGAGCTGGGAAGGCTTCGTCGTTGAAAATCTGCTTGCGGCAGCCCCGCAGCATACGCTCGC
>DATCEI010000107.1:0-17892 GCA_036510185.1 Rhizomicrobium sp. | reverse complement strand
CCGCCCGTATCCAGAATGAAGGAACCGCCGCCGCCCGGCGCGTTAGCATCAAGCGTGCCGTTAAAGGCGACCGTGCCGTTGCTCGCCGAAAGATCGAGCGTGCCCGCGTTGCCCGTTCCACCGCCGACCGAAAGCGTCGTGCCTGTGCCGAGATCGATGTCGCCATTGAGCGCGGTCAGTTTCAGCACACCGCCCGGCGCGGAGACCGTGACGGGATCGGCGGAATCGCCCAGCGTTTTGGAATAGCCCGGCGTCTCGATGATCGCTTTACCGGAGACATCGATGCTGGTTGCCGAGTTGATGCTGAGCATACCAGCCGTGGTGCGCAATTCGCTGTCTGTGACGGAAACCGATTGCCCACTGATGGAAAGCGTCGCGCCCGGCACGCCGGCAACGGTCGGAAGCGTCGCATTTGTCGGATTGGAAATATTGACCGCGCCGGTTGTGGTCAGAGAAAGGCTCGGCAGAACCGCATCCTGTCCGGGTGCGAGCGTCAGTGCACGGTCGCCAAGGAACGGCGTTTGCAAATCAAGTTCGGCGGGGCCCGCATCGAATGTGCCGACGCCTTGCACGAACATGCCGCCTGTCGAAGCCAGCGTGACGTTGTCGCCGAAACTATAGGTGCGCAGCGTGCCGCTGCCGAAATCGATTTCGCTTGCATCGATGGCAAGGTTTCCGGTGCCGCAAACAGGCGTGCTGACACCACCGCACGCGCCCGCATCCGCGCTGCTATTGCCCAATGACAGCACCCCGGTTTGCAATGTCACCGAACCGCCATCGTCGAGCGTGGAAAGACCTGGTGCATCCAATTGTAGGTCGGCGAAGTGATATGCGCCCGACGAAAAATCGATGATGTTGGGCGTGCGGATGGACAATTGCTTGGCCTGCGCAAACAGCGCCTGCAAGGTCGGCGTGACGACAAGACCGGAAAGCCCCGTGCCGTCGCTGGTAAACGTGACTTTGCCTGCGCCCAGCGCAAGCGCGTCCGCTTTGATCGTGGCGTTCGGATCGACGGTGAGATCGCCACTGGAATCCAGCAGCACGGATGCACCTTCAAGATCGGAAGCGCCAACACTCAACATGCCGGGTGCAGCGTCCGCATCCATGTTCAGCCGCGTGACCTGACGTTGCGGTCCAACGGCCACGCGCAACAGGCTGCCCTGCCCCGTCATGGCCCCGACCGAACCGTCAATGATGTAGTCGCCGCTGCGATTGTCGTCCGATGTGCCGCCGTCGATGATGGTTGCGCCATCGGCAATCGTGATGCCCGCACCGGAACCATCGGCCGCGAGCACGATCTCCGATCCCGTCAACGGATGCGCGGAATCATTTTCAACGGTGATGGATTGCGCCGTGATATCGAGCGACGTCGTGCCGTCCGCATTGTCCGTGCGCGTGCCGCCGATCAGAAGGCTCGACGCATTCAGATTGGTGAGGCTGTCGGCGGTGAGCACAATCGCGCCACCGCTTGGCGGCGTGTTGGGCAGCGTGGAAACGATATCGAAAATCTGTCCGCTGATATCGGCTTCCGCGCCACGGCCGCCCTGCCCCGGCGTCGTCGTGAGAACGGTGTCGATCTCCAGCGTCTGCGCGGGATCGAGCACGAGCCGCCCCGCATCTATCGGCAAACGCGGCGTGACAACACCGTTGATCGCGGCGATGGCGGCAAATTTCTGATCAGCGCTGGTCAGCGCGATGTCGGAATATTTGAGGAAAACGTCCTGCGGCTGCACATCGAAGGTGCGGATCGTAGATTGATACGCGTTCGTTCCAGCCGTGCCGTAATATCCCGACACCACAAGCGAGCCGTCATTCAGCGCGCCGCTTGCAGCCGGAATAATCGGCGATGCGCCCGTCTGCTCCACCACGCGCATGCCGCCCGGCAGCATCGCATATTGCGCGGGTAGCAGCGTGTACCAGCCTGCCGTCAATCCCGGCGCAGCGCTTAAATAAACGGACGTGCCTGCGCCGCTCGCGGAATAAAGATTGCTGTAGTTCGACGAATAGATCGGATCGTAGGCCGCGCCCGGCGCGTTGGAGAGACCGGGTACAATCGCATAAACCTGGCGGCCATCGGGATATTGATATCCGTTGTTACCCGTGAACGGATCGGTGTTGAATTGGCTCAGCACATCGTGCGAACCGCCCTGACCGGGTATGAATTCATACGCATAAAGATCGCCGCCGCCGCTGACGTCCACGGTTGCGCCGGAATCCATCGCCACATCGGTTCCACCCATATGTAAGATAGCCGCGGGCGGCGCGGTCAATTCGCTCGAGCCCGTGGGCGCAAAGAACCATTCGGTCTGGTCCGTCGTCGTGCCGTAGGGAATGACAAGGCCGTTGGCAGATACCGATGTGATGCTTCCGTCCAGCAGATGCACTGATTGCGTCGCAAGCGCGAACTGATTGGTTGTCGTATCCGTCGTCAGCGTCAGCGGTGTGTTTGCGCCCAGCGTCAGGCTTCCCACGGGCACGCGGATCACACCACCCTGCACGATGTTGGCGGCCTGCACCAAAAGATTGCCGCCTGCGGAATAGGGCGTGGCCGGCGTTGGCGCATCCGACTTGCCGAATGTGATCGTGCCGTCCGCGGCAGAAGACGTGATGTCGAAATGCGATCCCGTCGTGGGATAAATCTGCCCCGCATTGATCGTGAGATTGCCGCTGACTGCCAATTGCCCCGACAATGAATTCGGCACGGTTTGCGCGTTGATATTCAGATTTTGCTGCCACGGCTCCACGCCGATGAGGCGCACATCGCCCGTAGAATCGAGTTCTACATTGGCGACCGACTGGTCGAACACGACCGCGCCGGAAATATCGATCTGGTCGGCTCGGAACGTGGCGCTGTTTGTGCCCGGCGTGCCGATATTGGGCGTGGATACGGACTGAAAATCGCTTTCGAAGCTGATGTAAGGCGCGTCGATTTCCAGCGCGCCGCCCGAACTGATCGTCGGCACGAATGTGTCGCGAATGGCGGTGTTATTGAGATCCTGCCCCGCCGTTCCGCCGAAAGGCCGCGAGGTCAGAAAGAATCCGCGCCCCAGATCGAGTGTCACGTCGCCGTCAGAAGAAATGCTGCCTTCGGCGACGAGCGTGTCGAAGCCCGCATTCGTGATCATCGAAGCTGAAAACGCGTTTTGCGTTGGCGTATCCGGATCGGTTTGTGAAAGAACGGGATCGAGCGCGACCAGCGTGCCGCCAAGCGCATTGAGCGCGCCGCCATTCGCATGAATATCCGCGCCTGTGATCGTGCCGCCATTGCTGAGGACCAGCGTGCCGCCATCACTCCAGACGGGCGCAGGGCCGAACGAACCATTTGCGCCGAGTTGATCGTAAACATCCGATGCGCCGGATAGATCGATGGTCGAATCCGGCGCGGCCACGAGTTGCGCGGCCGTGCGAACGCCGGTGGGATCTTCGCTTTTGTAAATCGACACGCCGATGGTCTGCTTGAACAGCGGCGCGCTGGTTTGCAGCGTTCCCAGCGTTTCAAGCGTGCCGCCATCGATCACGCGGCCATTGATGACGGTTGGAAGGTTGTTCTGCCCCAACGCTTTGGCGCGCGGGTTGCGAATGCTTTCACCGGGCAGATCGGTGACGCTGCCGGGCGCGAGATAGACGCCCTCATCCGCCGGCAGATTGCCAAGCAGATAAAGCGAATAATCGGCGGCCAGCTGCGCGTTGGAAAGCAATTTGCTCGGATGCGCCGGATCGGGAATGCCCAGCGCATTCGGCCCCTTCTCATCGACCGTGCCGTCGGGGTTCACACTGAACGCCTGCGACAGATCGTTGACGGCAATCGTGGTGTTTGAATCGTAGATCGCAGGCAGGATTTCTGCCTGCGCGATTGTGCCGCCCGGAATGCGGATTGTGCCTTCATTGTCGAGCTTGGAAACGGTCAGCGCGCCGCCCGCTTCGCCCAGCACCTGCCCGCCCTGCGCGACATCGAGTTCGATAAGTCCGCCTAGGGTCAGATTGACGGCCTTGCGATCCCATTCGTCGGTCGGCACGCTAGGCGTCAGCACAGAGTAAAGATCGCCGCCGGTTTGCAGGCCCTGCAGCGCTGCTGTCTGCTGGCTGCTCAAAATCGGCGAGAACATGGATTGCATGAGCGAAAGCGTCTGGCCCCCACCGACCGTCAGCGTTTGCGTAGCCAGCACCGCATTGTAACCGCCGAGACCATTGTCGAAGGCGTTGGCGATGAGGTCTGTCTTGTATGAGGTAATGTTGTAATTCGCGAAGCCCGCGGTCGAGAAAAAATCCATTGGCAGCAATGTGCCGGTGGCGGCGGGACCATCGCCGAAATCAAATTCCGGTGTCGTCAGCGTGAATGTGCCGCCGCCCGCAAATCCGTTGGCGAGGATTGTTCCGTCGGCAATCGTCACACGCGCATTGATCGCATCGGGATTAAGCGGAACGACCGCCGTGCCGCCCGCATTATCGATGGTCGTGACGCGAAAACCGGGAATGCCGCCCGGCGTTTTGTTCACATCATCCGTGAGCTGGAAATAGGTCGTCTCATTGATGAGGCTTAAATTTCCGCCCTTCGCGGACAGATTGAACGAGCCATTCGGCGCGATATAGCCGCCGCCTGAAACATCGAGCAGTGCGCCGGAATTGATAAGAATGCTGCCGCTGATGTCCTGTGTTTGCGACGGCGCATTACCTTTTTTCGTGTCGGACACCGTCGGCGTATCGGAATCGAGCGCCACGCGCGGCGCGACGTAAAGGCTGATGCTGCCGCCGTTCAGATAGGCGCTACCCAGAACCTGATCCGGCGGCACAAGAAAATCATTCACCCAGCGCCCGCGCGTGGAAAGCGTGCCGTTGACGACAATGTCGAACGAACCCAGTTGAGCTGTGTCAGGAAGAAAAACAGAACCGAAACCGACATCGACCGTTTGCAGCGAAATCAAACCCGATGGCGCAGAAATCGTTCCATCGACAGTGATCGCGCGTCCGGCCTGCGCATTAAATATGCCACCCGGATTGAGTGTGACGCTTGCATCCTGCGCGATGTCGATTTTTCCGCTGGTGGCGAACGAAACCTCGCTCAATCCCGTGCCTGACAATGCATCGGCGGAGAGCGTGATCGTATCGAGGCGATCCGTGGGCAACAACGACGCCGGATCGCGCACAGGAATGACAAGATTGCCGTCGGAATCTAGCGAAATGGATTGGCCGTAGCCGAGATCGGACGACACAGGCTGATAATCCGCCTGATTGACGATATCGATATCGCCGCCGCCCGTGATGTTGCCATTCTGATCGATGCCCAAAGCCTGCACGAAGAACATGCCGCCCGCGGGCAATTGCGAAGGTGCTGCCTGCAGATTGCGCAAATCGCCATAGACGCTCGAATGCGCGGTACCCGGTTGCGCATTGATCAATTGCAGCGGCCCAGGATAAGCATTCGCATATATGGTGCCATCGAGAACCGCGGCCGATGCCTTCACCGTCAGCGAGCCAGCATCGCGGCCTTCGCTGTAAGCTGCTTCATATTGCGTGCCGGAGAACAGTGGGTTCTCGAATGTTTGGCTGATGCCCCAGCGCGGCTGCGACGCGACGAAACCATTATAAATGCCGATGAACGTGTCGTTGGGATCGGCGTTGGAAATATCCACGACCTCGCCGCCCGCATCGACAAGCTGCGTGGTCTGCACCATGCCCGCCTGATACGTGACCCATCCGCCGGACAGGTCGATCGTCGCGCCGGATTTAATCGTCACATCGGGCGCAGGCGCTGTGGTTTGTGACGGCGAGAAACTGGAAACACCGAGCGTGACATTGCCGCCGGTCGTCATCAACTCCTGCACGGTGACGCCAACCTGCTCAGCATAGCTTTCCGCCGGGATCAGCGGCGAACCGACCCATGCCACGCCATCCGACCGCACGCCGGACAGGCGAGGATCCACATACACCGCCGCCCCATCAAGGAAGCCATTCTTGTAATCCGGCGCATCTTGCAAATCATTGGCCGTAACGGGCCGGATCAAAATCTCGTTGCGCGACGCGGCGATCTGAACATCCGTCAGCCCCGCAACATCGATGGTCGCGCCACTGTCGATAAAGATGCGCGACGTTCCTGGCGCCAGCGAATCCGGATTGGTGGACGGACCCGGATCGGCGCCCATGATCACATCGCCGCTCGGAGCATAGATCATTGCATTCTGTTGCATCTCGATTCGCGATTGCGCGCTGCCGATATCGACTTCCGAAGGTTTGAAATCCTGCAACGATGTCGGATCCTGCGGAATGGTTTCCTTGCTGTCCTCCGGGCCGATGGAAATCGTGCTGCCCGTCCCCAACTGGATATCGCCACCGGAAAGCTGGATGAAGCCGTTGCGTGAAACGCTGGTGGTGGATTCCAGAATGCCGTTATTGATAACGCCACCGCTGTCGGTGGAAGCAAGCGACACGTAACCTTCCGACGCTTCGATGATGCCGTCGTTCTCGACATAGTTGCCTGCGGCGTCGTCGCGATTGAGTGCCGTGATCACAAAACCGCGCACGTTGGGATTGATGCTGTCCACAGCACCTTCCGAGCGTTGCAGCGTGATTTCTCGTCCCGATTGCAAGCTCACCTGCCCTTGCGGCGCGGTGAGTTGACCGGAATTCGTAACCTTTGGCCCGGTCAATAAAATGAAACCGCCCGTGTCAGCGGCGATGTTCGCGCCCGCATCGACCTCGATCTTGCCCTCCAGAAGCGGATCGTAGTTCGATGAATCGATGGCCTGCGCCGAAAACGTGAATGCAGACGGCAGTTCGGTGGCAGACGCCTGATCGGCAAACCCCAGAAGACCGAAATTGAGAAATTCGCTGTCGCGATCTGCAATACTAAGCGGCGTCACACCATCCAGCGCGCGGCCGATTTCCAAACTCGTCGCAACAAGCGAATGTACATTCACTTGTGCCGTGCCGCCGAACAGAATGCCGTTCTGGTTGAGCACAAGCACCGTGCCGTCGGCCTTCAGCGAACCCAAAATTTGGCTCGGCGCGGGCGCGGTGTTGGGATCGCGCAGACCCGTGAGCGGGTCGATCTGGCCGACCACGCGGTTCAGCGCCACCCAATCGGGCTGCGCCACGCCGTTCTGTTTCTGATTGAAGGTCAGCGTTGTGTTGGGACCGATATTAAATGTATCCCACGAAAGAATGGCGCGCGATTGCGTCTGGTTGATTGTCACCTGAACGCTTGTGCCGCTTGTCGCTTGCGTGGGCGCACTTGCGCCTTCCCAGGTGTTGAGGCCGGTTGGGTCTCGCGCGGCGGGAACGGGATTGGCGACGGGTTGAAGCCCACCGAGGCCGAGACCATCCGGCACGCCGGGATTGAGCGCCTGCGCTGCCGCACGCGCGGCGGATTGCGCCTGCATTGCCAGGCTAATCGATTGGTTAACCTGATTTTGATAGGCGAGCGCGCGTTGCGCTGCCGCACTCATGCCCGCCGTTGCGTTCGCACCCTGACCGGCCTGCGAGGTCGCATTGGCAACAGCGGCTGTTGTCGCAATACCTGTGACCGCGCGCAATTGCGCCATGCTTTGCGCGGATGCCTGCGAAGAAAGCGCGGTCAAAAGCGCCACCATGCTGACGCCGCGCAACAATTGTCCGCGATAATTGCGGATGGCGCGTTTCGCGGCGAAGCATTCGCTCATTTGGGCATGCTCGCTGGCACGGGCAGCGGCGCATGCACAGCACGCGGATCGAATTCGCCGTCGTAGAGCCTGTCGCCGAAATCCTGTGCGAGATTTTCCAGCTCCACGCGCTTGGTGCCAATAAACGGTTCGTTCGCGCCTAGCGCATCGCCAAAATCGAACCGCGAGTAAGAATCCAGAATCTCGTTTCCGACATGCAGAAGCACGCCATTCTTCCTCTCGCATTCCGTAAGAAGCGCTTGCGAACCGGTGAGCGCGGTTTGCGCTTTGTCGCGCTCGGCCTGTGATTGTTTCGCGCTGTCGGCGGCCTGCATGTAGGCGTCCCTGACTTTCGCCATTTCGGCGGCAAGCTCCGGTGATTGGTCCGATTGTTTGGAGGCTATGGCGAGTTGCGCCTTCGCCGACGCCAGTTCCACTTTCAACGAATCGCGTTCCTTCTCCGCTGCAGCCTTCGCCGCCTGCAAATTCGCCTGATCGTCCTGCATCTGGTGCATTTGTGTAGTCACGGACTGCAATTGCTCGCGCAGACGATCTTCCATCGTTTGCGCCGCGGCGGCGCCCGCATTCAGCGAAACAAAAACGGCGAGGAGGAAAAGCTTCCGCATCGCTAGAAACTCGCGTTCAGATCGAGTTGGAGAACGTCAATCGCCAGCGGCGGACCGGAAACTTCATTCGCGCTCAACCAGCGCGCCGTCAGCCAGGTGTTGTCGAACAGGCCAAGCGATGCGCCGACGAAATAGCCCTTTGCGTTCGTGCCGCCCTGATGGAAATCATGATCGTTGAACGCATCAACCACGGCATCCGCCTGGATATATTTGTAGCCGAAGGAAACATTCCATTCCCACGGAGCGCGCGGCTTGGGCACGCCGAATGTCGCTTTGACCATCCACGCATTCGGGCCGCTATCCAGTTGCGCTTTTGTATTCGGCGTCGTTTGTGGATCGCACGGATCGAAGTTCTGAACGGTTTCTGGGACGCCTTGAATCGTCTGCGTAGTCGTACCGGGATTGACATCGTTGAGTGGAAGTCCCGCGGGCGCATAACGGCAAACCGCATTCGCATCATACGCCATGTTGCGAACGAAATCGGCATCCAGCACCAGATGATAGTGGCTGGACACGCGCGTCGTGAATTCGCTGGTCGCGTCGAGTTCGCCATAATTCTCGGCGAGACCGACGAATTGCGGTTGCGCGTAGTCCGTCGGCGAGGAGGGATTGGGTATGATATTGCGGATAAGGAAGAGCGTATTGCCCTTCTGCATAAACGCGGGTTTCGTCGGATCGGTCGAACATTGCTTGATGCCGGCATAGGTCGCGCACGGCACAGACAATTGCCCCTGCAAATTCTGGAAATCGTAATAGGCGACGCCGAACTGCCAATCGAATTTCTCCGTCGTCCAGTCCGTGCCGATCTGTGCCGCAAGTAACCATTTCGTACGGTCGGGCGATTTCACAAAACTGTTTGTCGGGAAACCGCTCGCAACATACTCCAGCGGGAATGCACCCAGTGTTGCAAAACCGCCAAGGCCCTGTGCACCCGCCTCTTTGGTTTGCACCGCGTCGATCGCGCCGTCGAAATTCAGATTGTCGTCATAGACGAGGTCGGTGCGCAGGAACGGGTCTGGCATTCGCCCGAATGTCAGCCAATCCCACTTGAACGGCTTCAAAGTAATGTAGGCCTGATCGAGCCAGATGGCCTTCTTGTCGAGGCCGCCGCCAAGCAATTGCGTCGTCGAAACGGGGCTGTCGTCTTTGCCGGTCGCGATACGGACGCCGACAAGCACGCCATCGGCAACATTAGCGATCATGCCCAGATGCAGGCGCAGGCTTAGCTGATCGAGCCGGTTTTGCGTCGTGTTCAGCAATGGTATGGCGTTCGGATTCGTGTCGGAATTGATGTCGATGGGACCGCTCGAATTGAGCGTCGCGTAATCGACAAGCTCATTGTCGTTAGTGTTCGAATACAGATCGAATTCGTCGCGGAAGCGGAAGTCGCCCATCCAGGTGATGCGCTTCGTCCAAGCGGGCACGGCGTCCGGCTGCGCCCAGTTCTCATTCTTCGCCTGTTTCAGAACGTCTTCCTTGACCTCATCGCGTATCTGGTTCTTCACGATTTCCGGCACATAGGGCACGCGCACAACGCCCGGCGCGGGCGGCGGCGGCGATTGCGTCTCGGCCACGGGTTGCGGCGCGGGCGTCGCGGCGGCAGCGCGCGCATTCGCGGCCTCGGCTTCGGCCTCTTTCAGCAACGCATCGGCATTCTTCTGCGTGATGACATGCTGCTTCACAAGCAGGCGAATGAGATTGACCGTAGCACTTTCAGACGCGGCATCGGTTTGCGCGAAAGCAGGCGCGGTCAGCGCAATACACGCCACGGACAACAGCAAAGACGAATAAGTGCGCACGCAAATCAACCTTTCTGTTTCAACGCCACTAAACCGGCCGCCGCCCCTTGACGCTTATGCGTTGCGGGAACTGGAAGGATTCCGGCGGCGGCTGATCGAGCGCAGGCATCGCCTGCAACGCCGCGATGAGTTTGTCGTCGGTCTTCGCGTCACCCGTGGAGTGCAGAATGCTCGCACGGGTGAGGCGTCCGCTTGCATCCACCCACACTTCAACGTCGGCATTGAACACGAGGTGATTGACGCGGTCGTCGTTCTGGATCGCCTGCTGGAATTCCGACCCGAGATAACGGCTATAGGCCGCATCGCCGAAACCATTGCCAACACCCGAACCCATATCACCAGAACCATCACCCGCGCCGATGTTGAACGCATCGCTGCCCGCCTGCGCGGGACCATTGATCGTCATCTGCTTGGGCGCGTCCGCCGGTTTCGGATCGGGCGTCTTCAGCACCTCCTCCATTTTCTTCTCCGGCTCAGGCGGAGTTTCTTTCGGCGGCGGTGGAGGCGGCGGTGGCGGCGGCATCAGCGCGACCAGCGTGGGCAGCGGCGGCGCTTCGCGCTTCGTACCGTTGGTATCGTGCAGCAGATACCAGATCGCACCCGCGATCCCCAGAACCACGACGCACGGAACCACGATGCGGATGGCCTTGGCGCGTTTGTCGTCTTCCCAATCTTCTTCCATGACACTCAACCTTGTCGTTTGCCGGTGACGAGACCGACATGGGGCAAATCAAGACGGCGCAGCATGTCCAGCACGTCCATCACTTTCTGGTACTGGACGCCCGCATCGCCTTTGACGATGACGGGAAAATCCGGCGTCAGCGATTTCTGCGTGCGCAACCGGCTTTCGAGATCGGGCAGCGTGACGGGATAGGCGTCGAGAAATATCTGTCCGGAACTGTTTATGGTGATGGCCTTGGTTTCCGGCTTGGCGAGGCTGACCGATGCACTGGCCTTCGGCAGATCGACCTTGATGCCCTGCACCGACGCCGTCGTCATGATGATGAAGATGACGAGCAGCACGTAAGCCAGATCCAACATCGGCGTGATGTTGATGTCGTCGTAAGGCTTGTCTTCGTCCTGTGCTTTCATCCCGTGCCCCTATTCCGCCGCGCGCGTGAAGTCGCGGCCCGCATAGACTTCGGACAGGCGTGTGACGAACTCATCGACGAACACCTGCATGTCCGCCGTGATGTTCTTGCTGCGTATGAGAAGATAATTATAACCGAACAGCGCGGGGATAGCGACGGCAAGACCGGCGACGGTGGCAAGCAGCGCCGCTGAAATGCCCGGCGCGATGGCGTTGACGTTGACGTCGCCGCTGGCGGCAATCGCCGCGAAGGTGATCATCACGCCCACGACCGTACCCAGAAGCCCCAGGAACGGGCCGCCGGAAATGGAGATCGTGAGCAGCACCATGGAGCGCGCCAGCCGCTGGTTCTCGCGCACGAGGGTTGCGTCTACCACCGCGCGGATGACCTCGATGGCCTCCGCATTGAGCACGAGTCTGCTGCCGCTGCTCGCGCGCCTGCGGATTTCCTGTGCGCCGGCGCGGTAGAGCCGATAAATAGACGATGCGCCCACGCGGCGTTTGTCCTTTGCCGACAATTTGGTTTCATCGAGCGAAAGCGGATCACCGCTGTGATCGCGGAACAATTCGATGAAGGCGTTGTTGGCGCGGTCGACCGCGTTGATATAGGACGCCTTGGTCCACATCACGAACCAGGACAGCATCGCCATCACGCCAAGAATGGAAATCACCACCCACGCATCGATAGTGACGGACTGAACTATAATGCCGAAATAGCCGAAGCTGAATCCGGATTGCTTTTCGTCCTGTCCGTAGACGACGAGTTTGGAATCTCCGCTTTGCGAAATTGCGTCGGCGAAAATGAGCGCTTCGGGTCGGGCAATCTTGGATAAGCGCGGTTCATCCATCTCGCCCGTGAAATTGGCGAAAGCCGGCGTGCCACCCGCGACATCGCCACCGAGAACTGTCGGCGAATTGAAGCCGGGAAGCGCCGCCGCCACCGTGCCGATGCTACGGCCGTTCACATACAGCGTGACGATCTTGCCGTCTGCCGTTGCGGCGATATGCGTCCACTGATCCTTGACGATGGGCTGGGCCGCCGCGATGCGTTGCGGCGCGGTGTCCTGTCCAACATCGACAAACGGGATGCCCTGATCCAGCCCCACGATCATCACGACACCGCCCTGCCGACGCGAGAAAATCGCGACGGGCCCGGTGACGGGCGTGCTCTTGATCCAGGCGCTGAACGTGAACTGACCGCCCGGCTGAATGGCGAGCGACGGCGATGCCGGAGTGGTTATCGTCGACGTGCCGGAAAAGCGCGCGCCTTTACCGATGATCGCGCCATCATCATATCCGGCGGGCGCGGATTGCGCGTTGTTGCCGTAAGCGGTTTTGTCCTTCGGCGACGCGCCTGCCGCATCGTCGAAATGATAGATGAGCGTGTAATCGGAATCGAATGTGCCCGCTGCGTCGGTTGAAGGCGTCGCTTTCTTGTTGCCGTAATAGAGCCAGATATTCTTCGCGGTGCCTCCGGCGACATCGGGCACATCCACCCAGATCGTCGCCACGCCCAGAAGCGGATCGAACGATTCGATGTGATAGGCGAGCGGCGTTTTGTCGTCGGCGGCGACGAAACGCAGATCGGTGCCGTTTTCCTGCGCGTCACCGAAACTAAAATTGCCGCTGTGCAGACGCACGAGAACGGGCATGCGGCCTACCGCTTGTGCGATGTTCGCGCCCTTGGGCGTCGTGTCGATGGTGATCTGCTTGCGGAAGGACCAATCTTTTTCCCACCAGGCATTGGCGGCGCTGGGCGCGAACGCCATCAGCAACACGGGAAGCAACCACAAGGAAAATGAGCGAAGAGGTTTCACATCAGAACTCCGTCTTGACGCTGAAATTAACGACCGGACGCCACGCTTTTGTGTCGGGGCCGCTTCTCAGCGGAAATGCGACATCGGCGATGCCGCTCAGATAGCGAAGAAGCTGCACGCGCGTGCCGACGCCCGCGCTGTAAAGCGTGAACTCGCTCTGCTGATCCGCGGTCGCGTCGATGATCCAGAGATTGGCGGCATCGAAGAAGCCGAACATCCGCCATTCCTCGATCAGTGGCGTGATCCAGGTGCCGAAGGACGGGCTGCGCAATTCCAGCGAACCGAATACGCCGTCGTCGCCTACGACTTCGGACTGCAGATAACCGCGCACGGATGTGAGTCCTCCCGCCGCGAATTGCTCGCTCGAAACCAGCGGGCCATCGGATGCCTGCCCCGAGAAACGCGCGGCGATATCGATGTCGTCATAGACGTTCTGCGTGAAATCGCCGTCGATGTTGAAATGTAAGAAGTTCGCATTCGCAAAAGCGCGATTGTTCTGGAATTCCGCATCATCGCTACCGACGCCGCGAAGGCCCGCGGTAAGAGAAAACGAGAGATCGGCAGTCGTCGCAGAACCGGCGCGTTGCAAACTGTAACTAACGGTAGCGGGCAGATAATCGATCACCGCCGTCACGCCGGCTTCGCCTTGTCTCAGGACTTCCAGAAAATGCTTGTAATCGAGGCCGAAACTCAGCGATTCCGAAATGTTATCCAGCGGCGGCATCTGCAGAATGCCGCGCAGGCCTGCCGCATAGCCCTTACCGAGCACATTCGTGCCGCCCAGCGTGTCGACATCGCTGTCCGAACTGTAGGCATAGGTCAGCACGCTGAACGGCGTGTTCCAGATCGGCGCGAGGTAGGAGCCTGCAAATACCTCGCCGCTATGCACATCTTGCGGCGCGCGCAAATAGGTCAGCGAAAGCGTCTGTCCCATCTGCCACAGATTTGTGTAACGCACAGTTGCCTGCGCACGCAGATCGCGCGTGTCGGGGCCGTGATCGTTGTTCAGCTCCGCGCTCGCATGCAGCGGCAGCGTATCGTTCACCTTCAGATCAACATCGACGGTGCCGGGAATTTTTCCGGGCTTGAGCGCGGGCACGACGCGGCGGTCCGGCAGACGATTGAGTTCGGTAATCTGCTGCTGCGCCTGATTGAAATCCGGCACTTTGCCTTCCTGCAGCGAGGAAACTTCATCTTTAATGGCGCTGGGCGTGTAGTAACGCGCACCGACAACGCGCAGGCGGCCGACGGGCGCTTCCACGACGCGCAATTGCACCACACCGTCGCTGGCGTTCTGCGGCGGAATTTCCACGACAACCGATTGATAGCCGTGCGCCTGATAGACATGCTCCAGCGCCGCGCGCGCGCCGTCCACATCCTCTTTCGTGCGCTGCGGACCGAGATAAGGATAAACAGCGGTTTCGATGTCCTCAGTGTTGAGGATCGTGTTGCCGCCAACGTCATAGGCCTGAATGTCGAGATGACGTTCCGATTGCGGTGCCTGCGTTTGTGCGAACGAAGTTTGCGCAGCCACCAACGCAATCGCGGCTGCCGCTAACGGCAATACGCAATTCGAGCGTCCGGCAATCGCCGGTGTGGTCAACCGCGCGTTCATTTGCGAATTCCGACGCCCCAGCGCGCGCGTTACGTTTGCTTTCGCGCGCCCGAAAAATGGTTACCCGAGAGAAAAAACTCGATCAAGACAAACGCACGCATTTCGCGGCATAAATCCATGAAATCTAAAATAATTTCCCTCTTGTCCGAGAGAAGTCGAAGTTTGTGAAATTTGCGTGACAATCGTTCTCATTTCATGTGAATGATTTATTGCAGATAGACGAAAGACACGCCGTTTGAACCGTTCGCCACTTTTCCTATGAATCATCTCCTGGGGACGTGAATTTGCACCTGATCATTCCGATTCTCTGTATCGGCTTCGCGCTCGTGGGCGGATTGGCTGCGGCGCGTGTCGCGTTCTCCGCGAAGCGCATTTCGCTTTGGGTTGCTATCGCGATTTGCGCAGCCATCGCGGTCTGGGCAAGCATCGTGATGCCATTGACGATGCTGTTGCCGATTACGTTGTGTCTGGGCTGGTCGTTGTTCGTCGCCGGTGCGATCGATGCGTTCGAATTCCGTTTGCCGGATGCGCTGACGATTCCGTTGATCGTTTTGGGCTTGGCGGTCGCGGCCTATCTGCCTTCGGAAAAAATTCTTCCGCATGCGATCGGCGCGGTAATCGGCTACGTTGCGTTTGCCGCGTTCGCCTGGGCCTATCGCAAATTGCGCGGACGCGACGGTCTCGGCATGGGCGATGCGAAGCTTATCGCCGGCGGCGGCGCATGGCTCGGATGGGAAGCGTTGCCCTCTATCGTATTGATCGCAAGCATCGCAGGCCTGGTGTGGTACGGCGTGCTCGCCATCACGCGGGGACGCGCGGCACTTACCGAACGCATGCCGTTCGGCGTGCCTTTGTGTTTCGCGATCTGGATCGTGTGGCTTTATGGGCCGCTGACCGCACTCCTCGCGCCGTAATCAGTCGAGATAACGTATCCAGTACGGATTGGCCTTGTTGCCGGTCAGTTCGATAATCGCGCTGCGCTGTGCGACACCTTTTGCGTTATCCCGCGCGATGACCTTTATCGTCAGCGGCCTGCCGACCAGATTGACATCATCGGTGATATCGAGCGCGGGCCGCTCGCCCGCCAGTTCTCTTTCGCGTTCGATCACATCGGGCGAATCCGTGCCGGTGCCCAGCATCACGCTCAGTGCGAAAGGCTGCGCCGTCGATTGACTGAAACCGCCATTATCACCAAAGAAAATCGTCAGCGCGGGTGCGAGTTTCGCAAACAGCGGCGCATCCATGCCCTTGATGAGACTCAACTCATCAATCGTGTGGAAATCGCCATTGCGCGGCTTGATACCACGCGGCGCATAATCCGGCGCTTCGGCGCCATGCGGGCGCACTTCATCGTCATCGTCCTGCCAGTCCTCGAAAGAATCTACGAGAGTGTCAAGGCGGTCTCCCGTCATGCCCGCCGCCGCAAACATGGAACGCACCTGATCTTCGTTCAGGCGATTGAGCGGAATCTTTCCGCGCTCGTCCTGAATGACAATGGTCAAAGCAGCATCGCCGAAGCGCGAATTGATCGAACGCCCGTCGATGGGCCAGCGCTGCGCGCGATCCTGAAGCGCCACGCCGTGAATGGCCTGCGCGATTCCCGCATCCGCCGCGGCCGTCAGCTTCGCATTCTCGAATTGCGCCGCAACACCGGCCGTTTCGCCGCGCGTGGCCGCTAAAATTTCAAAGGCAATCAGGGAGAACGCCACAATCCCGACGATGGCCGCGATCATCGCATAGCCGCCGTCGCGCTGCATCAGAAATGCGCTGGCTTGGGTGAAGGCAGCGGCTCCGCCGTGCGGATTTTTTCTTTCAGCTCGTCGGTAATCGACAATGCCTCGGCATTGTTGCGGATCACGCGCGGTGTGAGCAGCACGATCAATTCCGTGCGGTCATGCTCGTCATTGGTTGAGCCGAACAGATTGCCCAGCAGCGGAATCTGGTTCAACCACGGAATTCCGCCCTTGGTGTCCGTGCGCTTGTCGGTGATCAAGCCGCCCAACGCGACGGTCTGGCCGTCCTGAATCGCGATGGAGCTTGCCACTTTGCGTTCGGAAATCGTCGGCGACTGGATCGCGGCGGTGCCCGGATTCACGACATCGCTGACTTCCTGCGAAATATCCATCAACACCAGTCCGCCGTCATTGACACGCGGCGTAACTTTCAAAATCACGCCGGTGTCGCGATAATCGACCGAATTCACAACCGGTGCGCCGGCCGTATCGGTGCTGACCGCGCTTTCGGTGAGGATCGGTACTTCGTCGCCCACCTGCAACGATGCAGTGTGATTGTTGAGCACAAGCAGTTTCGGCGCGGACAGCACATTGATCTTCGTGACATTGGAAAGCGCGTTCAATGTCGCCTGAATGGTGCTGCCGTTGCTGAACAGGTAATTAAATCCAGGAAAGGTCGGCAACGGCGCGGCTGTCGTTCCGGCCCCCAACACGAGTTGGCTCTGCCCGCCCTGAAACGACCATTGCACGCCATATTGCAGCTGATTGGTCAACGTGACTTCGGTGATCGCGGCTTCGATCAACACCTGCAACGGCAGCACGTCCAGCTTGTGAAGCGCGTCCTCGATGATGCCGAACTGCTTGGGCGTCGCATAGACAACGATGGCGTTGTTGGAATCGTCGCTCGTCACCGTGATCGGCGCGGTCGTGCCGCCCAGCGTCAACACCTGCGTAACATTGGCCGTCTGGCCACCCGTGGTCGTATCGGTGTTGTCAGTTGTCGATTGGTCGAATGTCGAAGAATTGCTCGTGCTGGGATTGCCCATCTGCAATTGCGGCGGCTGATAGGCGTTGAGCGGCGGGGTTTGCGTGATCTTTTTCGAATTGGACGCAGTCGGCTGCGCATTTGGGCGCCCGCCCGCGCCGCCGAACGCATTGACGAGCACAAGCGCAAGATCGGAGGCACGGCCGTTCTGCACACGATAGACGAAAAGCCGCCGCTCGCTGGTTTCGCCTTCGCGGTCCAGCATCTCCATCCAGTGCTTCACGTCATCCAGATATTGTTTCTGCGAGGAGATCGCGAGAATGCCGTTCAGATGCTCAATGGGAATGAGTCGCACGAGGCCCGCCGTGGGCGAACCTTCGCTGTTCATCAATCCGTCCAGTTCCGGCAGAATGAGTTTGGCATCCGCGTGCTGCGGCACGAGCAGCACGAACGACATGCCGCGCAGCCAGTTCACATCGAATTGCTGGACCAGTTCGCGGATGGATTTGCGCTCTTCGGTCGATCCCGTCACCAGCAGAATGTTGCGGCCGGGATCGGATTGCGAAATCGAATTCTGCGGCACCAGCGGATCG
>DATCEI010000106.1:0-18258 GCA_036510185.1 Rhizomicrobium sp. | reverse complement strand
GAATATGTAGTGAATTATTAACGGCGCACGAATGAATATGGTTAGCGTTTTCTTCCCGGGCGTTTCGGATGGTCAATCTTTGTGAATTGTGCCGGCGCGATGCGCTGGAGCAGGTTTACACGCCGGAACGCTCCACGCGCGGGATGACGGTGCATCTCTGCCGCAATTGCGGGCTGGTGCAGAGCCTGCCGCGGGCAGACCGTGCCGCGCGCGCGCCTGCCGCCGTTTCGAGCGGCGCGGATTGGGGCAATGTGCGCTACGGAAAAGGCTTCCGCACCAAGGCCGCGATGGAGGCGATTGGCCGCCACGCAAAGCTTTCCGATGTGATGTGCCTTCTCGACGTTGGTTCCAATCGTGGCAGTTTCGCGCGTGCGTTTCTGGAGGCCGCGCCCCACGCGCATCTTGTGGCCGTCGAACCGGATGAGCGCGTGGCAGAGTCTTGCAAGGATATGGAACGTACGGAACTCATTCACGCGCGCATCGAAGACGCCGCGCTGGAGAATGACCGCTTCGACATTGTTCATTCCTGTCACACGATTGAACATGTGGCGGAACCGGCAAAGGTGCTCGAAGATCATTGGCGCACATTGAAGCCGGGTGGAATGCTGGTCATAGACGCACCAAACTTGGCGTTTCTCGGCGGCGATGACGTTGTCGAGGAATGGTTCATTGATAAACATCTGACGCATTTCTCGCAGGCCACTTATACGCGCATGATCGAAGCGGCGGGTTTCACGATTGTGGAGCAACCGGATCCCACCGACCGCGATAATCTTTTGGTCGTAGCGCGCAAAACCGGCGCACCACACGTATCGCCGCAAAGCGATCCGAAAGAAGTGGAGGACGCCGAAACGCTGTTTGCACATTACATCTCCACACGCGCCCGCAATCTTCTGGCGCTGACCGTGGCGGCAGCGGAAATCACAAAAATGAAATCCCGCCGTGTGGCCATGTGGGGCGCGGGCCGCATTTTCGACAGCCTTGTCGTTCACGGAAATTTCGATCCGCGCTCCTTAGCACTTCTCATCGACAAACATCTGAAACCGCATGTCGGCGAGCGATACGGCTGCGCGCTGCATGGGCCGGAAGCGTTGGCCGATGCCGATGCGGGCGTCGTCGTCATCATGTCGCGTGGCTTTGCCCAGGAAATCGCGGACGAAGCGCGCCGTCTCGCCCCGCGCGCGGAAATCATCTTCTACGCCGATCTGCTCGCACGCGCGCGCAGACAAATGGCGGCATGAGCGAACCATGACATCCAAAGACAGACCCAGAATTTCCGACGCCGCCGGTGACGTGCGCGATCTCGTCAGCGAACTGGAAGGCGCCGCGCGCCAGATGCGCCAGCACATTATTGCTGCCATCTATCGCGCGGGCTCCGGCCATCCGGGTGGTGCGCTGTCCTGCGCCGATATTCTGGCGTGCCTTTACGGCGCGGAACTCAATCTGTGGCCCGCGAATCTGAACGATCCGGATCGCGACCGTTTCGTGCTCTCCAAAGGTCATGCCGCGCCCGCGCTTTACGCGGCGGCAGCGCAATTCGGTTTCTGCGGCAAGCGTTCGTCGCTGGCGCTGCGCAAATTGGGAAGTCCCTATCAGGGCCATCCGCATGTGCTCGATCTGCCATGGGCGGAAACGAGCACGGGTTCGCTGGGCCAGGGATTTTCCGTTTCCATCGGCATGGCGCTGGGATTGAAAATGCAATCCAGTCCCGCGCGCGTGTACGCGCTGCTGGGCGACGGCGAATTGCAGGAAGGCGAAGTATGGGAAGGTGCGATGTGCGCGGCACACCATCAGCTCGAAAATCTTTGCGCCATCATCGACTACAACAAAATGCAAAGCGACGATACGAACGAAGCAATCATGCGCCTCGAACCGCTGGCGGACAAATGGCGCGCCTTCGGCTGGGCCGTGGCGGAGATTGATGGCCATCGCGTCAGCGGAATTCTTTCGGCATTGCGCAGCGCAGGTTCCACGCGCGGGCGGCCTGCGCTCATCATCTGCCACACGGTGAAAGGCAAAGGCGTGCCCTATATGGAAGGCAAGCCGCAATGGCATGGCAGCGTGAAGTTGACGCGCGCGCAAGGCGAAGATGCGCTGGCAGCACTTGGCGCATCGCAAAAAGAAATCGTGGAGCTGCTCGATGACGACCTCTGAAGCGCCCGCATTGATCGGCACGAGCGGCGATTCGCTGCGCGAAGCATTCGGCAAGGCATTGTCATCCCTCGCCAACGAATTTCCCAAGCTCGTCGTGCTCGATGCGGACATCGCGGGCGGCACGGGCGTGCATCATTTCCGCAAGAGCCATCCGCAGCGTTTCATCCAGTTCGGCATTGCCGAACAGAACATGATGGCAGCGGCGGGCGGGCTGGCGGCCGTCGGTCTTTTGCCGGTGGTCACGACCTTTGCCGTGTTTTGCCTGCGCGCCATCGAACAGGCGCGGCTTTCGCTCGCTTATGCGCAACGCAACGCGAAGATCGTGGCGAGCCATCCGGGCATTGATGTGGGGCCAGACGGCGGCTCGGCGCAGGCGTTGGAAGATCTCGCGGCCTTTCGCGCCATTCCCGGCATGACGGTGATTTCGCCGGCCGATCCGATTGAAACCGGGCTTGCCACGCGCGCGATTCTGGAATTCGAAGGCCCCGTTTACATGCGCACGGGCAGAAGCCCCGCCAAGCGCGTGTTCGGCGACAATCATCGGTTCGAAATCGGCAAAGGCAATATCGTGCGCGATGGCAGCGACGTGACAATTGTCGCTTGCGGCGTTGAAGTTGCGCGCGCGCTGGAAGCTGCAATGCGGCTCGCTGACGAAGGCATCAGCGCCCGCGTTGTGAACATGGCGACGATCAAACCCATCGATGCTGAATTGCTTGCGCGTTGCGCCGAAGAAACCGGCGCCATCGTGACGGCGGAAGATCACAATATTTATGGCGGCCTCGGCGGCGCGGTGGCCGAGTCACTCGCGGGCACACGGCCCTGCCCCATTGAATTCGTGGGCCTCAATGACACGTTTGGCGCATCGGGCGAGCCGGAAGAACTGGCCGAATATTTCCGTATCTCCGCGCCCTTCATCGCGCAGGCGGCAAAGCGCGTCATCGCGCGCAAGCGTCCATGAGTCGTTTTTCGCTGGCCGGCAAGAATGCAATTGTCACCGGCGGCAGCCGCGGCATCGGGCGCGCGATTGCGCTGGGCCTTGCCGAAGCGGGCGCCGATGTGGTGCTCACTTTTCGCGAACAACGCGATGAAGCCGAAAATGTTGTCCGCCAGATCGAAGCGATGGACCGCCGCGCGCTGGCGCTGCAAATGGATGTTACCAATCGCGTGAGCATTGAAGCAGCGGCGAAACAGGCGCGCGATTTCGGATCGATTTCTATTCTTGTGAACAATGCGGGCGTCAACAAGCCGACGGACTTCGATCAGGTGACGGACGCGGATTGGGATTTCATTCTTGCGACAAATCTCAAAGGTCCGTTCATCTGCGCGCAAGTGTTTCTGCCATTGCTCGCCGAAGCGGGCGGCGGAAGTATTGTGCATATCGGTTCGGTCAGTGGGCAATATGGTGGGCCGCGCACGGCGCATTACGCGGCCTCGAAAGCGGGCCTCATCTCGCTGGCACAGGTGATTGCGCGCTTCGGCGCGGCATCGAATGTGCGCTCTAACACTGTGGCCGCGGGATTGATCGCATCCGACATGGCCGATGCGGGGCTTGCGGCCGCAAGCGTGCAGAAAGCGGCGGAAGCGATATTGCTCAAACGTCTCGGCGGCGCGCGCGAAGTGGCCGATGCGGTGACATTCCTTGCAAGCGACGCATCGTCCTACATCACGGCGCAAACGCTCAACGTCAATGGCGGGCTTTATTTCTGATGACAAAAACAATCCTCATCGTTTCGGGTGGAATCGAAGCAGCCGATGCCGCGCGCCGCGCCAAGGAATTGGGTTACACAGTCGTCGTGTCCGACCGCGATCCCGAAGCGCCGGGTTTTGCATATGCCGATTCGTGTCTCATTGCCGATGTTTACGGCGCGAACGAAACGGCGTCTGCCGCCGAACGCTACAATCGCAAAATCCGCAAGATCGATGGCGTGATCTGCGTGGCCGCCGATGCGCCGATAACGGTGGCAACCGTCGCGCAGCGGCTGGGCATTCCCGGACTTTCGCTCGCAAGCGCGGAACTCGCCAGTGATAAACTCGCCATGAAGCAACGCTTCTCGGAAGCAGGTGTGCCCGTGCCGTGGTTCGCTGCCGTTGAAACGCCACAGGCTTTGCAGCGTGTGGCCATCGAGCGTGGACGCAATCTCGTCATCAAACCGGTGGACAGCCGCGGCAGCCGCGGCGTGCAACGCGTGGCCGAAACCGCCGATCTCGACCGCGCCTTCATCATGGCGCGCAGCCATTCGCCCACCGATCGTGTGATGGTGGAGGAATATCTGGACGGCCCGCAGGTTTCCACCGAATCGATTGTGATCAACGGGCAATGTTTCACACCGGGGTTTTCGGATCGCAATTACGAATTTCTCGCACGCTACGCGCCGTTTTTCGTCGAGAATGGCGGCGATCTGCCGAGCCATCTGCCGCCGGAAACGCAAGCGAAAGTGAAAGCGGTTGTGGCGCGCGCGGCGGCGGCGCTTGGCGTGACCAACGGCACGGTCAAGGGCGATATCGTTGTGCATAAGGGCGAGCCTTATGTGATCGAGTTGGCGGCGCGGCTTTCCGGAGGGTTTTTCTGCACGCGCGAAATTCCGCTCAACACGGGGGTGGATTTCATCGGCGCTGCGATCAGGCTCGCACTTGGCGATCCGGTGAGCACCGAAGAACTGGAACCGAAGCATCAAACACCCGTGATCCAGCGTTATGCCTTTCCGAAGCCCGGACGCGTGATCGGGATCGCCGGCGACGAAGAGGCCCGACAGATTCCGGGCGTGGTCGAAGTTGTCATCACGGTGAAAGCCGGAGACGTTATTCCGCAAGCAGGCGACAAACGGCCTTCGGCGGCGATGGTGCTGGCGACGGCTGCGACGCGCGATGCGGCATTGCAGGCGGCCAATGATGCGCTTGCCTGCATCAGGATTGAGACGGCATGAACGCGCCGCAGCGCGATTCCGGCGCGGGCACGCTCAACCTGTTCGCGCTGTTTCATCTTAATCTCGCATTTTCTTCGATTGAAGAAGAGCAGCGCAGCGATGTGATCCGCCGCTGTTACTGGCCGCTTCTTGCGCTTTGCGAGGCGCATGGCCCTATCGGCGTCGAAGCGACGGGTTTCACGCTGGAGGAAATCGCCTCGCGCGATCCGGAATGGATTGCGAAAGCGCGCGCGCTAATCGCGGCGGGGAAAATGGAATTCATCGGCTCCGGTTATGCGCAAATGATCGGGCCGCTGGTTCCTGCCAAAGTCACGGAAGCGAATTTGCGTATCGGCAATGAAACCTATCAATCATTGTTGGGCGTGCGGCCAACGCTCGCACTTGTCAATGAACAAGCCTACTCAAGCGGTCTTGTCGGGCTTTATCTCGATGCCGGATATCGCGCGATCCTGATGGACTGGGACAATCCGTCGGCGCAGCATCCCGAATGGCATGCCGAAACACGTTATCTGCCGCAACGGGCGCGCGGCGCGGATGGACGCAGCATCGGGTTGTTGTGGACGAACACGGTTGCGTTCCAGAAACTGCAGCGCTTCGCGCATGGCGATATTGGCCTTGATGAATATGGCGCCTATTTGGGCGAGCACTTGGGCGCAACAAGCCGCGCGCTTTGCATCTATGCCAGCGATGCTGAGATTTTCGATTATCGCCCTGGCCGTTACCGCACCGAAGAGAAGATGGATGGCGGGGAATGGAATCGGCTGTCGCAAGCTTTCGAACAGATAAAGACGGAGCGTCGCTGTGCGCTCATCGCGCCGTCGCAAGCGCTCGATCTCTCCGGCGAACATTATGCCGATCAGGAATTGCGGCTTGAAACGGCGGCCGTTCCCGTGCCGGTCAAGAAACAGCGCAAATACAATCTCTCGCGCTGGGCGGTGACCGGCCGTGACGACATCGCCATCAACGCTGCCTGCGAGCGCATCTATCGCGGGCTGGGCGATATGAGCGATGCGGCGTGGAAAGAGCTTTGCTATTTGTGGTCCAGCGATTTCCGCACGCATATCACTGAGGCACGATGGCAGAAATTCTGTGCGCGGCTGGCAGACGCCGAGCGGCGTTGGAGTAAAAAGCAAACACCATTTGATGCTGTGCAAAATCAGAAGCCCATTGAATCGCGATATCTCGATATCGAAACGCCGATGCTGCGGGCGCGGCTGGACCGGCGGCGAGGCCTTGCGATTCAGTCCCTGCAATTCAAAGGCGATTCTACGCCCACAATAGGTGGCTTGCCCCACGGTCATTTCGATGACATCGCGCTGCAGGCCGACTGGTACACAGGCGATTGCGTATTCGAGGCTCCGGGCGAGGCCAAGGTCACGGACCTAGAATGGTGCGAGGCGTCGCTTTCGCAAGACGGCGGCGATGTTATCGCGACCGCACGAATCGAAACGCCCAAAGGCCCCATCGAAAAGATCATGCGGTTTTGCGCAAACGAGCCGCGCGTCGATTTCGACCTGACCTTCCATTGGGAGGATTGGGGACGCGGCTCGCTGCGGCTGGGGCATATCACGCTGCTGCCGGAAGCATTCGACTGGAACGGCCTTTTCTTAACGACCCATAATGGCGGTAAGACTTCGGAAACTTTTGCGCTGGCCGGGCAGAATGTGGATCACGGCGCGCCGGTCTCCTTCCTCGTCTCGGCCTCCCACGGCATCGGCATGACCGAGGGCTGGGCCGAGATCGGCGATGACAAATCCCGCATCCGCGTGGAGGTTGACCGCCAAACCGCCCCGCTGCTGGGCCTGCTGGTTCATCGCCAGACGGGCGGCAGCCTGTTCTGCCAGCTGATGCTGTCGGCGCTGGAGCTGGACGAAACGCGCAAGCCTGCGCCCTACCGGCCCGGCCCGCGCTCTTTCCGATTTCGTATACGCAAAGTGTTGACGTAAGGCGCTTGTTAACCGCGTTCTGCAACCATTGGGGCAAACCGAGAGGCGGAAGCTCATGGCCCAAAGCATTGCCAAAATTGTCGCGCATGAACCGGCGGAGGAACCCGGCGCCGTGGCCGCGCCGCTGAGCTTGCGCGATTTCACGCAGCCCTGGCTCGACCTGAACGACAAGGCCGTGCTGGTGACGGGCGGCACAGGCTCTTTCGGTAAGCATTTCGTGAAGCTGGTGATCGACCGCTACAAGCCGCGCCGTCTGGTGATTTTCAGCCGCGACGAACTCAAGCAGTTCGAGATGCAGCAGCTGTTTCCAATGGAACAGCATCCGTTCATGCGTTACTTCATCGGCGATGTGCGCGACCGCGACCGGCTGGAACTGGCCATGCGCGACATCGATTATGTGATTCACGCCGCCGCGATGAAGCAGGTGACGACCGCCGAATACAATCCGTTTGAATGTATTCGCACCAATATTTTCGGCGCGGAAAACGTGGTCTATGCCGCGCTGCGCCGCAACGTGAAGAAAGTGGTGGCGCTTTCAACCGACAAGGCGGCGAATCCGGTCAATCTTTATGGCGCGTCCAAGCTCGCGTCCGACAAGATTTTCGTCGCCGCCAACAATCTTTCCGGCGCGGACGGCACGCAGTTTTCCGTCGTGCGCTATGGCAATGTCGTGGGTTCGCGCGGCTCCGTGGTGCCGTTCTTCAAGAAGCTCTGCGATGACGGCGCGGACACGCTGCCGATCACCGATGCACGCATGACGCGGTTCTGGATCACGCTGACGCAAGGCGTGAATTTCGTGCTGTCGAGCATGGAGATGAGCCGCGGCGGCGAGATTTTCGTGCCGAAGATTGCCTCGACAACGATCACCGATCTGGCGTCGCTGATCGGGCCAAAACTGGCGCAGCGCGTGGTCGGCGTACGGCCCGGCGAGAAATTGCACGAGACGATGATCCCGGCCGACGATTCGCGCTGGACGGTGGAACTGGATGACCGCTTCGTGATTTTGGCGAGCTTTGCCGCCGCCGCGCGCGAGGCCTATCTGCATCGCGGCGCGAAAGCCGTGCCAGAAGGCTATGCCTATTCGAGCGATACCAATCCCGAACGCCTCGATATTCGCGGATTGCAAATGCTGCTGGCGCAGGCATACGCGGAATGAGCCGCCGCGCTTTGCGGGCCGAGCGGCCGGTCCGTACCAACACGTTTCTCCCCTACGGCCGGCAGACCATCGAAGATGACGACATCGAAGCGGTGTCGGAGGTTTTGCGCAGCGATTATCTGACAACCGGCCCTGCGGTTGCGCGCTTTGAATCTGGCTTGCAAAAAACCGTCAACGCCAAACACGCGGTCGTTTGCGCGAACGGCACGGCAGCGCTGCATATGGCGGCGCGCGCACTGGACCTCGGCGCAGGAAAAAAGATCATCGTTCCGGCCATCACGTTTCTGGCGACGGCCAGCGCGCCGCATCTGAATGGCGCGGAAATCGTTTTCGCGGACGTCGATCCCGACACGGGCTTGATGGGGCCGGAGAATCTGGCGGAGGCGCTGTCACGCGCTGGCCATGCCGATGCCGTGTTCAATGTGCATCTCAATGGCCAATGCGGCGCGCTGGAAGAAATCGCCTATATCGCGCGCGCGCATGGTGCGTTCCTTGTCGATGATGCCTGTCATGCACTTGGCACCGCCTATGTTGCGGACGATGGCACGGTCAGCACCATCGGTTCGAATGATTTTGCGGATCTGAGCGTGTTTTCGTTTCATCCGGTGAAAGCCATCGCGATGGGCGAAGGCGGGGCGGTCACGACCAACGATTCGAAAATGGCCAAGCGCCTGCAACATGCGCGCAGCCACGGCATGATTCGCGAGCCGGAAGATTTCCGTAACAGCGAAGATGCGTTCGACGAAAACGGCCGCGCCAATCCCTGGTATTACGAATTGCAGGAACCGGAATTCAACTGGCGCGCCAACGATATTCAATGCGCGCTGGGCACGTCGCAATTGGGCAAGCTTGGCCGTTTCGTGGTGCGCAGGCGCGCGATTGCGGCACTCTACGATCTGTTGCTGGCCGCTGCCGGTCCGCTCGCCCGCCCCATGGCGCGCACGCGGCCCTGCCTTCCGGCCTGGCATCTTTATGCGGCGCGAATCGATTTTGAAGCCGCGGGAATTACGCGCAGCGCATTGATGCGCGCACTGATCGACGAAGGCATCGGCACGCAGGTGCATTATTATCCGGTCTATCGTCAACCTTATTATGCGCGTGTCTGCAAGACGCCGCGCCTTCCCGGCGCCGATCAATATTATGCGCGCGCGTTGAGTCTGCCGCTGTTTGCGTCCATGCTGCCCGGCGATGCCGAGCGCGTGGTCGAAGCGCTGATCCGCAATCTGAATCTCTGATCTCTAAAAACAAAAAAGAAGAAACACCGGACGGGTCTGCAGCCCATCCGGCGTTTCCTACCCCACTCCACAACACAAACACCTTGAGGCGCAGTCGAACAGGCCGCGCCTTCAGGAGGAAAAAACGGCGGAGCCGGTTAAGGCCCCGCCGGTCAATGCTTACCTGAAGAGCGAAAGCGCGATCTGCGGCGCGGAATTCGCGATCGACAGAGCCTGCACGCCGAGCTGCTGCTTTGTCTGCAGCGAGGTCAGCATGGCGCTTTCGGTCGCCATATTCGCGTCCACCAGATTGCCGATACCCGCTGTCAGCGTATCGGAGAGCTTCTGAACGAAGCCCGCCTGGATCGAGAACTTCGCCGAACCGGACGACAACTTCGCAAGTGCGCTGTTGACGTTGTTCAACGAGGTTTCCACCGTCGAGATCATCGTCGAGGCAGCGGACTGCGTCGAGACGTTGCCGGCGATGGCGACGGTCACGATTGAACCGGAGAGGCTCATCTTCTCGGCCGACACGGTGATCTTGTGAGCGCCGTCCGAAGAGGCAAGCGCCGTGATCTGTGTCGTCGAACCGTCGATCAGGTTGGTGCCGTTGAACGAAGCGTTCTGCACGATGCTAGTGATCTGGTCACGCAGCGCCGTGAAGTCTTCATTCAGGGCCGCACGGCTCGCTGTATCCAGCGAGGAGTCGGAAGCAGCAATTGCCTTCGACTTCATCTGGATGAGCAAGTCGGAAATCGACTGGCCGGCCGACATCGCCACGTCCAACGTGGACATGCCGCGGTTGAGGCTGTCGTTAACGGCGGAATAGCCCGCAACGTCGCCGCGCATGTTCTGCGCGATGGCGTAGGTGGCGCCGTCGTCTTTCGCGTTTGAAACTTTCAAGCCGGTGCTGATGGCCTGCTGAACCTGCGCGAGCTGAGAGTTGGTCTGGTTAAGATATTGCAGCGCAATCATCGCGCCATTGTTGGTGTTGATGCTAAGCATTGAAGCCTCCGTTCTGGTTTTTAAACAGGCGTTTTGCCTGAAGGGCGTTTTGCCCGTGTTGCACAAAGGCAACTGCCGTGCCGGAGGCTGTTTACGTTTTGCTAAATATCATTCGTCGGTGAGAGACTGGAAAACTTCGCCGGGCAGAAAATGGCGGGAACAAATTTACCGGGCAGTATTTACCTAAAGCAGGAAAAATTTGCCGTGCATTTCGGCAAAATTTGCCGACAATTAAAAGAAAAAGGGCGGCGTATTTGCGCGCCGCCCTAGTGTTATCAAATACTTACCTGAACAGCGAAAGCACGATCTGTGGCGACTGGTTCGCGATCGACAACGCCTGCACGCCAAGCTGCTGCTTGGTTTGCAAGGAGGTCAGCATCGCGCTTTCCGTCGCCATATTGGCATCGACCAGGTTTCCGATACCCGCAGTCAGCGTATCGGAGAGTTTCTGGACGAACGTCGCCTGAACCGAAAGCTTCGCCGAACCGGCTGACATTTTCGCCAGCGCGGTGTTGACGTTGGTGAGCGAAGTTTCGACCGTGGCGATCATCGCCGAGGCCTTGCTTTCCGTTGAGACCGTGCCTGTGGCGGCAATGGTCACAACCGAACCGGAAAGACTCATGTTCTCCGCTGCGACGGTGATCTTGTGGACACCATCAGAGGAGGCAAGAGCCGTGATCTGCGTCGTCGAGCCATCCACGAGATTGAACCCGTTGAAGATGGCGTTCTGGGTGATCGACGTGATCTGGTCGCGCAAGGCGGTGAAGTCCGCGTTGAGCGCATTCCGGCTTGCTGTATCCAACGATTGGTCCGAAGCCGCTATCGCCTTCTGTTTCATCTGAATCAGAAGGTCGGAAATCGACTGGCCTGCAGAAAGCCCAACATCGAGCGCAGACATGCTGCGATTGAGGCTGTCGGTAACGGCGGAATAGCCCGCCACGTCGCCGCGCATATCCTGGGCGATAGCGTATGTCGCGCCATCATCCTTCGCGTTAGCGACCTTCAGACCTGTGCTGACGGCATTCTGCGTCGCCTGAAGTTGTGCGTTGGTGGTGTTGAGGTATTCGAGCGCGATCATCGCGCCGGTGTTTGTGTTGACGCTAAGCATGGTGTTCTCCATTTGTGGAGTGGTGTCGGCCTTCTGCCGGCCCGAGGCCCTATGCCTCGGCGGAACCATCGCAACCGCCATGCCGTGTTATATGTCTGTAAGTATCTGATTTTATTGAGATAAATATAGCTCAACGCGGATTGTGCGCGGGCAGAAATTGCCGCCCGGCAGAAGCGAATCGGCAAAAGAAAAACCGGCCGCTCCAAGCGCAATCCCGCGAAGTGTGAAGCGGTTCGCGCCAGATTGCGCGCGACAAATAAAAAATCCAGAGCGTGCTGAATCACGCTCTGGACGCCGGTTTTCGAAACTTCACAAGTATTCGTTTTCAGACCGCGCCCTGCAATCCTTGCATGATCGTGCGGTTGATCTGGATCAGAGGTTCGACCGATGCGCCTTCGCGCGTGACGCGCTTGGAATATTTGGCGACGAACAGCGACAGGGAAACGATTTTCGCGCGCAAATCCTGCGGCAATTTATTGCGCTCGTCCAGACAGTCGGTGGCGAGCGTACGCCACATGCGCGTGTTCCAGTCCACGGCCTCGACAAGCGGGCCGCCTTTGGCGTTGGACTTCTGCGCGCCGATGAGCGCGCCCGTCACCTGGCCGAACAGCCGATACTCCGTTTCACGCGGATTTTCGGTAATCTGCTGTGTCTTCTGATAGGCTCTTAGGCTCATAGTTCAACCGTTCCTGTTCGAAGTCGAAGAGTTTCTTGCACAACATCAGCGCCTTGTAATAGGCGCTTTCCATCACCGAGCGGCTGATCTCCACGCAGATCGCAAGCGCGCCCGCATTGCTGATCGCGCCCATGAATTCGGTCATGCGCAGCGCGAAATCGGTGTAATATTCCTCGCTGGCGTCGGGATCGAGATACATCATCATGATCGGCGCGTAGATCCGCCTTGCGGGCGTGTTCGCATCCTCGATCTGCATAATGTCCTTCTCGCGCAGGACACAGGCCTTGTTCTGCAGAACCAGACTGGCGCGCTTGTCGCCATTGGCGAGCACCGCGCCGTTCAGAACGAACTTCTCGCCGGGTTTGAGCGAGAGCTTCAGGGGCATCTTCTTTTCTCCCGGCACAGGCGTACAACCGCCGCGCCATAGACGGGACGTTAATCCTCAATCGTTAAGAAAATCCTTTAAGTGATGGGGTCAGCATTCATCGCTGATTAAACAAAAGAAGGCTTAAATCCCGGGAATCAGCAGGAGAGACCCATGGCGCAACTGGCCGCAGCCCCCGGACTGGATTTACTTGCGGGCATCGGCGCGCAGGCCCAGGCGCTGGCCAAACTGGAGGCGCTGTCCGAAGAGATCGACGCAGCGCTGTCGCGGCGCAAATCGAACGGTTTCCTGCGCCGGGGCATCAAGGCGTGGAAGCGAGGGGATGTGGCCCGTGCGGCCAAATTATCGCTGGCCGCCACCGACGCCGATCCCAGCAATGCGCAGGCCTATCACATATTGGGTATGTCGCTGGAGAAGATGGGCCATTTGCACAAGGCGCTCGTCACCTATGAACGCGCCCATCAGCTGGATCCCGCCGATCCCGAATTGCTGATCAATCTCGGTTTGACCGCGTGGAATCTGAAATTGACCGAAGGCGCGGAAAAGATGTTCCGCCTTTATATCGCGGCGCGCCCGGATTCGCCGCTCGGCTACAACAATCTCGGCAGCATTCAATGCGATCAGGGCAACGCTTCGACAGCAATCGAGACGTTGCGCTCGGCGATCTATCGCATGCCGGCCGAAACGGTGTTGTGGAATTCGCTGGCCACCGTGCTCGCCGAAAACGGACGCGCCGATGAAAGCCTCGTCTTCTATGAGGAATCGATCCGGCTCGATCCCGGGTTTTCGCGGCCGCATCACAATATCGGTTTTGCCTATATGCATCTGGGGCAATTGGAAAACGCGCTTCAATCCTATGACAACGCGCTTGAGCGCGCCGTGGACCAGACCGAAATCATCGAAGCCAAACATTCGCGCGGCATTTGCCTGATCGGCATGGGCAGGCTGGACGAAGGCTTCCGCGAATACGAAATCCGCAATCATCCGCGCTTCCGCGCCTATGTGCATCAGATGACAAAATCGCCCCTGTGGAAGGGCGAAGATTTGAACGGCAAACGCATTCTCGTCATCGGCGAGCAGGGCCTCGGCGACGAATTCATGTTCGCCAACATCCTTCCCGATTTGCAGGAAGCGGTGGGCGCGGACGGCAAGCTTCAAATCGCCGTGGACAAACGCCTTGTGACGCTGTTCCAGCGTTCCTTTCCCGATGCGCAAGTGGGCGCCTATGACGACCGCAAGCTTCTGGACCCCGACGGCACGAAAGAATTGCGCTACGTTCCGTGGGCGACGGAAAAGGGCGAGCCGGATTTCCACATGACGATGGGGTCCGGCCTGCAATATTTGCGGCCGCGCATCGAGGATTTTCCCCATCAGGCGTTTCTGAAACCTGACCCTGCGCGCGTGGCGGATTATCGCGCCCAACTCGAAGCACGCGCGTCAGGTCCGTTCATCGGCATTTGCTGGCGTTCGATGATGCTGGGCGCCAAGCGCGGCAAATATTACAGCGCGCTGGATTCATGGAAGCCGGTGTTCGCAACGCCGGGCGTGACGTTTGTGAATCTCCAATATGGCAATTGCCGCGCGGAACTGGCGCGCGCGCGCCAACAGAACGGCGTCGACATTCTGGAAATCGAAGACCTCGATCTCAAGAACGACATTGATGGCGCAGCGGCACTTTCAGCAGCACTCGATCTCGTCATCTCCGCGCCGACGGCGGCTGCGGCGACGGCAGGCGGCGTCGGCACGGAAGTGTGGTTTCTCACTGCGGGTCGCACCTGGCCGCAACTCGGCACCGAAGAATTTCCCTGGTATCGCAAAAGCCGCGTGTTCAGTCCTGCAAAATTCGCCGACTGGAATCAGTTGATGCCGGATGTGGCGAACGCGCTCGCTGATTTCGCGAAGAATGACTGACTCAACGAAACGGGCGGCGGGCCAAAGCTCGCCACCCGTTCGCTTCCAGGCCTGCTCCTGCTGCCGGGGGAGGAGCCAGAGCGGCTCGAGAGTGAATGCTTATATAGAAAAACGGAAATGTTTCACAGCCCAAAGTTGCAGTTATTACAGTTAAATCGAAGTCAAGATTGGGCCATCGCAAGACATCGTAAAAGTGCTGCCTGATCAGGATGTTCGGCTATGCGAACACCCTGAAAAGACATGGTAAGCGCTTGCGCCGCCCTTGCGCTGATGCAGCAGGCGACGAGCCGCCGCGTCGTCTGGCCGAGGCCCGCACGGCTCACACAGTCACAAAGGATTTTTGCGCTTCGGGGTGAGAAAAACAGCACGGCATCGAGCGATGAGGCCTTGAGCGCCTGTGCTGCTTCCGCCGGCAATTGTTCGACCGCGATGGCCTCATAGAGCGTTTCGCGACGCACGGAAAAACCGGCGCGCGTGAGATCGGCTTCGAGTTTTCCCTCTGTGTCTTTTCCCGATGCGTGAAGCAGCGCGCCATTTTTGGGGGAAGCCCATTGCATCGTTGCTTTTGCGAGCGCCTCCGCATCGCCATCTGCATTTTTGATGCT
The DNA here is from genome assembly GCA_036510185.1 of Rhizomicrobium sp. Lineage (GTDB taxonomy): Bacteria > Pseudomonadota > Alphaproteobacteria > Micropepsales > Micropepsaceae > Rhizomicrobium. The sequence continues at coordinate 3,174 of DATCEI010000106.1, read as the reverse complement.
TTTGAAACCGGCGGATTTCGCGGCTTCGGCGGTTTGCGTGCCTACCGCAAAAACGGGAATTGCGCGTTCATCTATGCGTCGCGCAATCGCGCGCACGCCGTTGGCGCTGGTTGCGAGAATCGCCTGCACGCCGTCTAGCGAAAGCGGCGGCCCGCCGAAAAATCGCATTTCAAGCAGCGGCGCGACGATTGCGCTGTGATCCATTTCCTCTAGCAAACGCGCGGTTTCCTGCGCGTCCTGCAAGGGCCGCATGACGAGCACGCGCATCACAGATCAAGCCAGCGCAACGCGCGCGCGCGGATCGAGACGCCCGCTTCACGGCCAAGCCGCGCCGCATCTTCGCGATTGCTGCACACATTCTCGAAACTGGTTTCGACAAAATCGCTGCCGTCCGGCGCCAGCACTTCGCCGTGAAAACGCAGCATGCCGTTTTCGATTTGCGCAAGCGCCGCAAGCGGTGTGCGGCACGAGCCATCGAGGCTTGCGAGAAACGCGCGTTCGCAGGCCAATGCTATTGCCGCCCTTTCATCATCGAACACTGCAACGGCGTCGCGCGTGCGCGTATCGTCTTCACGGATTTCGAGTCCAATGGCGCCTTGTGCGGGCGATGGCAACCATTCGCCCGGCGATAGCGGCGCATTCGCGCGTTCGCCAAGCCCCAATCGCTTTAAGCCGGCAACGGCCAGAATGATGGCATCGAACGCGCCGCTATCGAGTTTGGCCAAGCGCGTATCGACATTGCCCCGCAGCAACAGGCTTTCAGTATCCTTACGGGCGCGCGCCAATTGTGCCTTGCGGCGGACAGAACTCGTGCCGACGCGCGCGTTGGCCGGCAATTCGGCAAGCGTTCGCGCACTCGGTGCAATCAACGCATCACGCGGATCCTCGCGCGGCAGTAACGCGCCGATCATCAAACCTTTCGGCAGAACCGCCGGCACATCCTTCATCGAGTGCACGGCAAGATCGATGCGGTTTTCGAACAGCGCCTCTTCCAATTCCTTGGTGAAAAGACCTTTGCCGCCCGCGTCCGCCAGCGCGCGATCCTGAATCCGATCACCGGAGGTTTTCACCACGACGATCTCGGCCTCGCCCAGCGCCGCGCGCACCATTTCGGCCTGAACCAGCGCCAGGCGCGAGCCGCGTGTACCTATGCGGAGGGAAAAGCTTTGCGGCATCTCATATTCGGGCTAGAGGCAGGCATGAGCTTACCACGCGCCCTTACCGTGCTTGGCATCGAGACGAGCTGCGACGAAACAGCCGCTTCGGTCGTGCGTGGCTCGGCGCCCGGCCCCGGCGAAATCCTGTCCGATATCGTGCTGAGCCAGCTGGATGCCCACGCACCCTTCGGCGGCGTGGTGCCGGAGATCGCAGCGCGCGCCCACATCGAGGCGCTGGATGCGATCATCGAGGAGGCGCTTGCCGGCGCGGGCCTCGAACTGCATGACATCGATGCCATCGCCGCCACCGCAGGCCCCGGCCTGATCGGTGGCGTGATGGTGGGACTGACGACGGCCAAAGCACTGGCGCTTGCGTCGGGCAAGCCACTCATCGCAATCAATCACCTTGAAGCCCATGCCCTGACCGCACGCTTGACCGATGGCGTGGCGTTTCCGTTTCTGCTCCTGCTGATTTCCGGCGGGCATTGCCAATTGCTGGGCGTGGAGGGCGTCGGCCGTTTCCGCCTTTACGGCACAACGATTGACGACGCGGTCGGCGAGGCCTTCGACAAAGTGGCGAAGCTGCTGGGCCTGCCTTATCCCGGCGGGCCGCAGCTCGAGGCGCTTGCCAAACGCGGCAATCCGAAACGCCATGCCCTGCCCCGACCTATGACGGGCCGCGTTGGCGCGGACTTCTCGTTTTCCGGTTTGAAAACCGCCGTGCGGCAGGCGGCCAATGGCGATTTCAGTCCCGCCGATCTTGCCGCCGGTTTTCAGGCCGCCGTCGTCGATATCCTGACCGAGCGCACGCAAGCAGCGATGGCCATGTTTCGCGTGGATTTTCCGGGGGCCGCCAACTTCGTCGTCGCGGGAGGTGTCGCGTCCAACGGAGCGATCCGTGAGGCTTTGGCTAAACTCTGCGCCCGTGAGGGCTTCGTTCAAAAAATACCCCCGCCCAGACTCTGTACGGACAATGCCGCCATGATTGCCTGGGCGGGGGTTGAAAAAGGCCAGCTAGGTTTGTTCGACGGGCTAGGGGTTCCGCCGAAGGCCCGCTGGCCACTTCAGGATGCGCCGGCCGGGGGGAGCCGGGCCGCTGGCGCATCCCAGAAGCTGGTCAGGCCTTAGACGACGCCGAACTGGCCGATCGACAAAAGACCTGCGAGAACGATGATTGCGGTCGTGAAAACACTGACGACAATCGAATTCAGCCGCGAATTGTGAACGGGCTGGCGAAGGACGATCTGGGTCATGACTGACTCTCCTATGTTGCCGCGGTTTCCGCGGGGTTTGGTCCGAAATCTCTTGCCGTTTCCGGCGTTACGATCGGTATATAGAGGGGCGCTGATGACATTGCAATGAATAAAAAAGAAAGCGTTTAGTGATTAGTATGCAGAAATCACTCAAATCCTGACGTAAAGCTTTGAATGTGAACGGCTATTTTCTTCAACCGCCAAAGGACTGCAAAATTCGCGTGGGAGCTATGCTGAAATGAAGATCGCCACCTGGAACATCAACTCCGTCCGCCTGAGGCTGCCTATCGTCTTGAATCTGTTGAAGACTGAGCGCCTGGACGTGCTGTGTCTCCAAGAAACCAAGGTCATCAATGACCTCTTCCCCGCCGATGAATTGAAGAAGCTGGGCTACGTCCATCAAGCCATAAACGGCCAGAAGGGCTATCACGGCGTGGCCATTCTCTCCCGCCTGCCCTTCAAGAAGACCCATGCCCAGGCCTTTTGCGGCAAAGAGGACACCCGCCATGTCAGCGTGGTGTTCGAGAACGGTGTGGAGCTGCACGATTTCTATGTGCCCGCGGGCGGGGACATTCCCGACCCGAAGGCCAATCCGAAATTCGCCCACAAGCTCGATTTCCTGCGCGAGATGGCGGCCTATTTCGGCAAACGCAAGGACAAGAAGCGCGCACCCGTGGTGCTGGTCGGCGATCTCAACGTCGCGCCGCTGGAGCACGATGTCTGGAGTCACAAACAGCTGCTTGATGTCGTCAGCCACACGCCCG
>DATCEI010000105.1:0-4077 GCA_036510185.1 Rhizomicrobium sp. | reverse complement strand
CGATGAGCGAACAGATGAGCACGCAACCGAGTGAATTTCGCAGACAGCTTCTGACGACTGTATCGGCGCTGGCGTTGCTCGCGTCCGCCTGCGGCGCAAACGCGGCAGACAATGACGCGGACCGTCCACCATTGTGGATCGAACTTGGCGGGCAGTTTGAACGTTTGAGCGGCGGATCGGAGCAATTTACGCCATCTTTTTTCAGTCTGGCCTCACAGGCTGATATCGACGCAATGCTCGATGCGCAGCGGCCTTCGCCATATAGTCTGGGCGAAGAGGGCAAAATAAGCTTAGCGCCTGAGGACACGAATTGGGTTTTTTCCGCCGCAATTCGCTATGGTCGATCCAAGACCACCAGACACTCGCATCATGAAACGCCGGCGGCTGCGCAGGGACCGATTTACGTCGGAACTTTCTACGTCACGAAGAACTTCGTACCTCGGAATTTCGCTTATGGCGACGCGCAAACAAGTCTCTCAGAGTCGCATCTCGTTGCCGATTTCCAGGCAGGAAAAGATGTCGGGCTCGGCATGTTCGGCATGCACGGAACTTCGACCGTCAGTGCGGGCGTGCGGTTTGCGCAATTCTCGTCCGGCTCGGAAGTGACGCTTCATGCGCGGCCAATTTATAATTTCAATTTCGTGACCTCGCCGGGGAAATACCGTATCCCTCATTTTGCCCGCGCGAATTACACTGCGATCTTCCAAGCTCGGCGCAGCACCCATGCCATCGGCCCGTCGATTTCCTGGGATGCATCCGTACCGTTGGCCGGAACTACTGCCGACGCGACAATCAATCTGGATTGGGGTGCGAATGCCGCGGTTCTATTCGGGCGGCAACGCGCGAACGTGCATCATCAGACGCACGGCTATTATTACAAAGTGCTTCCAACCCTCGCCAAATACACGCACGTCTCTACGAATCATCCTCCCGATCAGAATCGCGCGCGCTTCGTGACGATTCCTAATGTGGGAGGTTTCGCAGGCGTCTCGCTGAAATTCCTCAACGCTAAAGTGGCTCTCGGATACCGCGCGGATTTCTTCTTTGGTGCACTGGACGGCGGCATCGATTCGCACAAGTCGGAAACATTGGGTTTCTACGGACCGTTCGCTACGATCAGCGTGGGAATTGGAGGGTAGCGTTTCGCTGGAACCGGTCGGCTAAATCTCCGGCCAGCTTATGGAATGTTTGCAGTTTGAAGTATATGACAACTTCAAGGTGAGCGAAGGTTATCGCACCGGAGACTATTCGGAAAATTAAATTGTGTCAGACATGCAAGAGGGAGCGAACATGACGAGCGATCCGCTATGTCGAAATCAGAACGCCGCAATATGTTTCTGATTTCATCAGCTTGTACGAGAAGCGTGGAGCAACACGGGGGATCAAGTGTGGCGACATTTGTTATAGTCTCGGCAAGAGCTTGGCACTGACCACAGCCTTCTCGATGTGATGACGTGCTTGTTCGCGCGGTTCGCGTTCCCAGTATGCACGGTTTCCACTCGCTGCTATTCTGATCGCGCCACTGCGCTTACCCGGTCAAGATTCAATTGCCGCGCAATGTGCCATCCAACCGGGCGGCGGCTTTGGGCGCGGAAAGAAAATAAACAGCTACCGTCGCCGCCTATACGTGACGCCAAGGCGTCCATGTCCATACGGGACGTGCCGAACGATCCCGGTCCCGGCCACCTTCCATTGCGGCGAACCAAGCCGCCGCGGCACCTAAGAGCAACGCAGCAGCGAGGGCGAACGCTTCAATCGCTGTACTTGCGCGCGCCCGTGCGATGGACTGTTTTGTCCGACCGACAGCATCGTTTACGCGCTGATCAGCAGCGGGCTGGCTAATACCGGTACGATTCGCGACCATGGCGCCGAGATAATCGCGGTCCTCATTGGTGAGGCCGTTGTGTCCCGAGACCGTCAGCAGGATTCGCGAAGCTTCGGCGCGCCGGTAGGCCAGATCGGCGTCCGCAAGTCGGTGGTCCGAGCGAAAGAGGCGGTCGAGTTCATCGGCCAAAAGCCCTTCGCCAGCAGACGAAAATGTCGAGGCGCTGTTTCCGGGTCTGGACGGCACGAATGCATTCGCTGTCGCCAAAGCCAAAACCGCTCCGATGAGTATAGCCAAGGCCCACGTCACAAGCCCGTGCAGACCGTCGGCAAATTCAACGTCATCTATAGTCGCGACATCCGCTGCGGTATGCATTCGTCCAGCGACGTAACCGCCGAGTCCAAAGCTCGCGAGTGCCACGAAGACAAGATAAATCCCCGATAGAATCCATAAACTCAACGACGCATCGCGCCAGGTCGAGGCCGTTGAGGCGATAGACAATCCGAGCGAAGACGCAAAACTCAGGAGAACGAAGGAAAGGGCTGACGCCGCAACAGCACCAGCGATTATGGCAGGCCAGCGGATGCTGGGCTTTGCGGAGGTCGCAGCTATAGAGCTGCCTGGCTCAACCAATTCCATGTATCCCTCGTGTGTTTAATGCATGCCGAAGAAGGACAGGACCGCGATAACCACGACCACCAGCCCAACCAGATAAATAAGACCGTTCATTTCGAATTCTCCCTACGTCAAAGCGCATCATGCTGCGGTCACAACGACACGGAGTGAGATAAGTTCCGCGCGGCTAGCACCCAGAGCCGCTGCCTGTCCCGATTGCGCCTACCACGCCTAATCCGTGGTCTCGAAAAATGCGTTTCCTCACAAGGGGATGGTGTGAGACAGCCGGGTCCTGACTGATAAACTGCCATCCTCAGCCTGTTTGCGGTCGCGCTTGGGTATAGCTCTAAAGCGGCGGCACGGCGGCGGCGGAACGACCGCCGTGGTTCGTATTGTGCGTTCGTGGCATGGATTGTTCACATGCCATCAAAGCCGTTTTGTGACGTCATTAAACGTCCCAAAGGATCTCAGCGCGTCGATCCAGAATGTTGCGATGAGAAGGCCGCCGATCACATCCGTCGGATAGTGAAAGCCCAAGTAGATTCGTGACAACCCTATGGCGGTCACCAGTACCACGACCGTTGCCCAGACTATTGCGCGCGATAATCCGTTTCGGAAGCTTGCCGCGAGAATGCAAACCAGTGCTCCATAAAAACAGCATGAAAAAAGCATATGCCCGCTGGGAAAGCTGTAGGACTCCGGGGCGGTTCCAAAGAACGGTTCGGGGCGCACGCGGTGGAAGCTGTATTTCAAGACATTGTCGAGCACGACCGCGCCTCCCATTGCCCAAGCCAATACAATCTTGGGTCGAGGGCGTCCGACAATCCAGAAACCCACCAGAGCAATTGCGAATAAAATGGCGAGAACTGCTACCGAGCCGAGCAGACTGACACCATATGCAAGCATCGTGAGCGATGGGGACGCCCAACGATGAATGCCCGACAGAAAAAAATTGTCGAAAGGCATCGTCGCTCCGGAAGACATTGCGGCCGCCAGGCAAACAAACAGAAACAGGCAAATGGATGCGGAAACGCCGTGCACCCATCGCGCCCGCCCGACGGTCATAATTCTCTCGATGCGAACTCACTTGGCACGCGCGACCAGCCATCTTGCGCAAGCTGAAACCGTTCGGTCCGCGATACCGCGAATGAGCCATGATCATCATCCCATGTCAGACAATCGATAGCGATTTGCGGCCGATCGATCCGAATGAGATTCCACGAATTCTGTTCTCCGCGGCGGCGCGATGATGTCGCGGTTCCGGCCTGAACCATAAGGGCCGAATAGCCCGGAATCTTGTACCGCACAGCGCTTTCGCCGGTGCGGCTAGCGTGGAGATGCCCTGCGAGAATCATATCGATCCGGCAACGGGCAAAGCCGGCCATCGCCATGTCGGCGCGACCGACCAGATTGTCAGCGTTTTCTGCGTCGGCAGTATCGAAAGGATGGTGGGTGACGATGATGCGTGTGAGATCCCCGGCTCCTACCTCAAGACGGGCGCAGCTGCGTACGACTTGCCCACGGTTGATACGTCCGTTTTTGAAGGTCAGCGAGCGGGCAGTGTTGATGCCCAGAACGGCGATCTCCTCGTCAGCGTAAAAAGGCTCCAAATTGTCGCTGATATATCGCCGGAATTT
>DATCEI010000104.1:0-2854 GCA_036510185.1 Rhizomicrobium sp. | reverse complement strand
CCAGACTTCCTCGTGATCAGCGCGAGATCACCGTTTCGTCCCCATAACGCTGAACATGCAGTCCAAACGCTTCCTGCGCCGCATGGCTGAACGTGCCCGCCCCGCTGGTCGGAAACGTCCCACTGATAGTGAGGCTCGCGATTGCGGGATCGGAGACGATGAGCTTGTCGTGGCTGTAGCGATTGAATTCCGCGGCCGCATCGCCAAGCGCCACGCGTTTGAACACCACAACGCCATGCCGCCAACCAAGATCATCGGCCAGCTCTCGTGTCGATTTCTTGGTGATCGATGTGATCGACAACGAGTTCGTGGTGGCCACCGCAACATCGCCCGGCGTCAAAAGCGCCGATGCCGAATGGCTTGAAGCGTTCGCGGATTCAAAGCGCGCGCGGCCTTCGACAAGCGCGACCTGCACCTGTTCCGCGCTGCTGCGGATCGAAAATTTCGTTCCCAGATCGACGACGCGGCGATCTCCCACATTGACGACAAACGGATGCGCGGGATCATGCCGGAGCTGGAAATACGCCTCGCCGCGCACGAGCAAAATCTGTCTGTAATTCTCGCCGCCGCCGACGCGCAGCATAGTGTCCGTGTTAAGTTCGATCGACGAACCATCGGCCAGCGCAATGGTTTTGTGTCCGCCAATCTGTGTCGCGTAGACGTGCTCGCCCGGACGCTGGAAATATACAGTGGCGACGATGCCGAGCGCGGTCACGACAATGGCGGCGACGGCCCCCGTCAGAAAAGATCGCGTCCGCCTCGGTTCGGCCGGTATTTCCGCATCCGCAGGGCGACGCAAAATGGCCAACCTGTCGGCGCTGTCCCATGCCGTTTCAAGACGCAGATAGGCGATACGATGGGCCAATGCTTCGGCGAACCACGCATCCAGAACGGCCTGATCCTGATCGGTCCATTCGTATTCGCGGCGCTTGAGCAAAAACGCCGCAGCCCGCGCGCGAATTTCGTCATGGCTTGCGGAGGCGCCGGTTTCAACAATTCCGCTCATGGATCGCGCCCGCTATCGGCCAGCTCGCCATAAAGAGAATCCGCCAGAGCCAGCATTCCATGCGTCAAATGATAGTTGACCGTGTTTTCCGATATACCCATGCGCGTGGCGATATCGCTCGCCGATATGCCTTCAATTTTTTTCAGCACGAGCGCTTCGCGGCAGCGCTCCGGCAAGCGGTTCAACGCGATCTGCAATCGCCGCAATGTATCGCGCGCCATGACAACACGGTCCGGTCCCGGTTCATCAATGGCCACATTGAGCGCTTCGAGATCGGCAACCGTCTGAATGGAAATCACCTGGTTCTTGCGGACGCGATCAATGAGAAGATTGCGCGCCGTCGTCAGCACGAAGGATTTCGGCCGGTCGGGAATCTGGTCATGCGCTTTTTCGTAAACGCGCACATAGACGTCCTGACAGAGATCGGCGACGTCGATTCTGTTGCGGCAATGGCGGCGAAGGAACTGCATCAAAATCGCTTCCAGCGGCAGGACCTCGCGGACGAACCAGGCCTCGACATCGGGCGCGATCACGACCTTGCCCGCACCAGGCAGGGTAACATCGCCACGATCAATGCCAGTTGTTTCAGCCATCCCCCGCCCACCAAGGTGCACGACGACACCGGGTTAGACGAAGCACGGCGCATGATTTGTGGGAAGATGTGGCAGAAAACTTCCGGAATTTCGGTGAATATCCGGCGCGGATATTTTCGATCAAATAAGTTGACCGCGCCGCACGAAACTGGCGCGGCTTGGCGTCGCGGCGGTCGTGCTGTTCACAGCACCCACATATTTTGTGTTGATACCTTGGTGACTTCAGCCCACCCCGGCTCATCGCCGCCGCTACTGGCAATCCAAAATTAGCTCTTTGGCGAATGCCCCTGGGAATCCGCGGCCCAATGACATCCAAAATATCTCATTAGCGCTGCTTCCAGCGGCAACACTTCGCGTAGAAACCATGACTCACTGGAAACCGCGTTCACGGCCATCTGCAAATGGCGCAGATTGGCGCTTTCCAGACTATGGTCCGTTTTCTCCGTCCCTCCGCCTCCGTCGAGGTCTGCCGAAAGCCCCTTCAGGGGGTCAATATTGAGGTCTTAATCGCTTTTGGTGCATGTCGGCTAGCTGATCCCGATTTTCGTGCATTACGTTCGGAGTGCGTACGGCAACCGCATTATTTTTGGCGGTAGAAGGTCCCGGCATTGTCGACCACAAAGTCAAATCTCTTGAATTTGTTGTCTTGCATTGGCGCCGAGCTGGCGCTGCACCAAAAGTGAGTCAGAGCCAATATTGCATGTGAATTTACACACTGACAACAGGCGGTAGCTCAAAAAGAATGACCCCGGCGCACGCCGGGGTCTAAGATTTTACGAACGCAATTCTCAACGACCACCATTGAAGGCAGCGAGTGTCCGCAGATATTCCACCGCCTCCTGTGCCATATGCGCCGCCGTGAATATGGCCTTGCGGTCACGACCGAGAATGTCGAGCCAGGACGAGATATAGGCCGCGTGATCGGGACGCGGCGCATTCACGATGGCGAACGCCGAACACAGGAACGCCGCGCCAAGCTCGGCAATCAACTCCTCAAACGCATAGTCCCGATCTCCAAAGCGTTTACCGAAGGTGCGATTCATGCGATGAGGCGCTCCAGTCCAATGAATGAGTTCGTGCAGCTTGACGGCATAATACGCTTCCGTGGGTGAACTCGTCGGCGTGCCCGTGAACTCTTCGGGGGTCGGCATATCTATGTAGTCGTCTCGGCAATGATAACCGGCGCGAGATGAGCCATGCCGGACCTCCGCCTTGGTCGCGCGCACGAACGCTTCGATTTGCTCGTTTGTTTCGA
>DATCEI010000103.1:0-6911 GCA_036510185.1 Rhizomicrobium sp. | reverse complement strand
AATCGAATGATCGGCTGATAGAAAACATCGAGTTGCCGGTCATCCAGCGCGCGGCGCAATTCTTCTTCAAGGCCCACGGAATCAAGCGGCGCGAGCGCGATGAAATCGCGATTGAACACGCGCGCGCAGCCGCCGCCCTGACGCTTGGCCTGAAGCAGCGCAAGCTCCGCATTCTTGATGAGGTCCAGAGGATCCTCGGCACCACGCCCCGTCGAAACGCCAACGCTTGCGGGCGCGAACACGCTGCGTCCGCCCAGCATATGCGGCGCGTTGCAGGTTTCCACGAGTTCCGTGCCTGTATCGATGCCCGGACCGCTGCTACGGAACACCAGCGCGAAGGAATCGCCGCCAACGCGGAAAATTTCTGCCGCACCGGCAAACCGTTTCGTCAGCCGCCGCGAAAGATCGACCAGCACGGCGTCCGCGCCGGCATCGCCGAGGCTGGAATGGATCGCCTTGAAACGGTCGATGTCGAGCAACGCGAACGTCACATCTTTCAATCCCGCGCCAAGCTTTTCCAGGCCTTCGATCAGTGCCACGCGATTGCCCAATCCCGTCAGCGTATCGCGCAAATTCCGGCCGATGCCGGTTTCGGCTTCCTTGCGCGCCGTCACATCGGCAACAAGGCCGAGGCAACGCAGCGCGGGTGCTGAATCGCCGATCATCGTCGCGCGCAATTCCATCCACGGATAATGCCCGCTCTCGCTCTTCACGCGGAATTCCATGCGGAACGCCATCGCGGGATGCATGCGATAATCGGCAATCGCCTGCGTGTAGATCTCGCGATCTTCGGGATGCAAAAGCGCAATCCAGTCCGCATGCGGCAGGCGCAACGGCTCGCATGGCATGGCGAGCAGCGACGCGGCCTCGGCAGAAAGCGATAGCGTATCGGTGGCGAAATCGAGATCGAACACGCCTTGATGCGCGGCGCCAATGGCATCAACCGAATCCGGATCGAGCGGCGCGGCGTGCGCGCGCATCGGGCGGGGAATGGCGGCAAGCCCCTCGCCCACAGCAATCGCAAGCGCGAGCAACACTGCACCCACCGCCGCAAATCCGGCAATCGCCGCGGGCGCCGCAATATTGTCACCGAAGCCGCCGAGCGCGGCGACGCCGGACGCCATTGCGACCAGCGCGAACACGACAGCGTTCGGTGCTGCAATGCGCGCGGCGCGCACGCCGTGGCGGCCTTGTGCGATGAGATGAAACGCAATCGCGATGCTGCCGAGCATTACCGTAATGTCCGCAAGCAATGCGGCACCGGGCAGACCGAGATAGGCCACCAACGCAAGCCCGCTAAGCCCGCGCAAAATCCACATCGTGATGCGGTCGTCGAGCGGCCAGGTGTTTTTCAGCGACACGAGCATGTCAGTGAGGCGCAAACCCGCGACCAGCGCGAAACAGGCGATCATCGCGGACAGCCCGTAAGGCCCGCCGACGCCTGTTGCGAGGCTCGCGTCGAAAATGCCGGTGGCGCTCAAGCGCATGAACAGGATCAGGCCGAGGAACACCGCCGTCCAGCGCGGGGCTGCGTGACCCGTCATCACCGCTTCACCGGCAAGGATCAGCGCGGCCGCGCCGATCAATCCCGCGACAGCAGCGAAGAAAATCGCCAGCTGGCGATTGTGCGCGGCAATCGAAGGTTCGGTCCATGCCAGCAGCGACGGCGGATCCTGCGTGTTGAACACGCGCAATGCGAGCGAAGCGGTCGTCGCAGGCGGGATCGTCACGCGAAAAGATTTGCGGCCATAGGCGTTGGTGTTCTCGACGCTGACGCCGCCATCCGAACTTGCCGTTTGCAAAATTTCCGGCCGCGTCGAAGCCGGGAAAATGCGCAAACCTATGCTGGGCCACGGTCCCGCCTGAAGGATGCGTGTGACCGCGCGCGGTGCATTGTTCGTGATCGTCACCGCATACCAGCGCGAGCCATCCGTCTCCGGCACGCCGGGCGCATGATAGCGCGTGAGTGCTGCTTTCAGTTCGACAACATCCTGCAGTGAGGAAAAATCGACGGTGCGGATTTTGGGCGCGGCTGTCGCGACATTCGCGCAAAGCGCCGCCAACAGCGCCAGCAACAAATATCGCGCGAAATTACGCAAGCCGCGCATCCTCCGCCAGCAACGCAAACAATATGTGATCCTGCCATTCGCCATTGATGAGCAGATAACGCCGCGCCAGCCCCTCCTGCCGGAAGCCCAGCTTCACCAGCAAATTCTTCGACGCATCGTTGGACGCCAGACACGCCGCTTCGATGCGGTGCAGGCCCAGCGTTGAAAAGATGAACGGGATCAGCCCGCGTATCGCATCATGCATGATGCCCTGGCGCGCGAAACGCTCGCCGATCCAGTAGCCCAGCGCACAACATTGCGTCACGCCGCGCCGCACATTGGAGAGCGTGCAACCGCCCATCAGCGCATCGTCGCTTTCGCGAAACACAAAAAATGCGTAGGCCGAATCCAATCGTGTTTCCTTTTGATAACGCTTGAGGCGGCGGCGAAACGCGCCTCTCGTCAATTCGTCTGTCGCCCACGAAGGCTCGAACGGCGCAAGGAACGCACGGCTCTCACCGCGCAATTGCGCCCATGCTGCAAAATCGCCCGCGCGCGGATAGCGCAGATACAGGCCGTTCGTCCGGATCACCGGTTGCTGCCCGCCTGGAAAGGTCAGGCCGCGCATGAACGCGACCGGCCCTCGCCTACTCAGCGGCGCGGTTCGCGGAAGCGCCAAATCTTTGGGCGAACCTGTCATAGGATTCCAGTTTTGCGAGCGGGCCCACCGCCGCGATGGACGGGCGCATCGTCGTCATCAGCTTTGTGCCGACGCGCCTGACAGCGGCGGAATCGACCGCCTCAAGTTTCGCGATCAATTCGGCCAAAGGCAATATGCGGCCGAAGGTGAACCATTGCGTCGCGATCATCTCCGCCCGCGTGGATGGCGCTTCGAGGCCCATCAGCAGGCCGGAGCGCATCTGCGCCTTGGCGCGCGCGATTTCCTCGTCGGTGGCGTTGGCGGCGAGTGCCGCCATTTCGCCCGCGATGACGGGTGCGACTTCGGCGGCCTCGGTTTCGCCCGTGCCCGTATAAACGCCGACCACGCCGCCATCGCTGAAGGATTGCGAGAAGGCATAGATCGAATAGCAAAGCCCGCGCTTCTCGCGCGCTTCCTGAAACAACCGCGAGGACATGCCGCCGCCAAGTGCTGTGGCATAGACCTGCGTGGCGTAGAAATCCGGATCGTTGCTGGCCACACCCGGAAACGCGAAGGCGACATGCACCTGTTCCAGCTGCTCGCCCGCGCGCAATTCGCCACCGGCATAGCGCGCGGATTCGGCGGATGGCGCGCCGCCCTGTTGCAGACCGCCGAATTTCTCCGCCGCCATCGCCAGCACGGCTTCATGCGTCACCGCGCCGGACGCGATCAGCACCATGCCGCCCGCGCGATAATTCGCGCCCATATAGGTTTTGAGATGATCGCGGTTGAAGCCGCTGACGGTTTGTTCGTCGCCCAGGATCGGCCGGCCCATCGGCTGATCGGGATAGATCACCGCTTGCAGGTGATCGAAAACGATATCGTCCGGCGTGTCGCGCGATTGCCCCAGTTCCTGCAGCACGACGCCGCGCTCACGCTCCAGTTCGGTTTCGTCGAAAGTGGGGTGCGTGAGAATGTCGGCCAGAATGTCCAGCGCCAGCGGCACATCAGCCTTCAGCACGCGGGCGTGATAGGCGGTCTGTTCGCGGCTTGTGTAGGCGTTGAGGAAACCGCCGACCGCCTCGATCTCCTCCGCGATGCCGCGCGCCGTGCGCCGCTCTGTGCCCTTGAACGCCATGTGCTCGAGCATGTGGCTGACGCCCATGACGGGGCGGGTTTCGTGGCGCGCGCCGCAGCCCACCCAGACGCCGACAAAGGCGCTTTCCAGTTGAGGCATTGGATCAGTAATGACAGTCAAGCCATTGGGAAGTTGTGAAATTTGTATATTCATGAATGGCTCAACCTTTGTTCGATGAAGGCACGGATTTGCGGCAGACCATTGGGCAGAACCGTCACCCGCTCCACCCCGTCATAGAGGCCCTGCAGGCGCGGCGGCAAGGGGGGCGTTTCGCCGGTGGCGCGGCGCACCGCATCGGGGAACTTGGCCGGATGCGCAGTCGAGAGGATCACGATTGGCGCTTTGGTCGAGAGTCTGTCTGCCGCCGCGACGCCGACCGCGGTGTGCGGATCGATGAGACGACCCGTCTCGCGATGGACGCGCGCGATGGTGGCGAGCGTTTCGTCGTCGCTGGTCGCGTGGGCTTCGTAGCGTTCGCGGAGCGAGGCCAGCACGGCAGGCGGCAGATTCAGTTTGCGGTCGCGCGCGAACGCCGCCATCGCGCTGCGGATCCACGCCGCGTCGCGGCCTGACGCCTCGAACAACGCACGCTCGAAATTGCTGGCGACCTGGATGTCCATGGAGGGGCTCAGCGTCGGACGCGCTTCACCTGATGCATAAACTCCACCGTTCAAGGCTCTGGCAAGAATATCATTTTCGTTCGTGGCAATGACGAGCTTCGCGACCGGCAATCCCATCCGCATGGCAGCCTCGCCCGCGAAAACATCGCCGAAATTCCCGGTCGGAACCACGAACACAGGTGGCGCATCCAGCCGCGCGGCGGCGGTGAAGTAATACACCGACTGCGCCGCGATGCGGGCGAAGTTGATGGAGTTTACAGCGGTAAGATTGGCGGCTTTCGCGAACGCCTCGTCCGCGAACAGCGCCTTCACGAGGCTCTGCGCATCGTCGAACACGCCTTCCAGCGCGATGTTGTGGACGTTAGCGAACGGCGCGGTCGTCATCTGGCGGCGCTGCACTTCGCTGACCCTGCCCTTTGGATGGATCACGAAGACGTCGATATTGGGCAGACCACCAAGTGCGGCGATGGCAGCCGAGCCCGTGTCGCCGGAGGTGGCGGCAACGACCGTCGCGCGGCCGCCGCGTTTGGCCAGCGCGCGGGCGAACAGCCGCCCCAGCACCTGCATCGCGATGTCCTTGAAGGCGAGCGTGGGGCCATGGAACAGCTCCAGCAGATAGCGGTTCGCGCCGATCTCCACCAAGGGCGCAATCGCGGCATTGTCGAAGCCCGCATAGGAGGCCTCGATGTCGGCGCGCAGTTCGGCTTGCGAGAATGCATCGCCCGCGAAAGCCGACAGCACGCGCAGCGCCGCATCGGCATAGGCCCCGCCGAAGCCCTCGCCCGCGATTTGGGGCCACGCCTCTGGCATGAACAGCCCGCCATCGGGGGCCAGCCCCGCCAGCAGCACCTCATCGAAGGAATGGGGAGCGGACTGCCCCCGCGTACTCACATAACGCATCGCAGATTCGCAAATTTGCACATCATTTTGGACGGAATACCCCTGACCGCCGGGAATAGGAAGTAACGCCTTGACGCGCATGGCGTCAGGGCCGGGTCTGGGCGGCTCTGGCATCGGATTGTCGCTTCTGTCGGGATTTAGCGTAAATGGGGATTGGAGCGTCGCGCTTCAAGGGGATACAGAAAATAAATTGGCTGGAGCCGGGGATCCTCAAAGCAAGATTTTGGCGAAGTAACCTTCACCGTTCATAGAGTGTATAATTCACTTCCCAAACACCCAAGTGACCTGGGTTCCCAAGAAAGACGTATGTTTGAAGCGTGTGAACGCCTTTGGCGACGCTAAAACTCTGGAGAAGGTTGCCAACTACGCCGAGACTGTTGGATTCGAAGTTCTGTTGAGGACAACGCGGTTTAGCGGGAACGTCATCAACCGTGGAACAAATTGCCCATTCGCCAAAAGTATTCAGGAGCTGAACCATCGCAGTGATGCTGATTTCACACCCAAAATCACTTTCGCAAGATATTTGGCTCGGAGTACCAATAAACGTATCGCCAACATCTAATGCGATCGGTTGTCCGCCTTGGCGACCGTTCCCTCGCTTAATGAGGATCGTCATTCCGTTGTTTTTGAGATGTATAGCAGGAATGGAAACTGAAGATTCTTCTGCTATTTGCCGAACTGATCCAGAAGGTGCAGTCGCGCTTACGGCTGGAAGCGATCCAACTGAAAAAACCAACACCGCCAGAAAAGAGGTCTTCGCCGCGTTCATCGAATATTTCCTTTGGAATTTCATGCATCATACAACTACAGGGATAAGCTGGTCGCTATAAATATTCAGATTTATTTGGAAAGGCCTATTTGGCCCTCGCGAATGAGATAAGCGAGCCACACGCCGAAAAGCGCCGCCGCCAATCCGAACCATGTGAGCGCATATTGCAGATGGTTGTTCGGGAAGTTCACGACCGTTTGGCCGCCTTTGGGCCAACCGCCCGGATTGGGCGTGGCATCGGCCTCGATGATGATGGGAGTGGCGAGCGTCACGCCATCGGCTTTCGCGATTGCCGTCACATCGCGCGCATACCAGATGCGGCGCGCGAGATCGGGCGCGGGCGTGAAGAGGCCGGGCATATCCGGCGTGCGCCAGACGCCGGTGATTTGCGTTTGGCCATCGCGCTCGCCCGCTTCCCGCGTTTTCGGATCGAGCAGGCGCGGCGGAATGGCTCCGCGATCCACGATGAGCGCGCGGCCGTCGCCGAGCACGAACGGCGTCAGCACATGATAGACAGGCGCGCCCTGATCGGCGGTGGCGAACGCGTAGGCTTCTTTCGCATTGTCGAAATGGCCTTCGAGCGTCACGCGGTGATATTGTGCGGCCTCGCCCATCGCCAGCG
Organism: Rhizomicrobium sp.; assembly: GCA_036510185.1. Taxonomy (GTDB): domain Bacteria; phylum Pseudomonadota; class Alphaproteobacteria; order Micropepsales; family Micropepsaceae; genus Rhizomicrobium. Next base: position 174 of record DATCEI010000103.1, on the reverse strand, counting down.
AGCGGGCGAGCGTGATCGGCGGGGCGGCCATGTTCGCGTTCACTTCCGCGATAAGCGCTTCTTTCCAATGCAGCCGCTCGATCTGCCAGACGCCCAATGCGATCAGCGCCGCGAACACAGGCAGGAACGCGAGCGTGAGTTTGGTCGTGGAGCGCATTACACGCCCAACTCTTT
>DATCEI010000102.1:0-2180 GCA_036510185.1 Rhizomicrobium sp. | reverse complement strand
TCCTAGCCATGCCGAAAGCGGGACTTATCACCGTGAGCGGCGTTACGCTGTCCACGACATACGAAACGCTCGGGCCGGAGACGGTAAAGCAGATCGTGAAACTGAAAATCGATCATCCGCATGCAGTTTGCAGCCCGGACTACTACAACAAAACGCACAGCGATCTGGAAAAGGCGCTATCGCTGCTCAACACGCAGCTTATTTATAAATAAGCGTCACGCGCCGCGTTTGGCGAGATACTGCTCCAGCCAGTGAATGTGATAATCGCCGTTGATGATGTCCGGCTCGCGCACGAGTTGCTGAAATAACGGAAGCGTGGTTTCGATGCCGCCGACGACCAACTCGTCCAGCGCCCGGCGCAGGCGCATCAGGCATTCGTTGCGATTTCGTCCGTGTACGATCAATTTGCCCGCGAGGCTGTCGTAATAGGGCGGGAATTTGTAGCCGTCATAGAGCGCGGAATCGAACCGCACGCCCAAACCGCCCGGCGCATGGAATTGCGTGATCGTTCCAGGCGAAGGCTGGAACGTGAAAGCATTCTCCGCATTGATGCGGCATTCGATGGCATGGCCGGAAATGGTGACATCGGCCTGATCGATTTCCAGCGGCGAACCGGCGGCAATGCGCAATTGCTCGCGCACGATATCGATCCCCGTGACGGCTTCGGTGACGGGATGCTCCACCTGAAGTCGCGTGTTCATTTCGATGAAATAGAACTTCCCTTCCTCGAACAGAAATTCAATCGTGCCCGCGCCGAGATAGCCGAGCTTGGCGAGCGCCTGTGTGACAGTGTTACCGATTTCTTCGCGCTGTTCGCTGTTGAGCGCGGGCGACGGTGCTTCTTCCCAAACCTTTTGGTGACGGCGTTGCAGAGAACAATCGCGCTCGCCCAGATGGATCACCTTGCCGAAGGAATCGGCCAGCACCTGCACTTCGATGTGGCGCGGCCGGTCCAGATATTTTTCCATGTAGATGGAATCATCGCCGAACGCGGTTTTGGCTTCCGCGCGCGCGGTGGTGAGCGCCAGCGACAGATCGGCCGGTGTGCGCGCGACCTTCATGCCGCGTCCGCCGCCGCCTGCCGCCGCCTTGATGAGAATGGGATAACCGATGTCGCTCGCAAAACGCGCGGCTTCCGCATCGTCGCCGATTGCGCCCGCAGAACCCGGCACAACGGGAATGCCCAATTCCTTCACGGCCTGTTTCGCCGCGATCTTGTCGCCCATCAGGCGCATATGCGCGGGCTCCGGCCCGATGAAGGTGATGCCGTGCGCCTTCACGATCTCCGCGAAACGCGCATTCTCCGAAAGGAATCCGTAGCCAGGATGAATGGCTTCCGCGCCGGTGATTTCGCACGCCGCAATGATCGCGGGCATGTTGAGATAGGATTGCGCGGCCGGCGGCGGCCCCACGCACACGCTCTCATCGGCCAACCGCACATGCATCGCATCGGCATCGGCGGTCGAATGAATCGCTACCGTCGCGATGCCCATTTCCTTGCAGGCGCGATTGATGCGAAGCGCAATTTCGCCGCGATTGGCGATCAGGACTTTCTCGAACATCACGAAATGATCAGAAGCGTCTGGCCGAATTCGATCGGCTGCGCATCGCTGACGCAAATTTCGCTGATCGTGCCGCCGCGCGGCGCGAGGATCGGGTTCATCGTCTTCATCGCTTCCACGATGAGAAGCGTGTCGCCTTCCTTCACAATGTCGCCCACTTTCACGAAAGGCTGCGCGCCGGGTTCGGGCGAGGCATAGACCGTACCCACCATCGGCGAGGTAACCGCACCCACCGCTGGGCCTTCACGTTTCGGCGCGGGCGCTTCGGATGGTGCTGCATGCGTCGGCGCGGGTGCGAAAGCCTGCACAGCGCGACGCGACACGCGAATGCGTTTGCCGTTCTCCTCGATCTCGATATCGGTGAGGTTGGTTTCGGTCAGCAACGCAGCGAGCGCGCGGATCGCGTCGGCGTCGATATTGTCCTTGCTCATGCTTTGCGTTCCTTGAGCATTTTCGCGAGCGCATCCACGGCGAAGAGATAGCCGTCACCGCGCAAGCCGCAGATCACCGCATCCGCCGCCTCGCTGATAAAGGAGTGGCGGCGATATCGTTCCCGCTTGAACGGGTTGGACAGGTGCACCTCCACGAGAGGGCGGTCCAGCATCCGGCAGGCGTCCA
>DATCEI010000101.1:0-10239 GCA_036510185.1 Rhizomicrobium sp. | reverse complement strand
CTATCGCACGCTCACCGCCGCCGACAGCGCCGTCATGGTAATCGACGCGGCGAAAGGCATCGAGGCGCAGACCCGCAAGCTGTTCGAGGTCTGCCGCTTGCGGGATATTCCGATTATCACATTCGTCAACAAGATGGACCGCGAGGCCCGCGATCCGTTTGAGTTGCTGGACGAGATTTCCGATCAGCTGCAACTGGAATGCGCGCCGATGAACTGGCCCGCGGGCATGGGCCTGAATTTCCGTGGCGTCTACGATCTTTACAGCGATCAGTTTGCCGTGTTCGGCCGCGACACGCATGTGGGCGACAATGCGCTGGCGGCGTTGCTGCCCGCGCATGAAAAAGAAAAACTCGATGAAGACATCGCGCTCGCCCGCGAAGGCCTGCCGCGTTTCGATCTTCCCACCTATCGCGAAGGCCATTTGACGCCGGTCTATTTCGGCTCCGCGCTGAAGAATTTTGGTGTGCGCGAATTGATTGCGGCACTCGCGCAATACGCCCCACCGCCGCGCGAACAGGCCGCCAAGGGCCGCGCGGTTGCGCCGTCTGATAATGATGTCAGCGGTTTCGTGTTCAAGGTGCAGGCGAACATGGACCCGAACCATCGCGACCGCGTGGCGTTTTTGCGCCTGTGTTCCGGGCGTTTCCGGCGCGGCATGAAGCTGAAGCAATCCGGCACCGGCAAAAGCATCGGCGTGCACAATCCGATTCTGTTCTTCGCCGCCGAGCGCGAAACGGTGGACGAGGCGTGGCCCGGCGACATTATCGGCATCCCCAATCACGGCATTTTGCGCGTGGGCGATACGCTGAGCGAAAGCGGGGAGATCGTCTTTACGGGCATTCCCAATTTCGCGCCGGAAATTCTGCGCCGCGTGCGGCTTGCCGATCCGATGAAGCAGAAACATCTGTCGCGCGCGCTGCAAAGCCTTGCCGAAGAAGGTGTCACGCAAGTGTTCAAACCCATGATCGGCGCTAACTGGATCGTGGGCGTGGTGGGGCCGCTGCAACTCGACGTGCTGAAATCGCGCCTCAATGCGGAATACGGACTGGAAGCCGAACTCGACACCTCGCCCTATGACACCGCGCGCTGGATTTCCGGCAGCGAAGCCGACATGGAAAAATTCCTCGGCCAGCATCGCGGACAAATGGCGCAAGACCGCGACGGCGCGCCGGTGTTCCTCGCGAAAAGCGCTTGGGAGCTGGGTTACGTCAGCGACAAATTCCCGAACATGCGCTTTGCGAAAACGCGTGAGCGCGCGGATGTGCATGGGGAAGAATAACTCTCCGTAATTATAAACCTGTCATCACCCGGCTTGTTCGGGTGATCCAATTTGTTTTTAGAGCCGCTTCGGATTGAACTGAATCATAACCGTCATGGCCGGGCTTGACCCGGCCACCCATCGCGCTCGCATCTGCGAGCGCGGATAACTCTTTTCGACGCATGGACATGCGTCGGATGGATGGCCGGATTAAATCCGGCCATGACGGAAATGTGGATAAGCTCAATCCAAAACCGCTCTAGAAGAAAATTGGATTGCCCGGATCCTTCGCAAAATGCTCAGGACCGGACAATGACGGATAAGAAGGGGAGAGCGGAAAACTTTAAGCCGCCGCCGTTCGCCAGCCCGCCATAATCTCGCGGGCGGCGTCTTCGCTCACCGATTCATAATTGGCGAGGCGTGCATAAATCTCTTCGAGGCTCGCATGTTCTTCGCGCGCGGCGAGAACGGCCAGCGCGGAAAATGTCGAACGGCTCAACCGCGCCGCCTTGCACGCAACGGCCAAGGCCTCGCCCGTCGGCTCGCGCACGATGCGGGCGGCGGTCTCGGTATCGATGCCCACATAGCCCGCAAACTCCACGGCCCAATCCTGCCGCTTCTGCTTCCGCGCGCGCGCAATGAGCGAGGGTTCGTCCAGCGTCGCCGCCTCGGCCTCGCGGCGCTTCTTGTCCAGCAGCAGCTCGAATGCCTTGCGCATCGATTGCGGGCAGTCCTCCGGCCAATTGTCCAGCAATTCCGTCAGGTCGCCGATCAGCAGATCGCGCTGTCCGGGCGCATTCTCGCGGGCGAGAGCGACGAGGCGCAGCAGGCGGTCGTTGGACACGGTCATGGGCGGAACCCTAATCCGCGCCCGTTAACGATCGGTTCAGTTGCCCGCGATGGCCCAGCGGTCGGGGTAAAACCCGTTGAAATCCGTGCGCACGGCCACGGAATAGGCGCCGATATCGCTGAACACGATGAAATCGCCCGCCGCGATTGTGTCGGGCAGCATCACGGGCCGGGGCAGCACATCCAGCGTATCGCAGGTGGGGCCATAGACGCGGAAACCGCGCGGGTCGCCGGGCCGCAAGCGCGCATGCCCCTTGGGATCAAGCATCACCGAACGGGCGCGATAATCCGCCGTCCAGCCGGGCAAAGTGAGTTCGTCAAAGCTGCCATAGATGCCGTCGTTTATGTAAAGCTTGTCATTCTTGCGCAGGATCACTTGCGTGACGAGCGACAGTCCCTCCGCCACCAGCGCGCGGCCCGGTTCGCACAGCACGCGGAAATTTGCGTCGGCGGGCAGCGTGGCCAGCGCTTCCTTGATCGTATCGAAATACCAATGATAGGGCGGCACGTCATTGCCGGGATAAGGGCCAGGAAATCCGCCGCCGATGTCCAGCGCCACAATCTCCACGCCCGCGAGCACGGAGGTGCGCCGCGCCATTTCGATGGCCTGCGCATAAGAGAATGGCGACAGGCATTGCGAACCGACATGAAACGTGACGGCCGGCGCCGCACCGGAATCCGCCACGCGCTTCAGCAGCCGCGCTGCATCGTCCGGCGTCGTGCCGAATTTGCTCGAAAGTTCCAGTATGGCGCCACCCAGCGGCGTTGCGATGCGCACGAAGATGCGCAGCTTCTTCGGCGACTTTGTTTCGGCCAGCAATTTGTCGAGTTCGAAATCGCAATCGATGACGTAATCGGTGACGTCGTGCTTCTCGAACGCCGCCTTCGCCGCACCTGGCGCGCGCACCGGCGCCATGAAATGACAATGCGCATCGGCAAAGCGCCCGCGTATCAACTCGATTTCCTGCAACGACGCCGTATCGAAATGGCGAATGCCCGAGGCATAAACCTGATCCAGCACATGCGGCGCTGGGTTCGCCTTCACCGCATAAAGCGTGTCGCCGGGAAAATCCTTCGTGAAGCGTTGCGCGGACGCCGCAAAGCGTTCGGGATGAATCACATAGACGGGATCGACGGGCCGCGTTTTCTCGATCAACGCCTCAATCGTGGCGTAACGCGGCAGTTCGGTTTCGTGGGCGCGTATGTTCATGCGCGCGTCTTAGGGCCGGGGGGCAGGGGGGTCAAGCCGCTTTCGGTCTTCCGCTGCGGCGTGGACGAAAATGTGCCGCAAGCGTTGCGGGCTCGTTTTCCATGGCGCGGCAGGCGATGGCCACTGCATCGGGAATCGTGGCGCCCGCGCGGCGATAGGATTTGATTGTCGTCAGCGCGAGGCCCAGCACATCGGCGCATTCCTGATTGGAGAGATTGGCGCGTTCCTGCCAGGCGGTGAATTGCGGAGGTCCGAAAGAAGCCTGTTCCTGCGAAAGCCGCAACAATGTATCCGCACCGATGCCGATATCGCCGGGCCAGCCAATGGCCGCGCCCCAATCGATCACCTTTGCTTTCGCGAAGCGCGCAGGTTCGGCAAGTTTTGCGACGGATTTGTAACGCGAAACGAAACCTTCAAGATCGACCTTGCGCCAGCCGCCTTTGCGGAATTTCAGACGCAAGCCGAAACCGGGCAGCGTTTCCACCTTCTCGATATTCGCGGGCGGGTCCGATGTCATCGTTCTATTCCTGCAATTCAGTCCAAGTCGCCATCAGCAATTCGTGGTTCTTCGCCGCCCATGCCAACGCCGCCTTCAGCACATTCGCGCGCACTTCGCCGCGAATAATGGTGAGCGTCGCGATGGCAATCTGCGCTTCGGTGCGGTCGCGCGTCACAATATGGAAATGCGGCGGATTGTGATCAGCCGCATACATCGTGATCTTCCACGATCCCGCCGAGAAAAGCGTCGGCATCTCGATCTCCTGACGGAAACCTAGGGCGAAATTCGGCCAATGTCAAGAAGGGTGGGCGGAATTCGCCCTAGCTATTTTACCGCCCGCAAATCGCGGATTGTTTTCTTCCCATCCGCACTGGGTTGATAGACGTAATGCATCTCGCCCATCGCACGGGTGAAATCTTCGATGCGGAAATCCTGACGCACCTCAAACGCGTCGAAACCCACGCGCGCCATGAACGCAAGCTGATCGTATAAGAAATGTCCGATGGCCCGGATTTCGCCCGTGTAGCCGAGCCGCGTGCGCAACAGGCGCGCCCATGAGAATCCGCGCCCGTCGCGGAAGATGGGAAACTCGATGGCGATGGCGGCGATGCGCGGCAGATCGCCTTTCAGGACTTCCGGATTTTCCGCCGGCGCCAGCCGCACACCCACCGGCGAATGATGCGCGAACAGGTTTTCGCGCTCGCTCTGAAACCGCGCCAGCGTCACCATCACGCCGGTGTCTTCGGGAAAGGCTTTCCCATCGGGCACGAACACGAACGGATCGGCCGCGAACGCGCCGTTCTTAATAAGCGGCATGGGTCTGTTCCTGATAGACCATGTTCTTGAACGGCACCATGCCGACGCGGCGATAGGTATCGAGCAGGCGTTCATAGGGCTTGCGCAATTTCACATAGGCATCGACCACGCGCTCGATGGCATCGACGATCTCGTCCTTGCCGAAACCGGGGCCCATGATTTCGCCGACGCTGGCGTCTTCCGCACCGGAGCCACCGAGCTGGATCTGATAAAACTCCACGCCCTTTTTATCGACGCCCAGAATGCCGATATGGCCCGCGTGATGATGGCCGCAGGCATTGATGCAGCCGCTCATCTTGATCTTGATTTCGCCCAGATCGTGCTGGCGTTCCAGATCGGCAAAGCGTTTCTGGATTTGCTGCGCGATGGGAATGGAACGCGCATTGGCCAGATCGCAATAATCCAGACCCGGGCAACAGATGATGTCCGTAATAAGCCCCGCATTCGCCGTGGCCAGGCCGAGCGTTTGCAAACGCGCGAACAACGCAGGCAAATCTTTCTTGCGTACATGCGGCAGCACGAGATTCTGTTCATGCGTGACGCGGATTTCGTCGTATCCGAAATCATCCATGAGCTGTGCTGCGGCATCGAGTTGATCGGCGGTCGCGTCGCCCGGCGTGGCGCCGATCTCCTTCAGCGAAATCGTCACGATGGCATAACCGGGCACGCGATGCGGTGTGAGGTTCGTCTTCGCCCAATTCGCAAAATCTTTGTCGGCAAGCGCCGCATCGAATTCCGGCGAAACATCAGGCAGCGTTTCAAACGCGGGCGGCGCGAAATAGGCAGCGATGCGCGCCAATTCTTCCGCCGGCACTTGCAACGTGCCCGCCTTCTTGATCTCCGCGAATTCCAGATCGGCTTGACGGCGAAATTCATCCGCGCCCAATTGATGCGCGAGGATTTTCACGCGCGCTTTATAGATATTGTCGCGCCGCCCATACTCATTATAGACGCGCATGCAGGCTTCCAGATATGCCAGAATATCCTCGCGCGCCACGAACCGGCCTATTTCAAGCCCCACATAGGGCGTGCGCCCCATGCCGCCGCCCACGAACACGCGATAACCAACCTCGCCCGCATCGTTCTTGATGATCTCGATACCAATATCGTGGAATTTTATCGCCGCACGGTCTTCCACCGTGCCCGACACCGCAATCTTGAACTTGCGCGGCAGGTAAGAGAACTCCGGGTGAAACGTGGACCATTGCCGCACGATCTCGCTCAATATGCGAGGATCCTCAACCTCTCCGGCCACCGCGCCGGCGAACTGATCGGCCGTCACATTGCGGATGCAATTGCCGCTGGTCTGGATGCAATGCATTTCCACGCTTGCCAAATCGGCCAGAATGTCGGGCACGTCCACCAGCTTTGGCCAATGGAATTGCAAATTCTGGCGCGTGGTGAAATGACCGTAGCCGCGATCATATTTGCGCGCGATATGCGCCAGCATGCGCACCTGCCGCGTCGAAAGCGTGCCGTAGGGAATGGCGATGCGCAGCATGTAGGCGTGCAATTGCAGATATAGCCCGTTCTTCAAACGCAGCGGTTTGAATTCGTCTTCGGTGAGTTCGCCTTTCAGCCGCCGCTCAACCTGATAGCGGAACTGCGCCACACGGTCGGCCACCATCGCGGCGTCGAATTCGTCGTACCTATACATGGGCTGCCTGTTTGCCGAGATCGCTGCGCACACTCGGCCCCGCGGCGCGAATGATCTCTCGCTCCTTTACCGGGTGAATGCCGCGCGCGTCCACGCGCACGTCGAAAAGGTAGGGTGCCACGACCTCATTGCCCTGCACGAAGGCGGCGGCCGCGGCCAGCGCGGCGTCGGCGGCTTTGGGGTCGTCGAACACCTCGCCTTCGGGCAGCGTCAGCACCCAGCCGCCCGCCTTCCAATAGAGCACGTCGCCGTCGCGAAGCCGGTTGGCAGTCAACATCTGGGAAACGGGCGTAGCCATGAGGGATAAGTCACACTTCCGCCGCGCGAAATCAAGACATCACAAGTACGAACTGTGAATTTTGAATATCTACAGACGATTTGCGTGAATTATGTAAGCTGCCAGTCTTTCGCCGGTTTGATGCCCGCATTATCCTTACGGCGTAAGGTGTATGATTCGTCAGAAAGATTACATCGTAAGGTTTATGAAAAAATCCGCCAAAACCCTGACTCCCGAAGCCATCGCTACCGCCGCGCTGACGCTGATCGACGAGGAGGGCTTGGACGCTCTCTCCACCCGCAGACTCGGCGCGCGGTTGGGCGTGGAGGCGATGGCCCTCTATCACCACTTCCCGAACAAGGCCGTGTTGCTGGATCGTGTGGCCGCGAAGCTTCTGGAATCCATCCCGCTCCCGACCGACGAGACGCTGGGCTGGCGCGCATGGATGGGGCAGGCCGCGCGCTCCTTGCGGTCTGCGGGCCTCGCCCATCCCCATGCCTTTCCGCTGTTGAGCCGCTCCATTCCCGTTCCTCCCGTGGCGCTGCGCGTGCTGCGGATAGCCGGTTTCTCCGGCCGCGATGCCGCCCGTATGGCGCGTGTGATGGCGGTGTTCCTCAATGGCGTGGTGCTGGCGGAAATCGCCGACCCCGCCGCGATGGACGGCGTCTTCGAGCGCGGTCTCATTATGGTGCTGGACGGTATCGCGCGGTCGCTACAAAGACTCAGCGTTCTTTCTTAAGCGCGCTTTCATGCCAGCGATGCAGCAGCGCCCATTCCAGCGCCGACAGCGCAGAGAAAATCGCGATGCCCAGCGCTGCCAGCAGGCCAAGTGCGGCAAACATCTTGGCGATCTGCAATCGATTGCCCGCTTCCACGATGCGCCAGGCCAATCCCGTCGCTGTGCCGCTGCCCGCCACGAACTCCGCCACCACCGCGCCGATGAGCGCCAGCCCACCCGACACTTTCATCGCGCCCAGCAGAAAGGGCAGCGCCGTCGGCAATTGCAGTTTCCACATGATCTGCCAGCGGCTCGCGCCGTACAGCCTGAACAGATCGATCAGATTGTGGTCGGCGGATTTCAGGCCCAAGGTTGTATTCGACAGGATCGGAAAGAACGCCACGATCCATGCGATGATCACCAGCGCCAGATTGATGCGCTCGAAGCCGACCCAGATTAAAATCAGCGGCGCAATCGCCACGACAGGCGTCACCTGCAAAATCACCGCATAAGGATAAAGCGCGGTTTCGATTCTGCGGCTCTGGCTGAACAGAACCGCCAGCGCCACACCGCCGGTCACCGCCAGCGCGAATGCGGCCAACGTAATGCGCAATGTCGTCCACAACGACGCCATCAGCGAACCGAAATTCTCGATGAACGCCGCCCAGATCGCGCTCGGCGCGGGCAACACGAAAGGCTGCACGTTGTAATGCCGCACCAGAAATTCCCACAGCGTCAGCGCCGCAATGCCAACCGCGATGGGCACGATGATTTTGAGCGCGCGATTCATGCCGCTGCCTGCATCGCGCGCTTCAACGCAGCGGACACCTCGCCCGCGCCCTCCGCAAATTGCGGCGTCAGACGATAATTCGCATCGCGCGCAATCGGCTGCGGCAATGCGATGTCGGCTTCGATGCGTCCGGGGCGCGGCGTCATCACCACGACGCGGCCTGAAAGGTAGGCGCTTTCATAAACCGAATGCGTGACGAAGATCACGGTCAGCGAATCTTCGCGCCACAGTTTCAGCAGATCGTCGTTGAGCGATTGGCGCGTCAGTTCATCCAGCGCCGCGAAGGGTTCGTCCATCAGCAACAGTTTCGGTTCAGCGGCCATCGCGCGCGCGATGGACACGCGCATCTTCATGCCGCCGGAAAGTTCGCGAGGGAATGCGTGTTCGAATCCGGAAAGCCCCACGCGCGCCAACGCCCGTGCAGCGCGCGCATCGGCCTCGCCGCGATTCACGTGCTTGAGGTCCAAGGGCAGGCGCGCATTGTCGAGCGCGCTCGCCCACGGCATCAGCGTCGGCTCCTGAAACACAAAACCGATTTCCGGCTTGCCGTTGGGGAATTCGACCGTGCCTGCGCTCGGCGCCAGCAATCCCGCGATCACGCGCAAGGCGGTGGACTTCCCGCAACCGCTCGGCCCCACCAGAGAAACAAATTCGCCCGCGTTGACGCTCAGGTTGATCGGTCCCAACGCCGCCACGCCGTTGGCGAAGGTTTTGGTGAGTGCGGTGAGGGAGAGAAGCGACATAGACTCATAATGTCATGGGTCGCGTGCAATGTCAGTGCGCGGCGTTCACAAACCGCAGATCATACGCGTCACGATAGTTAAGCGATTTGTCGTACATGCCCAAACCCGCCATCGTATCGAAGAAATCCTTCCAGCGTGCGTCGGTCATTGCGCCGATGCCCATCGTCTGCGCATCGCCCGACATCACGATGCCATACGATTTCATCTTGTCGATGGCCTGCGCGATGAGATCGTCGGTCATTTCGGGATTGTCGCGTTTGATGAGCGCATTGGCGGGGCGCGGATCGCCAGTCAGATAGTCGCGCCAGCCTTGCGCCGTCGCGTCCACAAATGCCTGCACGGCTTTGGGATTGGTGTCGATCCAGTGTTGCGGCACCAGCACCATGTTGGCGTAACCGGGATAGCCATTATCGGCCAGCAGGAAAATCTGCGGCGTGAAACCGCCCTGTTTTTCCACCGTGTAAGGTTCGCTCGACAGATAACCTTCCTGAATGGCCAGTGGATCAACGAGGAACGGCGCGAGATTAAATGTGTATTTTCGTATCTGCGTGTCCTCGAAACCGTAGCGCGCCTTCAGCCATGGCCAGAAGGCGGAAATGGTCGCGTCGGAAATCATGATGGGTTTGCCCTTCATGTCGGCAAGCGTGCGCACGTCCTTGCGCGGATGGGTGATGAGAACTTGCGGATCTTTCTGGAAGACTGCCATTACGGCTTTGACGCGCGCGCCCTCGCGCATCATGTTGATGGGAATAAACGCATTGGAGCCGATGCCGAAATCGGCGGCTCCGCCCGCCAGCAGCTCCGGCACGTTCACCGCCGGCCCGCCTTCCATGATGTGAACATCGAGACCGCGTTTCTTGTAAAGCCTTTCGGCCAGCGCCTCGTAGAAGCCGCCATGTTCGGCCTGCGCTTTCCAGTCGGTGACGAACAGGATGCGCGTGAGGCCGCCCGCATGCGGCGCCGGTTTCTGTTCCTGACCGCAAGCGGCGAGCAGCAACGCCGCGCCCGCGAATATCCCCCAAATCCGCATCTATCCCCTCGTGAAACGCGTGCAGCGCGCGCGCAAACGCGCGGCGTTCAATGTTACGAAATGCGCATCGTCATCGATCAACGTGCGGAACAATAGCACGCCGTGTTCGGTTGGCGAAACGATCACTTGCAACGCGCCTGCCTTCATGGGCTTGGCAGCAAGTACGAAATCGACCGCGCCTTTGGCCTCGCGGTCGTCCAGCACAAAGAAATTGTTCGTTTGAGAATCGAACGCTGACACCGACCAGTATGTGCCCGCGGGAACGGGCGCAGTGACGCGCAGAGGGCCATGTGAAAGATCATAAGGACAATCGGAATAAAGCAAATCCGGCGAAGGCCGAACGATGGCGCGCGATGCGGCGTCCACGCGCGCGGTGTGATGGATCGTGTTGA
>DATCEI010000100.1:0-3026 GCA_036510185.1 Rhizomicrobium sp. | reverse complement strand
CGGCATGGGTTCGCTGAACGGCATGGGTTCGTTCGGCGGCGCGGGCAGCATCAACAGCCTCGGCCGCACGACCATCCAGCCGACAGCCAAGACGGTCGACAAGGCATCCGGCAGCGTGTCGGGCCACGGCGCGCTCAATGCCTCGCCCGATCTTTCGTCCGCGACGAAACCTGCCACGCAAACCGTGCATCAGACCGAAAGCACCGTGAACGGCACGACAGCGAGCGCGGATTCCAAACTGCGTTCGACCACCGACAGCACGCTGAAAAGCGCGTCCGGCGTGGGCGGCGTGGCCGGCAGCGTCGCAGGCACGGCAACAGGCAGCGCCAATGCGGCATCGTCTGTTGCTTCGGCAGCGGGCAATGCCACGGGTTCGGCTTCTGGTAGCGTCGATACGACGGCCGACCAAAGCCTGGGATACATTTCCAAAGACGCACGCAACGAAGCAAACAAGGTGTTCGAGAGAACACACAACGCCACAGCCGATGTGGAACACAGCGCCGAGCGCGAAACCAATACAGCGGTGAACAGCACCTCGCGCACGCTGAACAATACCGACCTGAATGCCGCGGCAAGCGGAAGCGCGCACGGCAAATCGTCGGGCTCCTCGAAGACCTCGACGGGTTCTTCGACGAAAACGGCGAGCGGTTCAGCGCCCGGCCATACGGCAACGCATGCGAAGTCGCACAAACTTGCTAGCACGCACACCAAGGCCAATGGCAGCGCCAGCGCCAAGGCGGATGGCAAGACCAAGTCCAGCGCGAATGCCAAAGCCGGCGGCAAGGCCGGCACAAGCGCCGACGCTAGCACCCATTCCAATATACAGCCGATCTGAGGATAATCCGCGAATCATGCGCGCGGCCGGAGCGATCCGGCCGCGCGTGATTTTGGCGGAGACGATTGTTGAAAATCCACCGCGAGGGCTGGCCCTTCATCGCCCTCTTCCTCCTCATCAATCTGGCTCTGTTCGCGCTCTCCCGCGTGGCGGGCCTCGCCTTCCTGCCGCTGACCCTGTGGTGTGTGGCGTTTTTTCGCGACCCCGACCGGACGGCGCCTTCCGGAACCGGCCTCATCATCAGCCCCGCGGATGGCCGTATGCTGCCCATCGTGAACGCCGCGCCACCGCCGGAACTCGGCATGGGCGATGCTCCGCGCCAGCGCCTCAGCATTTTCATGAATGTTTTCAACGTCCATGTGAACCGGAACCCGGCGAATGGAACCGTGGTCCGCCTCGCCTATCGGCCCGGGCGCTTCTTCAATGCCTCTTTCGACAAGGCCAGCGAGCACAATGAGCGCATGGCCGCCCGCATCCGGCTGGACGGCGGCGCGGAACTGGCCGTAGTGCAGATCGCGGGCCTTATCGCGCGCCGCATAAAATGCGATCTTCGGGAAGGCCAAACGGTAGTTTGCGGCGAACGCTTCGGCATTATCCGTTTCGGCAGTAGGCTGGATGTTTATTTGCCGCCGGGCGCACAAGTGGCGGTCGCGGCGGGCCAGCATGTCAAAGCCGGCGAAACAATTCTTGCGAGGTTGAGCGCGTGAAGAAAGGCAGGATCAACCGGGTTCGCAGGGCGGCGGTCGAGCGGCTGGAAGATCTGTCTTTCGAGAGGATCATACCCAGTGCCCTGACGCTGGGCGGGTTGTGCTCGGGCCTGACGGCGATCCGCTTTGCGCTGGAGAGCGAATGGAAGCCCGCAGTAGCAGCCATCGTCTGCGCCGGATTGTTCGATGCGCTGGACGGGCGCGCGGCGCGCATGCTGGGCGCCGACAGCCGCTTCGGCGCGCAGATCGACTCGCTTGCCGACATGGTGAGTTTCGGGGTTGCGCCCTGCATGGTGATTTACTCATGGACGTTGTTCCACATGGGCCTGACGGGTTGGGCGTTGGCGCTGGCCTATTGCGTGTGCTGCGCGATCAGGCTGGCTCGGTTCAATATTCAGGCATTGCGCGATGAAGGCGCAACACCGGCCAATCCCTATTTCACGGGATTGCCCACGCCGGGTGCTGCGGGAATTGTGCTACTGCCGATACTGCTGACCTTCGCATTCCACATTCCGCTGTTCCAGAATCCGATCTACAGCGCGGTCATCATTGTCATTGCCTCACCCATGATGATCAGCCGACTGCCGACACCATCCATAAAATATCTGCGTCTGCCGCGTCTTTACCGGCCCATGGCAGTGGCGTTTTCGGCGCTATTGTTTTGTCTTGCCGTCTATTGGCCATGGTCGACGCTGATCGCAACAATCCTGATTTATGTCGCGACCATTCCCATCGGCGCGATCATGGCGTTAGACTTGCAACGCCAGGCCGCGCGCGCCAACGACGCCGATCCCGATTAGCTCACCGGCAACAATCCGATAATCGCGCCGGTGAGCGCGCTTGCCATCGTGCCGGAGACAAGGGCGCGCAACGCTAACGGCACGATCTCCGCGCGGCGTTCAGGCACAAGACCACCCACACCCGCGATGAGAATTCCCACAGAACCAAAATTGGCGAAGCCGCACATTGTGTAGAGCATGATAAGACGCGAGCGCGGATCGAGCGCGTTGGCGGGCAACGCCGCAAGCTTCAGATAGGCGACGAATTCGTTGAGAATGGTCTTGTCCCCCATCAGCGATCCAGCGGTGGCGGCGTCTTTCCACGGGACTCCGACGAGCCAGACAAACGGCGCAAACGCCCAGCCGAAAATACGTTCCGCCGTCAGCGGCGCGCCAGCAACGAGGGGCAGATGTTTGAAGATTATGTCCGTCAACGCGACGAGCGCCACCATCACCAGCAACATCGCCACGATGCCAAGCCAAAGCTGAAGCCCATCTGCCGTACCGCGCGCCACCGCATCCATGCTGGAGCGATATTCAAAACCGGATGCGGCGATTGCTTCGGTTTCTTCCTTGCCGGGTATCATGATCCGCGCGATGAGAATGCCGCCGGGCAGCGACAGCATCGACGCGACGAGAATATGCCCAAGCGCGCCGGGCACGACGGGTTCGAGAATGCTCGCATAGAGCACGAACACCGTGCCC
>DATCEI010000099.1:0-6666 GCA_036510185.1 Rhizomicrobium sp. | reverse complement strand
CCGCCGATATGCACGCGCCCTGCCGCTTCATCCGCCACGATCAGCTTCTTTTGATTGTAGCGATTGACCTCACCCGCGACGTCGGCAAGCGAAGCGCGGTCGAAAATAAGAACGCCGCGGCGCCAGCCCAACTCGCTGGTCAGGGCATCGCCGGATTTTTTGCTGACGGACAGCGCTGCTCCCGCCGCGCGCACCGTTTCGCCCGGAGAAAGCGTCAACGCGCGCGCTTTTCCGTCATTGCCCGTGTCGTCAAAGCGCACACGGCCTTCGACCAGCGCCACTTCCAGATTGTCATCATGTTTGCGCATGACGAATTTCGTTCCGAGATCGGTGACGTGATGGCTGCCCGCACTAACGACAAACGGATGCGCCGCATCATGCTTGACTTCGAAATAGGCTTCGCCGTTTTCCAGAACGACTTTGCGTTGACCGGCATTCTGCGCGATCCGCACGACGGTGTCGGTGTTGAGTTCGATGCGTGAACCATCGGCCAATGCAATAGTTCTGTGCCCACCCACCGCCGTTGCATAGGTCTTATAGTGCGGCGTCTCGAAATAGGCCGCACCCGCCATGCCGAGAATCGCGAGAACAAGAAAAGGTGCGGCGAATCTCCGAAGCGATCCCCGCATGCTTCCGCGCGACGAAGAAGCCTCCTGTTCAGACCTGAAGGGCCGCAGAACGGTGAGCATTTCCGTGCTTTTCCAGCTATGCTCCGCACGGAGGAATGCGATGCGATGCGCCGAAGATTCGCCGAGCCACACTTCGAACTGCGTTTTGTCCGCGTTCGTCCAGCCGCCGAAATCGCGGCGCTCGATCCAGTCGCACGCCTGAAGATGCAGCGCGTCCGGCATTGCGCGATTCGCGATTTCGCCGCTCATGGCGTGCTCCTTGTGCCGGGTGCGGCGCCGTAAAGAATTTCCGTCAGCGCGGCGATGCCGAATTTGAGATAGGTCGCGGCCGTGAACTCCGTCACGCCCATACGCTGGGCGACCTCGCGCCGTGAAAGCCCTTCGATGCGGCCAAGCATCACGGCCTCCCGCCAGCGCGGCTGCAATTGTTCCAGCGCATCGCACATGCGGCGTAATTCATCGCGCGCAAGCACGACATGATCGGGGCCGGGTTCGGCGCTGGCGATGTCCAGCAATTCGAAATCCGTGGCCGCCTCGATCGGAATGACGCGGACCTTGCGCACACGATCGACAAGCAGATGCCGCGCGGTCGTGAATACGAATTGCCGCGCCTTGTCCGGAATTTGCTTGATGGCGGCTTCATAGACGCGGATGTAGATTTCCTGCCGCAGATCGGCGATCTCGCTCTGGTTGCGCCAATTGTGCTGGAGAAATTGCATCAGCGAAGCCTCAAGCGGCAGCACCTCATGGGCGAACCAATGGTCTGCCTTCAGTACGGCGGAGGCCGTATCCGAAGAACGCATGGCGTCACTTATGTGCGCAATGTCAGGCCGCTCGACCATTCGCTCCAGCTTCGATGCACCGAGCGCTGCCGCGTTTCGGTGTTCACAGAATATGACGTTGGCCGGCGGTTGTTGTGGAGGGTGGCGAAAGAAATTTATCGCGGACGGGTACGGAAATATTCGCTCGCTTTCTGTACCCGTTGAGCCATTAACATGCTAAAATACCTGCATAATGTGGAAATCCCGCAGCGACCTGGAGCGGCCCACCGCCCAACTATTAACTGACCACCTGGCCGCCAGAAGGGGACCATGACCAAAACCGTCGATCTCGAGGGCGATTTTTGGGTGTTGCATGTTGCGCGCGGCGGTCAATCCGTTCCGGGCTGGGTGACAATTCTCGACGGCGAAAACGCGGTGGATTTCGAAATGGCGAACCATTTCGTCGCCACGCATCCCACCTCGCCTTTCGTGAATGGGATGATGCTGAGCGCCGTCACGCCGGACGGGCGCGTGAATGTCATGAACCGCGACGTGACAGTGATACGCGGAGGCGACGCGAGTGCATCGCAACTCGCCGACCGCGCCGCATTGCGCGCGCTTCTGACGGAGCATTTCGGTTTCGACATGCCGGAAATCGAACGCCTCCGCGTTCCGGCAATTCCGGAATGGCAGTGAGGCAAGGCGTTGATGAACGCCTATCCACGTCAAACCAAATATTTCTCTAAGAGAATAGGCTCATTGAATTCTTACGAACCCCTGCTGTGGTGCAGCGAGCGCAGGGTTGTATATGTAACCACCAACCGTCCCGAAATTATTGATGCATAAAGGCGCGATACCAGAGCGGGAGCCTCCCCATTCGGAGATCATTCCATCGGCATGGCGCAAAAAAGGTTTGTATCCGGGCAGAGAATATCCTGAGATGGTTCCTCTGTTGTTGATGCTATTCGGCGCGGTGCCTCCGGAACCGGCGATGTCGAATTCGACAATTACACCGTTGGGCATGCGCAAAAAGCCGTGAGCTATTTGGCTTGCATCGAGATAATTCCCCACTATTTCTCCGCTATTATTGATGCCAGATGCATATGTGCCTTCGCCGCCAGCAGTACCTGCGCCCGTCGCATCGAATGTTGTGAATGTTCCTTCGGGAGACCGAAGGAAACCATGTACCGAATTTATTGCATCGGTATATATCCCCGCAATCTCACCCGATTTATTGATGCCACGAGCGAGAGTTTCCTTGGCGCCCGGAACATCGAATCTTACAAATCTTCCGCTGGGCGTGCGAATATAACTGTGAGCTAAGTCTTTTGCGCCAGTATAAGTTCCTACAATTGAACCACGCTCATTGATGCCTGATGCAGAACTGCCCCAACCGACTTTAAGAACTGTTCTCGGAGGATCGAAAGTCGTGATCCCCCCATCGGGTGTCCGCATGAAGCTATGGGGGATTGAGGCTGAATCCCTATAAATTCCGACGATAGTGCCGTCGTCATTTATGCTTATGGCAGCCGTGCTCTGCGCCCCGGAAACCCCGAACGGCGTGATCGTTCCATCCTCCGTGCGCATAAATGCGCCGTTCGCAGCTCCGCCGCCTTCACCTCCGAACGCTCCATATGCCCCCACCGCCGTGTTCGCGGAATTAACCGAGAAAACGGAGGTGGAATATGAGCCAAGTACCGCGAATTTTGACAGCGTGACTGCGGCCGCGCCGGTAGAACTCAGCGCCGGAGCAAGAACGAGAAACCCAAACAGCGCGCTGAATGGTTTGAAAAATCGTGTCATCATCGCGCAAATCTCCAACAGGCTCGCCGCAAGTGTTGCGGCAGTCTATTACAATATTCAGCCTGTGACCACCGTGGAGGCAGGCAGCGCGTGGGGTGTGGTGCTGTAATTGCGAGCCCAGCGCAGGATCGGCGCTTCGAACCAGTACCATGACAGCGATGCGAGGCCAACCGACACCGCAATCGCGAGCAGCGACACGGCGATTTGCGCGGGCGTGCCGACATCCGGCAATCCGCCCAGCAGCAATCCGTGCAGCAGGCCGGACACCGATTGATGCACGAGATAAAGCGTGTAGGACACCTTGCCCAGATAACGCAGCACCGGTGAGCGATAGCGTTTTCCTTCCGGCGCGCCGTGAATGATGGCGAGTAGATAGGACGCAATGCCGATGCTGGCGGCGCTGTCGGACACGATCTGGAACGTGCCCTCTTTTCCGTACAGCGCAACAATCAGCAGAACAAACGCCGCCACCAGCGGGATCACGCGCAATACGGTGAGATAGCGCTTCATATCGAATTGCCGGTTCAGAAGCGCAACGCCCGTGCCTGCCAGCAACAAATCCATGCGGCACGGCAGCAGCGTCAGCACCGCAAGCGGATAATGGAAACTGAGCGCAACGCGGATCGCAAACGCGGAAAGCCACAACGCAATCAGCAGCGACGGCAACAAACGCCTCGGCGTGACATAAATTACCAGTGGCAACAGCAGATAGAATTGCTCCTCCACGGCCAGCGTCCATGTCGGCCGCATCCATGTGCCGCCGCCGTCGGAAAAACCCATGGCGAAATTGGTGGTGAAGGTGCCATAGACCCAGGCGCTGAACGGATGGTCCGACCAGATATGTCCGGCGGTGAGTGCTGCCAGCGGCAACGTCACCACCAGCACCAGCGCATAGGCCGGAATGATGCGCGCGGCGCGGCGCACATAAAAGGATTTGAAAAATCCGGTCTCGTTATATTCGTTCAGGATGATGGAGCCGATGAGAAAACCCGAAAGCACGAAGAACACATCCACGCACAGCCAGCCCAGCGTGAGGGCATGAATGCCGTGCGGCGGCTCGCCGAACAGATGCGCAATGATGACCATGATCGCGGAGGTGCCGCGCACGCCATCGAGTTCGGGGATTCGGCTCGGCTGCTGCATGGGCCGATTGAGGCACAAACAGCGTTAAGGACGGCTTACCTCATGAAATCGGGCCCTATGGAATCAGGCCTCCGGCGTGGTAGGAGCGTTGGCCGAGTCTCGCGGAAAAACCCATGAGCATCCAGCTTTTCGCCGCCGACGCTTTCCTGCGGATCGTCATGAAGCGCCGCTTCAGGAAGCGGCCGGACATTATGGAACTGCGCGCCATCATGGCCGATTTCGCGCGGCACCCCTCGCGCGTGCCGGTGCAGGTGACGGTTTCGCAAATCATGCTGGGCGGGGTGCCGACGGAGCTGGTGCGCGGCGAAACGGCCAACGACAAAGCGGCGATGCTTTATATTCATGGGGGCGGTTTCGTGGGCGGTGTGCCCGCCAATCATCGCGCGCTGACATGGCGGCTGGCGGATCAGATCGGGATGCCGGTGTATGCGGTCGATTACCGGCTCGCGCCGGAGCATAAATTTCCCGCAGGGCTGGACGATGTGGTGGCGGCCTATCGCGGGCTGCTGGACAAGGGCATTGCGCCGGGCGCGATTGCGGTGGGCGGGGATTCCGCGGGCGGCAATCTCACGCTGACGATGGCGTTGACGCTGAAGATGCTGGGCCTGCCGATGCCGGGCGCGCTGGTGTGCCTGTCGCCCGTGACCAATCTGGTCGAAGCACCGCCCTCGCACACGAAGAATGCGCAAAGCGATGCGATGTTCGACGGACGGATGTTCGAATCCGTGCTTGCCGCCTATTGCCCGAACGAGGATCCGGCCAATCCGCTGATCTCGCCTTTGCGCGGCGACGTGGCGGGATTGCCGCCGACACTGATCCAGTGTTCGGAAATCGAAATGCTGCGCGACGATAGCGTGATGATGGCCGAACGGATGCGTGCGGCGCATGTGCCCGTGGTGCTGGAAACCTGGCCCGGCGTGTTTCATGTCTGGCAGGTGGCGGCGGACTGGTTGCCGGAAAGCAGGCGGGCCATCGAGCGCATTGTGGCGTTTGTGAATCTTCACCTGAAAGTTTGAGGTAACGCGATGCGCGAATTGCTGACGATGTTCCTCACCATTTTCGTGGCCGAGTTGGGCGACAAGACGCAAGTTGCGACGATGCTGTTCGCCTCCGAACGCGAAACACCGCCGCTTTATGTGTTCGCGGCGGCGACAAGCGCGCTGGTGCTGGGCACCCTGATTTCGGTGACGGTGGGCGCGATGGCGAGCCGTTACTTACAAACCGTGCCGCTGAAACTGATCGCGGGCATCGGCTTCATGGCCATCGGCGCATGGACCATCGCGCAATATTATCGCGGTGTGTGATTACAAAATTTGTCATCCCCGGCGAGTGCGAGCGCTACGCGCGAGTGCGAGGGAAGGGGACCCAGGTGGCGCCACAAACTCCGTGTGAAAAAATTAGAAGAACAATCGTCAAGACCAGATGGCTTTCACCACCTGGGTCCCCTTCCCTTCGCGAAGCTTTCGCTTCGCTCAGCCGGGGATGACAATTGAGTTTGGTTTAGCAGAAACAGTGTCAGCTTTTACCGATAAACAAGACTGATCGTCTCCGCGACGCAGGCGGGGCGCGCCTGACCATCGATCTCGATGGTGACTTCGTTGATGATCTGCATGCCGCCCGCGCGCGGTTCGGCAGACAGCATCTTGCAACGCGCGCGCACACGGCTTCCCACCGGCACCATATTGGTGAACCGCACTTTGTTCGAGCCGTAGTTGATGCCGCGCGTGAGGCCTTCGATATGCAGGAAGTCCCCGGCCAGCCACGGAATGAGCGACAGAGTCAGATAACCATGCGCGATGGTTTTGCCGCCGGGCAGTTCGCGCGCCGCGCGTTCGACATCGACATGGATCCATTGGTGATCGCCGGTGGCCTGCGCGAAACCGTTGATGCGGTCCTGCGTGATCTCCACCCAGTCCGACACGCCCGTCTCCGTGCCCGCGAGTTTCGGCAAATCCTCGAATGTCGTGTTGATGGTCATTTGTTTTCTCCCAGAGGTTCGTTGGCGAATTCGCGCACCTGTTTTTCGAGCCGCTGCATCAGCGGATCGGCGACACCCAATTCATCGAGATGCCGCGCCGTGCGGTAAAGATAATCGCGATTGGTGCCGAGGATTCCTTCGGCCAGCGCCATGCGTTGCGCGATTTGTGTTTCGTTGAGACTGTTCTCATAGCGGGGATGTTCGTGGTTGATCACGAACGCCAACGCGCGCGACGGCCCGACATCTTCGATGTCGAGGTCCACCCAGCGCGGCGTGTAAGCGCCGGACAGCATTTCGCGAAACCACAGAATCGTCAGTTCGGCTTCGACGGCATCCGCCGCAATACGGTGGG
>DATCEI010000098.1:0-9015 GCA_036510185.1 Rhizomicrobium sp. | reverse complement strand
CCGCCGCTTCAGCCAGCCAAGCGGCGACTCGCCTTCATTGACGGTGACGCGCTTCTCCTCGCCATGCGGCCCCATAACGATGCGTTCGGCAAGCGCCCGATGCTGGGCCGCGAAGCCATCCTCGCCCATCGCCTCGCGCGTGAGCCAGCCAGCACCCGCATCGCTGATGATGAGCGTGTCGTCTTCGCGCACGAGCCAGTCGCGTTTGAGGAACGCCTCCACCAGCGCGGCCGACACGCGCGCGGTTTCGTGCGCGTTATTGCGCTCCATCAGCGCGTGATCGCCGCTTTCCAGCAGCACCAGCCGCGCGTGATCGCCGGTGAGCCTGCGCAAGATGCGGCGGCCCTCGCGCATGACTTCATGGTCCGGCGGCCCGCTCATCGGGAAATCCCCGCCGCCTGGCGCAACATCATCTCCATCCAGCCCAGCGTGCGATCCACATCGGGATCGTCGCGCAGGTCTTCTATGCGATTACACGCATAGGAGGCCGTGGTGCGGTCGCGCCCAAAGGCGCGGCCCACCTCCGTCAGCGACTGGCTGAGCACCACATGGCTCAGATACATCGCCACCTGCCGCGCATGGCTGGCGCGCGCCCGCGACCGCTCAGGCCCGCGCATTTCCTCCACCGAAACGCCATAGGCGTGGGCGACAATCGCCTGCGCCATGTCCATCCGCTCCGGCGCCTCGAAGGCGCGCGGACGCCGCATGCAAACCCTGTTTTTCTCCATAACGCACCCCTTGTCTGTAGCCCCGCGGACCTCCCCGGCACGCGCTGTAGGACTATCATCCTACAACCAAAAGTAGCCGTGAATAGATAGACAGCTTTTAATTGTCTGTGGAGAAATTTTTCCAGCCAAACTGCGGGGTTTGCCCGTTCCAACTGTTGGATAAAGCGAGGAAAAGTGGCGGGGAGTGGCGCTTGCGAACCACGGCTTTGGAGGTCCGTTCAGGGGCCGGATCGGGCCGCCGCGGCGCTTAGGATTTTGGTCAAACTTTAGCCTTAGGTTGTACAATGTTCTATATATGTTCACTCAAAGCCAATCGTTCCGTACACGGAGTTTCGCGCGCGGCGCATTCCGTCTGCTAGATTCAGATCATGCTTCGAAAACTCATCGCGCTGTCGCTAGCGTTTGCGCTCGCCGCTTGCGGCATTTTTGAAACGCGCGCGCAACGCGCCACGCGCAACACGCCCTCCTACAAGGAAGGCTATGATGACGGTTGCGCGACAGCGAACGCATCGGGCGCGAATTATCGAGGGTCTCAGGTGCGCGATGACGCGCTGTACGAAAGCGATCACGCCTATCGCGCCGGCTGGGCGAACGGACTTTCCATCTGCCGCGCTTCGCTCGCACCGCAGGAAGGCGTGCGCTCAAGCCCCGTGCCGGACAACGAACCCGGACGATAAAATCCTCATATCGACCCAAAGCTGGATTTTGTCTTAATCGGAGGTTAATGATTGCGGTGCGATGCTTCGTCACGGCATCGTTGTGCGTGCCGTTGCGTGGGAGTGCGTAAGCCATGCTTGGACATCTGGTCTATAACAGTCCGTCGCGCAGTGGGACGCGTTCCTCCGGTTGGCTGCGCCGTCTGTTCGCCGCGATTTTTCACAGGCACCATTAAAACCTAGTCATATTCCCTCTCTTCCCACCACGGGAAGTAAGGCGGCATGTCGGCCGAGACGTTCTGCGGAAAATTGGGCGCGCGCTTTTCCAGAAACGCCATGACGCCTTCCTTCACATCGGCGGATGCGCCGCGCGAATAGATTCCCCGGCTGTCGATGCGGTGCGCGCCCATTGGATGATCCTCCGCTGATAACCGCCACAGCATTTGCCGCGTCAGCGCCACCGCGACGGGCGCGGTGTTGTCGCGAATTTCGGCGGCGAGTTCATAGGCGCGCGCCATCAATTTGTCGGGCGGCAGCACTTCGCTGACAAGACGCCCGCGCAACGCTTCCGCCGCATCGAACACGCGGCCCGAGAAACACCATTCCAGAGCCTGCGCGATGCCCACGATCTTGGGCAGGAACCAGCTCGAACACGCCTCCGGCACGATACCGCGCCGCGCGAAAACAAAACCGAAACGCGCGGTTTCGCTCGCGATGCGAATATCCATCGCGAGCTGCATCGTTGCGCCCACGCCCACCGCCGGACCATTCACCGCCGCGATGACAGGTTTGAGACATTCATAAATCGCCAGCGTCACGCGCCCGCCGCCGTCGCGGATGCGTTCGTCGCTCCAGTCCACTTCGCCTTCGATGCGCCGGTCGGGGCGATCCGTGCGCTTGGCGAAATCGAATGTCGCCGCCCCTGCCGACAAATCCGCACCGGCGCAGAACGCACGGCCCGCACCCGTCACCACGATGGTGCGCACCGCATCGTCCTTGCTCGCGCGCCCGAAGGCGTCGATCAATTCTTTTTGCATAACGCCGGTGAAAGCATTGAGCTTCTCCGGCCGGTTCAGTGTGATGGTGAGAATGCCGTCTTTGACGTCGTAGAGAATTTCTTCGTAGGACATCGCTCGCTCCCGATTTTGCCGGGAGCGAGCTTAGACGGAATTTGTGGCGGGGAAAGCCTTACGCCGCTGCCCGAACCGGGTGGTCTTCCTGTTCGAGATTTTCGCCCGCGAATTCCCAGTTCAGCAATTTCGCCAGCACCTTTTCGAGATATTTCGGGCGCTCGTTCTGATAGTCGAGATAATAGGCGTGCTCCCACACATCCAGCGCGAGAAGGCAATTGACGCCCTGCGCCATCGGATCGCCAGCATTGCCGGTTTTCTCGATGGAAAGCTTGCCGCGTTTGGACACAAGCCACGCCCAGCCGGAACCGAATTGCTCCTTGCCCGCTTCGGCGAGTTTTTCGGTCAATGTTTTCACATCGCCGAAATCGCGTTCGATGGCCTTTGCGAGCGCGCCCGTGGGTTCGCCCGTTTTCGGCGCGAGGCTGCGCCAGTAGAAATCATGGTTCCAGACCTGGCCCGCATTGTGGAAAATCTTTTTCTCGTTTTCCGCGTCCTTGCCGGCAGTCGCGCGCACGATTTCTTCCAGCTTCATGTCGGCATAGCGCGTGCCGGCGACCAGCTTGTTCAGCGTTTCGACATAGGCTTTGTGATGCTTGTGATAATGGAACTCGATGGTGCGCGCGGAAATGGTGGGCGCAAGCGCATCTTCATTCCACGGCAACGGTTTCAGCGTGAACGGTCCGGACATGATGGATTCCTTCGAGAGTTTGCTCCCAAGGAAATCCCCCAGCGGAAATTCCGTTCCGTTCAATCGCGCAATAAACGCGGCAAAGCGCGCGCGCCGTGGATGATGCGCTCGATACGAATTTCCGCCGGGAGAACACGAAATAAAATCAGATATGGCTTATGAACCGCCATGCGCAGGCCTTTGGC
Organism: Rhizomicrobium sp.; assembly: GCA_036510185.1. Classification (GTDB taxonomy): domain Bacteria; phylum Pseudomonadota; class Alphaproteobacteria; order Micropepsales; family Micropepsaceae; genus Rhizomicrobium. Next base: position 5,625 of record DATCEI010000098.1, on the reverse strand, counting down.
GATGTCCTCGCGCGGCGGATAGGCGTTGGGTGCATTCGCGATTGCCTCGGCGCGGGCACGGAGTTCCCGAACGAATGAAAAGGCCCGGCCCGGATTGTCCGGCGCGATGTAGTCGCCGATGGCTTCGAGTTCTTCCTCCGCCTTGGGTGAGAAGGCGACGGATTTCACTTCCGCGCGACCCGTTTGCGCTTCGGCTTGGCCATGGCGGCGTATTTGGCTTCCAGCCGGTCGAAGACTTTCGCGGCGGGCACCGAAGGGCCGCTGTCTATCCCCTCCTGCACCAGACGGCGCAAGCGTTCGATGCCGTAGGTCTTGATCGCCTGCTCATAGGCGCGATCTTCGCTCCAGTTGCGCAGCGCGTCGCGAATAACTTCGCTGGTCGTGGCGTAGCTGCCCTCTTCAACCGCATCGCGAATGGTTTTCACCATGTCGCGTGGCAGAGCGATGGAGATTTTCTCGATATTGGACATGGGCATACCTGGTAGCAAGAAGTCGTACTTTATACTACCGACCCTAACCCAGCAATCCTTCCTTCTTCACCCAGTCCAGCCCGCGATTGAGGGCGCGTTCGAAGCGGTCGAATAGTTCCGTGATGTCTGCCTCTGTAATCACCAGCGGCGGACAGAACGCGATGCGGTCGCCCATCAGCGGGCGCACGATGACGCCTTCTTCTTCGGCAAAGCGCCCGACCATCGCGCCCACGGCGTTCGCGGGGTCGAAATTCGTGCGCGCCTGTTTGTCCGGCGTCAGTTCCACCGCGCCGACAAGCCCCGCCACGACCGCCTCGCCGACAAGCGGATGATCGGCAAGCGCCGATATACGCTTGGCAAAAGCGGGCATCACGCGGCGCACATGCCCGACAATGTCGCGTTCCTGATAGATCTCGATGGTTTTCAGCGCCACCGCCGACGCCACCGGATGGCCGGAATAGGTGAACCCGTGGCCGAAGGTTACGATGCGGCCGGATTCCTCCTCGATGATCTCGCTCATTTCCGGCGACAGCAGCACGGCGGAAATCGGCAGATAGGCGCTCGACATCGCTTTCGCGATGGACATGGAGTCGGGCGTGAAGCCATAGGTCGTGCAGCCGAACCACTCGCCTGTGCGGCCGAAGCCCGTGATCACCTCGTCGTCAATGATGGGAATACGATGGCGCGCCAGCACCTTCGTGATCGCGGCGAAATATCCCTTCGGAGGCATGATGACGCCGCCCGCGCCCATCACCGGCTCCACAATCATGGCGGCGATACTGTCCGCACCCTCGCGCGCGATGAGCGCTTCGAGATCGGCGCCCATGCGCACTGAAAATTCCTCCTCGCTCTCGTCCGCCTGCCCCGCGTGATAGAAGTGCGGGCATTCAGCATGCACCGCGAAGGACAACGGCAGATCGAAGCTGCGATGATTGCCGGGAAGGCCGGTGAGGCTTGCGCTCGCGATCGTCACGCCGTGATAGGCGCGCTTGCGGGAAATGATTTTCTTCTTCGCGGTCTGGCCCCGCGCATTGGCCGCATACCAGTGGAACTTGATCTGGCTGTCATTCGCCTCCGAGCCGGAATTGGCGAAGAACACGCGGCCCACGGGGAAAGGTGAAATTTCTTTCAGCTTCTCGGCCAACGCGATGGCGGGCTCGTGGCTTTTGCCCCCGAACAGGTGTCCGAAAGCGAGCTTGCGCATCTGCTCGGCGGCCACATCGGCCAGCACGTTCTCGCCCCAGCCCAAAGCCGTGGACCACAACCCGGCCATGGCCTCGATGTAATCCTTGCCATTGCCGTCATAGACGCGCACGCCCTCGCCCCGCTCGATCACCAGCGCGCCGGTTTCGCGCAGCTTCATCAGGTTCGTGTAGGGGTGCAGGACCGACTGCACATCGCGGGTCTGGGCGTTAGAAAGAGGCATGGGAAGCTCCGTTATCTGCGCCGATTAAGCGCCGCCCGCTTTGAGGGCGTCAACATTGCCCCGCACCCTTCGCGTTCCTATGATGGAGGCCGGGCAATCGGGGGTGGGAGTTTCATGCTTGGACTGATGCAGGACTGGCCGTTGCTGGTCCACAAGATCATCGATCACGCCGCGACCTATCATGCGGAGCGCGAGGTCGTGACGCGCACGGTGGAAGGGCCGATCCATCGCACCAATTACGGCGAGATCGCGGGCCGCGCGCGGCGCGTGGCGAGCGCGCTGGACCGGCGCGGCATCAAGCTCGGCGACCGCGCGGCGACGATGGCGTGGAACACGCACCGCCATATCGAGTCGTGGTACGGCATCGCGGGTATCGGCGCGATCTATCACACGCTGAACCCGCGGCTGTTTCCTGAGCAACTGATCTACATCGTGAACCATGCAGGCGACCGGGCGATATTTTTCGACATTACCTTCGCGCCGCTGCTGGAGAAGATCGCGCCGAAATTGCCGACCGTGGAATTCTATGTCGCGATGACGGATCGCGAGCATCTGCCCAAGGCCGATATTCCCAACATGGTGGCGTATGAAGATTTTATCATGGACGGCGATCCGTCATTCGAATGGAAGTCGTTCGACGAGCACACGGCCTGCGGGCTTTGCTACACATCCGGCACGACGGGCAATCCGAAAGGCGTGCTCTACAGCCACCGCTCCAATGTGTTGCACGCATTGATCGCGGCACAGGCCGACGCGATGGGCGTGCGCAATGTGGATTCCATCCTGCCTGTCGTGCCGATGTTCCATGCCAATGCGTGGTCGCTGGCGTTTTCGGCACCCATGGTGGGCGCGAAGCTCGTGCTGCCGGGGCCGAGACTGGACGGTGCATCCGTATATGAATTGCTGGAAAGCGAAGGCGTCACGCTGACCGCTGCCGTGCCGACCGTGTGGCTGATGCTGTTGCAGCATCTGGAGCAAACCGGCGCGCAACTCTCCACGTTGAAGCGTGTGCTGATCGGCGGTTCGGCGTGTCCGCGCTCCATGATCGAGACGTTCGAGAAAAAATACGGCGTCGATGTCGTGCATGCCTGGGGCATGACGGAAATGAGTCCGCTGGGCACGCTTGGCACGCTGAAATACGGCATGGCGAACCTGCCGCACGAGCAGCAACTCGATTACAAGTGCAAGCAGGGTCATCCGCCCTTCGGCGTGGAAATGAAGATTGTGGACGACAATGATGTGGAACTGCCGCGCGACGGCCAGGCGTTCGGGCGGCTGAAAGTGCGCGGGCCGGCGGTGGCGAAGGCCTATTTCCGCGCCGAGGGCGCGGATGCGTTCGACGCCGAAAACTGGTTCGACACGGGCGATGTGGCGACGCTGGATGCAAACGGCTACATGACCATCACGGACCGCGCGAAAGACGTGATCAAATCCGGCGGCGAATGGATTTCCTCCATCGAGATCGAGAACATCGCGGTCGGGCATCCTTGCGTGGCAGAAGCCGCGGTCATCGGCATTCGCCATCCCAAATGGGACGAGCGGCCGCTGCTGATTATCGTGAAGAAGCCGGGACAGTCCGTGACGAAAGACGAAGTGCTGAATTATCTGACGGGGCGCATCGCCAAATGGTGGATGCCGGATGACGTGGCGTTTGTAGAGGAAATTCCTCATACCGCCACGGGCAAGATTCAGAAAACCACGTTGCGCGAAAAATTCAGTTCCTATCGCCTTCCCACGGCAGCGGAATAACAGGAGTACAGCAAGCGGCCATGCGATTTCTGCCCGCTCTCGGCAAGCTTGCTTTCGCCGCGTTTGTTGTCGCGCTGCTTGTCAGCCTGACAGCCGCGTTCGGCACACGGCTGGGTGCGTGGGATTATCATGAGGGCTTCCGCATTTTGCGCTGGGGCGTTTACGCAGGCGCGGCGGGTGCCGCGTTCGGCGCATTGTGGGTGATCGTTGCGATCTCCAAAGGCTCGGGCGCGGGCGCGCGTTATGGCGTGACGGGGTTTCTGGGCGCGCTCGCCACCATCGCCATTCCGCTTTACGATTGCTGGGCGGCGAGCGTTCTGCCGCCGATCCACGACATTTCCACCGACATGGAACACGCGCCGCAATTCGAGGCTGTGCTGCCGTTGCGCGCCGGTGCGGAAAATCCGGCGTCATATGATGGCCGCAAAATGGTGACGTTCGACGGCAAGACCGCGACCGTCGCCGCCATGCAGCACCGTTATTACGGCGATCTCAAAGCCATCGCCATTCTGGTCAAGGAGCCGAAGCTTTACTGGCATGCGTTTTTTGTCGTGAAGCGCATGGGCTGGCATCTCGTATCGTTCGATCCCGCGCGCTATCGCATCGAGGCGACGACGACGAGCCCGTTCTTCGGCTTCACCGACGACATCGTGATCCGCGTGCAGCCCGCGGGCGAAGGTTCGCGGCTGGATATTCGGTCGAAGAGCCGCATGGGCGAAACCGATTACGGCGTGAACGCCGGACACATCCGCTCATTCGCAAAGGCGATGGCGGGGCAATAGCTACGTCAGCGCAAACTTTCCGTGCTCCTGACGCACGCGGCCTTCCTGTTCCAGCTGAATTAAATGCGCCAGCACCGAGCGCGCCGCTGCCGGATGCAGCCGCTTGTCAATATCCACATACATGCGCGCAACCATCGCGGGGATCGTGGCCACGCCGTCGCGCAGGCAGGACAGGATCTGCGCCTCACGCTCCAGCCGATGATCGATATAGGCCTGAATGAAGGCGTGCGGCTGCGTGATCGGCGCGCCGTGCGTGGGATAGAGCGTGTGGTCGTCGCGCGCGAGAAGTTTGCGCAGGCTTGCCATGTAAGCCGCCATGTCGCCGTCGGGCGGCGTCACCACCGTGGTGGACCAGCCCATCACATGATCGCCCGTGAATAGCGCGCGCTCCTCGCGCAAACCGAAACACATGTGATTGGACGTGTGCCCCGGCGTGTAAACGCATTCGAACGTGAAGCCATCACCTTCGATGACGTCGCCGTCTTTCACGCGCACATCCGGCATGAACGCCATGTCGCCGCCTTCTTCGACGACGACGCCCTCCTCCGCTTTGCCCGCGCCGTGCGGGCCATAAGCATAGGTTTTCGCACCCGACCACTCCTTCAGCGGGGCGGCGGCGGGTGAGTGATCGTTATGCGTATGCGTGACGAGAATGTGAGACACGCGACGGCCATCCAGCGCGCGCTTGAGAGCATCCACATGCTCTGCATTGTCAGGGCCGGGATCGATCACCGCCACGTCGCGCACGCCGATAATATAAGTGCCCGTACCCTTGAACGTGAACGGCCCCGGATTGCGCGCCAGCACGCGCGAAATCAGCGGCGTGATCTGCTCGCGTGTTTCATAGGGTGCTTCAAACGTGCGGATATACGGAATCGGCATTGCGTCTTATAGCTTGATTAAACGCGCCGGTCGCGGATTCTTTCATGGCGCACGATGTGATGCGGCCGCGTAATATGCAGCATCTGCTTGACCTTATCCGGCCCGCGTTTCGCAAAAAACTCGAACAAGCGCGAGAAACGCGGACTTTTGTGGCGCGCATACATCAATGCACGGCGGCACATTTTGGAATGCGTGGTGAGAACCGTGAGGCCCGTGAGAATTAAAATCGCGCCGATGGGCACGGGCACCGGCAATGGCGACGCGACCACGCCGCCCACAACCAGCAGCCAACCACCCGACAGATAAACGTATCTTT
>DATCEI010000097.1:0-8968 GCA_036510185.1 Rhizomicrobium sp. | reverse complement strand
TCGTAACCTCCGGCGTCGCGCGCAAAGCCCGGCCTTTCTGGGGCGGCTATGCGATGAGCAAGGCAGCACTGGAATCGATGGTTTTGACCTATGCCGCCGAATGTGAAGGCACGAAGGTCAAAGCCAATCTGATCAATCCCGGTGCGATGCGAACCGCGATGCGCGCCAGAGCGATGCCCGGCGAAGATCCGGGGACGTTGCCGTCGCCGGATGAAATCGCGCCGCTGATCGTCGAACTTCTTTCGCCGCAATGTGAAAAGAACGGCGAATTGATTTCTTTCCGCAAAAACTAGTCCGTGTAAGGGTTTTTCGAATTGCGCAGATGCAATCGGATCGGCGTGCCGAAAAAATCGAATGCTTTTCGCAATTCATTTTGCACGTAGCGCAAATAAGATTCCGGGAGCGCACTGAGTTGCGTGCCGAAAAGCGCGAATGTCGGCGGGCGGCTTTTCGCCTGCGTCATATAGCGGATGCGCACGCGGCGCCCATGGATCGCCGGCGGAGGGTGGCGCGCCAGTGCGTCGCTGAGGAAACGATTAAGCGCCGCCGTCGGCACACGCGTATTCCAGGCGCGGTCGGCGGAAAGCACCGCAGGCAGTATGCGCTCGATGCCTTCACCCGTGCGCGCGGAAAGCGCCACAAGCGACGCGCCCGCGACTTGCGGCAATAGCCGGTCGAGCTTTTCACGCAACGCGGAAATCGCCCCGGACGGATTTTCCACCAGATCCCATTTGTTCGCCGCGAACACGATGGCGCGACCTTCGCGCGCGATGAGATCAGCGATTTTCAAATCCTGCTGTTCGAACGGCATGGTCGCGTCGATCACCACGACCACGCAATCGGCAAATTTCACGGCGTCCAATGTACTTGCAATCGATAGCTGTTCGAGTTCATGGCCCGCCGCGCGCGCGCGTTTGCGCAAGCCCGCGGTATCGTGCAGCAGGATCGCGCGGCCATCGGCTTCCCATTCGACCGCGATGGCGTCACGCGTCGTGCCCGCGTCCGGTCCCGTCAACACGCGTTCCTCGCCCACAATTTGATTGAGCAAACTCGATTTGCCGACATTGGGCCGCCCGACAATCGCCAGCCGCAACGGTTTGTTTTCTTCGGCAGCCTCGCTTTCGTCGTCCGCTGGTTCTTCGGCGAACGGCATCAGCGCGTCTTCCAGCTCGCTCAATCCCGTTCCATGTTCCGCAGACAGCGCAATCGGCTCGCCGAAACCGAGGCGATAGGCTTCCGAAATTCCTAAATGCACGGCACGTCCTTCACATTTGTTCGCGGCCAGAATCACGGGCTTGCCCGCGCGGCGCAGCAATTGCGCCACGATCTCATCGCCCGCCGTCACGCCTGCGCGCGCATCGATCAGGAATACGCAAACGTCCGCGTCTTCCACCGCTATCAATGTCTGTTCGCGCATGCGCGCCGTCAGCACGCCGGGATCGCCGTCTTCCAGACCGGCGGTGTCAATCAACGTCAAGGCAATGTTGCCGATCTGTCCGTCCGTCACGCGGCGGTCGCGCGTGACACCCGGTTCGTCGTGAACGATGGCGAGCTTGCGCCCCGCCAGCCGGTTAAAGAGCGTCGATTTGCCGACGTTCGGTCGGCCGACAATGGCAAGCGTGATGGGCATGACGCATCTTTACCTGAGCGCCAGCAATTCCGCATCCTGGGTCAGGATGTACATCGTATTGTTGGCGACAATCGGCGCAATCGATGTGCCCGCCGACAATTTCATCTCGCCCAGATACGCGCCCGTATAAGGCGAAATCGAAGCGGCCATGCCCGTGGACGAAACCGCGATCAGGCGATCCGAAACCAGCACCGGCCCCGACCACACGATGGGATGTTTCTTGTTTTCTTTGTCTTCCCAGCGCGGCAATTGATAAATCCACTTCACCGCGCCGTCCTTGCGCTGCAGGCAAAGCATCTGATCTTCCGACGTCATCACATAAAGAAAATCGCCCGCAGCCCAGGGCGTCTGAATGCCGCCGATGTAGCGCGACCAGATGCGGTCGCCGGTGGCGAGATTGATCGCCGCCATGATGCCCGAATGGCTGATCGCAAAGACAAGATCGCGGTCCACCACGGGCCGTGCGGCGATATCGTCAAGTTCGGACAGCGCCGTCACCGTGCCGGAGCGCGTGAGCATATCGTTCCAGGCAGGACGCCCGTTCTGCACGCGCAGCGCGAACAATTCGCCGGAGGTGTAAGGCGCGATCACGAATTCGCCCGCAACCGCCGCACTGGTGCTTTCCAGAATGCCGGCTGCTTCCGCGATACCCTGATGATCCCAAAGCTTGCGGCCATCGATCTGCGCCAGCGCGTAGAAATGATTGTCTTCGGAGGACACGAACACGCGCCCGCCATTGGCCACCGGCGCGTTCACAATCGGCACGCCCAGATTTGTTTTCCAGATTTGGCGGCCCGTCGCCGCATCAAGTGCAAAGACATCGCCAAAGCCCGTGGTCACGAACACGCGGCCTGCCTCGAACGCAACGCCGCCGCCGAAACCCTTGGCGGGATTGATCGTGTTGCTATCGCCCAGCATTCCGAAGAAATAGGATTCATCCTTGCCGCGCGGCGCGAGTTCGACATTCCACAAACCGCTGCCGGTGCGCGCATCGAACGCGAAAATATGCGCCTGCGAATCGAGCACGTACACGCGGCCGCCTGCCACGATGGGCGATGAGGTCAAACGCGAATCCGTGTCCGAACCTTTGCCCGCTTCGGCGGACCACACCTGATGCAAACCGCCGCGCGCCTGCAAATGATACATCGCGTTCGACGCATAGCCGCCCGGCTCCGGCCATTCCGGATTGAGATAGGGCGGGGGCAACACGACAGGTTTGGATGACAACGCTGGATCGGGCTGCACCGCTTCATCCAGCGTCATCACCGAAATGCGTTCGCCTTTCAGTTCCGATTTGGAAGGGCCGGAGAACCAGCCGCTTACCGTGTCGCCCAGCGGGCCGAACATACTGCACGCGCCGAGAAAAGACGACGCGGCCAACACCAATACAAGATTGCGCAAACGCATGTTTCTACTTCGCGGGTTTGGGTGCGGCGGCGTGCGCGGGCGGCACGATATTGGGCTGCATCGGCGGCACGGTGCCCACGTCCTTGTCGCCCCCCGAAAGAATGTAAGTCGCCATCGCGTTGGCGCGCGCGCGAATGCCGGCGGGCGCATCAAGCTGCTTCGACAGAATTTGAAAACTCGTCAGCGCCTTTTGCGTGTCGCCCGCGTGATAATCGGCGTAGGCGAGAATTTCCTCAGACATGTAATGCCACGGATTGGACGGATCGCTGACAGGGGCCAGCAGCGTCGTCAATTCCTGTTTCGTGGCGGTGTCGGCCAACGCCCACGCCGCGCGAATGCGGGCGGCTTCGGCAAACGGCGAATCCGGATTGCCCGCGATGTATTTGTAGATCGCGATGGCATGATCGCGCTGGCCCGACGCAAGCAACGCGCCAGCTTCATCCATCTTGGCGAGTTGCGCGTAGCCGTCGGGCGCGGTGCTGGCGATATGCGCGAACATGTCGGCGGCCTGAGACGGATCGGCGGCGACGGTCGCCTCGATGAACTGGTCCGACGCCTTGGTGCGCTCGCCCGCTTCATAGCGTTGATAGAGTTCGAAACCGGAAACGCCGATCACGACGGCGGCGGCGAGGGCCACGGCGTAATCGCCATACTTTTTCCAGAGCTGCGCATAGCGCTCGCGCCGAACGTCCTCCTCGACCTCGCGGAAGATGTCTGCCACGAAAATTCCTTTCCTGGGATGCGCCCGAGCCTTAACCAAGCCCTTGAGGGCGCGCTGATTTAGCCGCTCGCGCGGCTTGCCGCAACCGAGCGGCACATTATTACATCGTCATGGCCGGGCCCCGACCCGGCCACCCATCGCGCTCGCGTCGGCGAGCGCAAAAGAATCCCTTCGATGCGTGGATACGCACCGGATGGATGGCCGGACTAAATCCGGCCATGACGGAGGCGGCCTTAAGCCGTCCGCTTCATCGGATAGACGTTTTCCACGCCGGGGAAGCGCCTTGCCCGTACATCGGCAGCATAGGCTTTCACGGCGGTCTCGATATCGGGCCCCATCTGGGCGTATTGCCGCACGAATTTGGGCGGGTTGGGGTTCAGGCCCAGCATGTCCTCCATGACGAGGATCTGGCCGTCGCATTCGGCGGACGCCCCGATCCCGACGGTGGGGATGGCGATGTCCCGCGTGATCTTGGCGGCCAGTGGCTCGGCCATGCCTTCCAGCACCACGGCAAAGGCGCCTGCCTCGGCCACGGCGGCCGCATCGGCCTCGATGGCGGGCCATTCGGCAGTCGTGCGGCCCTGCGTGCGAAATCCGCCAAGGGTTTGGATGCGCTGCGGGGTGAGGCCGATATGGCTCATCACCGGAATGCCACGCGCCGACAGGTAACGGATGGTTTCGGCAATGTTCGCGCCGCCTTCCATTTTCACCGCCGTGCAGCCGGTTTCCTGAATGACGCGGGCAGCATTGCGGAACGCGACTTGCGGGCTTTCTTCATAGGACCCGAACGGCATGTCCACGACGACCAGCGCGTGTTTGCTGCCGCGCATCACGGCTTTGCCATGCAGGATCATCATGTCGAGCGTGACGCCCAGCGTGTTCTCCATGCCGTGCATCACCATGCCGACGCTGTCGCCGACCAGCATGAGATCGACATGCTCGTCGAGCAGGCGCGCGGTGTGCGCGTGGTAGCAGGTCAGGCACACGACGGGTTTCGCGCCCTTATGCGCACGAATCTCCGGCACTGTGATGCGTTTGGTTTGGCTGATTGCGGACATGGGCGGGCCCTCACTCTGCTGCGGCGCACTATAGGTCAATTGGGTTATTTTTACGACAAGCTTGGGGAAGGGCTGTCGGCCCTTTCGCCTTGCTCGCTATTGCGGGGATGTAAGAGAAAATGGTGATGGAGCGTTGCGGTTCAAGGGATGTGCAACCAGAAATTTCATATTTTTGATAAGATATTGATATCAAACAGGTAATTTTTTCAACAATAAACCTAACCCGTCATGGCAGGGCTTGACCCTGCCATCCATCGCGCCCGCGTCAGCGAGCGCAAAGGAGTTACTCCGGCGCATGGACATGCGCCGGATGGATGGCCGGATTAAATCCGGCCATGACGGGGCTGGATAAAACGGTTCTAGATTCAATGAGCCGCCGCTTCCTGCCTTCCCCAAACATCGATCAAAACACCGTGTCCGCGGCGAAGGCGGGGGCAAACCTGTTGGCTGCATGTGCTTTCCGGGTGCAATCTCCCGCCGCCATTCTTGGGGAGCCGTTTATGAAAGCCGCCACCGCCATTGTTCTCGGAACGATTTTCTCTGCCGCCGCTGCATGGGCCGCGACGACGACGATCATGCTGCCGCCTGCGACGCCCGCCGGAAACACGGTCGATACACTGTGGGGTGTGAAGATTTCCGATCCCTATCGCTGGCTGGAGGATTGGAACGATCCGAAGGTGCAGGCGTGGAGCGATGCGCAGAATGTGCGCACGCGCGCCTATCTCGACGCGCTGCCTGAGCGCACCGCCGTGAAAGACGAACTCACCAAACTCATCAAGGCGACTTCGCCGAGCTATTATCATCTGGAAGCACGCGGCAACCGCGTCTTTGCCATCTATTCCGATCCGAAATTCCAGCAACCCATGCTCGTGACGCTTAATGCGTCGGCCGATCCCGCGAGCCGCAAGGTTCTGCTCGATCCCAACCAGCTCGACGCCAAGGGACTGACGGCGATTGACTGGTCCGTGCCGTCGGGCGACGGCAGCAAGATCGCCGTGTCGCTGTCGCAGAACGGCAGCGAGGACGGCACGCTGCACGTTTATGATGTGGCCACGGGCAAGGAAATCGATACGCCGATCCCGCGCGTGCAATATCCCACCGCCGGCGGCAGCCTCGCATGGAATGCCGGCGATACCGGCTTCTGGTACACGCGCTATCCGGGTGCCGATGCGCCCGCCGACGATCAGCATTTCCACATGCAGGTTTATTTCCACAAGCTCGGCACCGATGCAAAAAACGATGCGCTTGTGCTCGGCGCGAAAGACGGGCTGGAGAAGGTTTCCGAAATCTTCCTCGACAACCGCAACAACCTTTCCACCGTGATGGCGATGGTCCAGCGCGGCGACGGCAATATCTGGGCATTCTATGTGCTGGGCGAAGGCAAGGCGCCCGTTCAGATCGGTACGTACACGGACGATATCGTCTATGCCGCCTTCGGTCCCGACGGCGCGGTGTATGGAATCTCGCGCAAGGATTCCTCCAACGGCAAAATCGTGAAGCTGAAAGCGCCGTTTGTGAAAGAAGGGCTGGCAACCGCGCCCATCATCGTCCCGCAGAGCGATGTGGCGATTCTGTCGGGCGGCGCGGAACAGGCATCGCCCGATCTGTCCTTCGGCAAGTCGCAACTCTTCGTGCGCGACATCGTGGGCGGACCCAATCAGGTACGCATCTTCGCGCTTGACGGAAAGCCGCTGGGCAAGCTTCCGCTGCCGGAGATTTCGAGCAATTCCGAAATCGATCCGCTGGCCAATGGCGATGTGCTGTTCGATGTCAGCACGTATCTGAGGCCGTTCTATTTCATGGTCTGGAACCCTGCGACCGATGCGGCGCAGGAAACCGCGCTGAAAATGACGTCGCCCATCAGCTTTGCCGATGCCGAAGTCACGCGCGTCTTCGCCACCTCGAAAGACGGCGCCAAGGTTCCTGTGAACGTCATCATGAAGAAGGGCACGAAACTCGACGGCTCCAATCCGGCATTGCTTTATGGCTATGGCGGCTACGGCATCAGCCAGACGCCGCATTTCCTGGGCGCGATGTGGCGGCTGTGGCTCGATGCGGGCGGCATCTATGCCGAAGCCAACATCCGCGGCGGCGCGGAGTATGGCGAGAATTGGCACAAGAACGGCATGCTGACGAAAAAACAGAACGTGTTCGACGATTTCTATGCGGCGGGCGAGTATCTGGTCGATCGGCACTACACATCGCATGACAAGCTTGCGCTGCTCGGTGGTTCGAATGGCGGATTGCTGATGGGTGCGCAGATCACGCAACATCCCGCGCTTGCGCGCGCGGTGGTGTCGGCCGTGGGCATCTACGACATGGTTCGCGTGGAGCTGGATCCCAATGGTTCGTTCAACACCACCGAATTCGGCACGGTGAAGGACGAAGCGCAATTCAAAGCACTTTATGCCTATTCGCCCTATCATCATGTGGAGAAGGGTGCTGCGTATCCCGCTGTGCTGATGCTGACGGGGGCGACCGACGGGCGCGTGAACCCGCTGCATTCGCGCAAGATGGTGGCCGCGTTGCAGGCCGCGACAGGTTCCGCCAGGCCGATCCTGCTGCGAACGAACAAGACATCCGGTCACGGCATCGGCAGTTCGCTGGATGAGCGCATCGCCGAACGCACCGACGAGCTGACATTCCTGTTCGATCAGTTGGCGATGACCTATCCGGCGCATTGAATGGCGTAAAAGAAAAATGGCCGGGAGTGATCCCGGCCATTTTGCATTCGGTATGTAAAGAAGATCAGGCTTCCGTGCCTTCTTCCTCTTCCGTTTTCGGACCGGCGCCTTCCTCGAACAATTCCTCGGCGGCGACAAGTGCCGCTTCGGATGCCTCGTCCTCGGGCGTCTTTTCGGCCAGCACGTCTTCGCCACGGGCCTGACGCTCAGCTTCGTCCTCGGTGCGTGCGACGTTGATCGTCACCGACACGCGGACTTCCGGGTGCAGCACCACGGCGGTCGGGAACAGGCCGATGGTCTTGATCGCATGGTGGAGCGGCACCTGCGTGCGGTCGATGGTGAAGCCGCCTGCGCTGATGGCCTCAGAGATATCGCGTGGAGAAACCGAACCATACAATTGGCCGCGGTCGCCCGCCTGGCGCAGCAGCACGAAGATCTTGCCTTCGAGCTTGTTGGCGACAGCCTGCGCCTCGCTCTTGCGCTCCAGATTGTGCGCTTCGAGCTGATGCTTCTGGGTTTCGAAATAGTCACGATTGGCTTTCGTGGCGCGAAGAGCTTTTTTCTTCGGCAACAGGAAATTGCGGGCGAAGCCGTCTTTCACCTTCACCACATCGCCCATCTGGCCGAGCTTTTCGACGCGTTCGAGCAGGATCACTTGCATGGCCGCCCCCTCACTTCACGACATATGGCAGAAGCGCCATGAACCGCGCGCGCTTGATGGCGATTGCGAGCAGGCGCTGCTTCTTGGACGAAACGGCAGTGATGCGCGCGGGCACGATCTTGCCGCGCTCGGAAATGAAGCGCTGCAGCAGCTTCACGTCCTTGTAGTCGATCTTCGGCGCATTGGCGCCCGAGAACGGGCAGGTCTTCTTGCGGCGGAAGAAGGGGCGGCGTTGTCCGCCGTCGCGTCCACCACCGTCACGGCCACCTTCGCGGCCTTCACGTCCGCCGCGATCTCCACCGCGGTCACGATCTCCACCATAGCTCATAGTGCGGCCTCCTCAGCGGCGACGGCGGTTTCGGCCTTGCGGTCGGCATCCTCGCGCTCGCGCTTGTTCTTGTTGGCGCTCTGCTCGAACTGATCGACCTTCACGGTGATGTAGCGCAACACGTCTTCATTGATGCGCAGCTGGCGTTCCAGCTCCGAAACGGCGTTGGACGGCGCGTTGATGTTGAGCAGGACGTAGTGCCCTTTGCGGTTCTTCTTGATGCGGTAGGCAAGTCCGCGCAGGCCCCAATATTCCTGCTTCTCGACCTTGCCGCCTTCGCCTTCGACGATGGTTTTGAGGTGGGTCGCCAGTGCGTCCACCTGTTGCGCGCTGATATCCTGGCGCGCGATCAGGAGATGCTCGTAAAGAGCCATGTCCGGTCCTTTTCTTCGGTGCGGAGCGGCCCCAGGTCGGACACCTGTTACCGCTTCGGCTCGCCGGACAGGCGCACAATGCGCAAACCTTCAATGAAGGCGTCC
>DATCEI010000096.1:0-13386 GCA_036510185.1 Rhizomicrobium sp. | reverse complement strand
CCGGAGCGCGCCCATGACCGGTTCGCCATCGCGAGGGAATGGTCTCTCGCAAATATCAACGGAGACAACAATCATGGCTTCCATCGGTCAAGTTACGCGCGTAGGAAACGGCTTCAAAGGCCACATCAAGACGCTCGCCTTCCGTGCCGAAATCAACATCGTGCCCAACGCGGACAAGAAAGCCGACAATCAGCCGGACTTCCGTGTCTTGAGCGGCGGGGCGGAGGTAGGCGCCGGGTGGACGCGGAAAAGCGAATCCTCCGGCAACGAGTATGTGAGTCTTAGCCTGGCAGACCCGTCCTTCGGTCCCAAAAAGCTGTACGCCAATCTCGGCCGCGTCGCAGGCCAGGAAAGCGAGGACCTGCTCGCTATAATCTGGAGCCCGAAAGACTGATCCATCCGAACCGAAGCCCTCTCGCGTGGCGCGAGGGCTTCGTCGCGTTGCGGCGCGGAAGATTCGACATGTGCGGCTAGAACGCGACGGTCGCGATTTGGCCATACGGCGCGAGGGCACCGCCCATCTATCGTTGCTTTGCAAGCGCGGCACCCCGGCCGCGCAACGAATCTTTCGGCAAAAAAATTGTGGGCCGCAATGAACGACGACGATGACGAGGATTATGTGCGCGCGGCGGCGGCACGAAAGGGCAGTCCGTTTCTCAACACCAAACAGAGCGGTTTCTTCTTGGGGCTGTCCGACCGCACCATGGAAAAAATGCGTCGGCGCGGCAAAGGCCCGAAATTCCGCAAACATAGCCGCCGCTCCATTCGTTATCACATCGCCGACCTTGAAGACTGGTCCGCGTCGCGCGCGCAGGACGAACCCACAGACCCGCCGTCCGGCGATCCGTCCCCCGACACGTCCGATGACACGTCGCGTTCTTAATTATCGGCTGCGGAATTTCGTAACGCCGCGCGCAGCGATCGCGGCAGCTATGGTCTTTCCCATTTGCACGTTAGCGATTACTACAAGAAGCACGCCCCGAAACGCACTGCTTATCTGGAATGCGAGCGCCAGCGCTCCGATCGGATTGTATCGCACCATACATGACGGAGCGGTCTCTCGCGGCGATCTGGTGCTCGCGATTCCGCCTGCGTCCGTCGGGGCATTCGCTGCGGCACGGGGCTATCTCCCCCTGGGTGTGCCGCTGGTGAAGCGCGTCGCAGGTGTGAGCGGCGATACGATCTGCGCCGTCCATGAAAACATTACCATCAACGGACGGCGCATCGCCGTGCGCCTCGCCACGGATCGGAAACGCCGCGAACTGCCGGGCTGGTCCGGGTGCCACACGCTCGCCCGTGGCGAGATATTCCTGCTCATGGCCGATGTCCGCGACTCCTTCGACGGGCGATATTTTGGACCAGTCTCCACTTCTCAAATCACCGCGCGTCTGGAACCGATATGGACACGGTAACGGCAGCCAGCCTGTGCGCGCTGTTCTTCTCTCAACCGGATTCCGCGCCGCCTTGCAGCCCGCCGTCTTCGGCTGCCGATGTGCGACACGATCAACGGATTTCGCAGAGGATCGAGCGATGGCGGCCATTGATCGCCGAAGCCGCGCGCCGGTTCGACATTCCCGAAGAATGGATCGTTGCCGTTATGCGTCTTGAAAGCGGCGGTTTCACTGTGCTCGACGGCAGGCCGATCACATCGAGGGCAGGAGCTATGGGTCTGATGCAGCTGATGCCCGGGACCTATGCGGATATGCGTGCGCGCTACGGCCTCGGCCCTGATCCCTATGACGCCCGCGACAGCGTCTTCGCGGGCGCGGCGTATCTCCGCGAGATGTTCGTGCGCTACGGTTATCCCGATCTGTTTGCTGCCTATCACGCGGGGTCTGTTCGTCTCGACGCCTTCTTGGCCGGGCTGAAACCGCTCCCGCAAGCCACGCAATCCTATCTCGCGTCCATCGTTCCGGGCCTCGAAAATCCGGCGCTGCAACCCCAAATTCTTGCGTCAAAACCCGCGAAAACGAGTCCAGATCGGTTGTTTTTCGTGCGCGCCGGGATGGGAAATATCCCATTGGACGCATCGAAATCTCCACCGAAAATCGCAAATTCAGGCGCCGCGGACGTTCCAAATCTCGGACCGAAGGGCAGAGAAGCCGTTTCACCCGCCGCTCGCGAGGGGCACGGATTGTTCGTGCCTCTTACGCAATCGGCGCGAATGTGAAACCAAAACCTGCACGGCCACGATGGGCGAAAGGCGCATCGGAGATGATGATTCTTCGTGTCGGCCACGGGATTGTTCCGCGCGCTTACGCGGCTCGCGCGATTTTGATCCGTACCGAAAGGCCCGCCTGCGTCGCCAGATTGATCAGTGTGTCCAGACTGAAATTCGTTATTCTACCGCGCAGAAGATCATTCAAACGGGGCTGGGTGATCCCGAGCCGGGACGCGGCCTCGGTTTGGGTAACATTCCAACTTCGCACCCGTTCCTCGATGGCGATCAGAAGGCGAGACCGCATGGTCATGCTCGCCGCTTCTGCGGGCGTGTCTTCCAGCGCATCCCACACAGTGTCGAAGCGTTGACGTTTCATTTTATCCTCCTAAATCTGCCGCAGCCGTGACCTGGCCAGCTCCAATTCCTTTTTTGCTGTCTGCTGCGTCTTCTTCTGAAAGGCGTGCAGCACATAGACGGCATCGGCAATGTGCGCGACATAGAGCACCCGAAACGCACCAGCCTCATCTCGAATGCGGATTTCCCGCACACCGGGACTTACTGCCGACAGCGGCTTCCAGTCGCTCGGCTCCAGTCCGAGCTGCACTTTGTGCAACTGAACGCCGGCTTCCTTGCGCGCCGCCTCCGGAAATTCGCGCAGTTTTTCAAGCGAATTCCCAAGGAATTCTATGCGCTTCATGACAGCCACCGCAACTTATATCAGTTTTTGTATAGATTTGGCAAGAGGGGGCTACCGGCAGTCTCGCGGGCTCTCAAAGCTTCTGCGCCGCCTCAGCGGTGGGAGAACAACAATTCTGTTCTCCGTGAACACGCGAGCAACAAATCGACACTTGTGGATCGGCGCGGACGTGAATCAGAAATCGGTGCATGGCAAGATTAAAAGGCTTGGCGTCGGATTGCGCCTAAGCATTTGTCTGCACATCCAGAAAACAGGAGTCACCGCGTTTCTGTTTGGAGTCACGGCGTTGCAAGCCGTTGAATTCGCACGATGCGTTGATGCCATTTGGAATTTTGCGCGATCGGAATTTCAATCGCCGCGAATTGCACGACGGAAATTGTGATGACGAACGACGACGAGTTCACGCCCAGACTGGGCCGCATCCGCTCGGGCAGGAGCCGCGAGCGCAGCTATCTGCATCGCGTGTTGCAGGGCGTCGTGCGTGCAGGCGTGTCCGCCACAAGAAAGAGCCGCTTCAACGGTAGCCGCATTGGGCGCGGCTCCGGCGCAGGTCGTGTGCTGCGATCACGGGATCAATACGCCGCCTTTCGATCGCGCCGTGTGATCATTCAGACCCGTATCGTCAAGCTGGCGGCGCGGGGCCTGAAAGGCGCACGGCGTCATCTGCGCTATATCCAGCGAGATGGCGTCACCCGCGAAGGAAGTGCCGGCGCGCTTTACGACCGGGAGAACGACAAGGCGGATGGTCGCGCCTTCATCGACCGCGCGGAGGGCGACCGGCACCAGTTCCGGTTTATCGTCTCCGCCGAAGACGGCGAGGAATATCAAGACCTCAAACCCGTGATCCGTCGTCTCATGGATCGCGTGGAAGATGATCTGGGCACCAAGCTCGATTGGGTGGCTGCCGATCATTACAACACCGGCCATCCGCATTCCCATGTCATCCTGCGCGGCAAGGACGACACCGGTCACGATCTCATCATCGCCCGCGAATACATCACCCATGGAATGCGTGAACGGGCCTGCGAGATCGTCAGCCTCGATCTGGGACCGCGCTCGGACTTCGAAGTCCAGGGCAGGATGCGCAACGAGATCGATCAGGAGCGGTTCACCAGTCTCGACCGCGACCTGTTGCGTGCAGCCAGAGAAGACGGCCTCGTCACGACCGCCCATAGCGATGCGTTCCGCCAGACGTTGCGGGCAGGCCGTCTGCAAAAACTCCAACGCCTCGGTCTTGCCGAAGAGATCGAGCCAGGGCAGTGGCATCTCGCACAGGATTTGCGGATCACACTTCAGCGTCTGGGCGAGCGCGGCGACATCATCAAGACCATGCATCGCGAACTCGCGCGCGACGGCCGTGTCCATTCTCCCGCGGACTACGCGATCTACGATCCTGCCGATGTTCGAACAGCGAAGCTGGTGGGTCGGGTCGCGGCGCACGGTTTGTCGGATGAATTGAACGAACGTCACTATGTCATAATCGAGGGCGTGGATGGACGGTCGCATTATGTCGATCTTGGATTGGCCGATGGCAGCGAGCTTCCGCCAGAGGGCGGGATCGTCGCGATAGCGCCGCGCGTTTCAGGTGCGAAGAATGCCGATCGCGTCATCGCGGAAATCGCCGCCGCGCATGACGGACATTACAGCGCAGAAATTCACATGCACCATGATCCGTCGGCGACGCCGGAATTCGTGCAGGCGCATGTGCGGCGGCTCGAAGCGTTACGGCTGGCGGGAGTTGGTATAGAACGAACACCCGATGGCCTTTGGTCCGTCGCACCCGATCATCTTCACCGGGTCGAGCGTTACGAAGGCGCGCAGCGAGGCGCCCGCCCCGTGCAGGTCGAAGTTTTATCGGCGTGGCCGATCGAGCGCCAGATTGCCGCCAACGGCGCCACCTGGCTGGATCGTGAACTGGTCGCCACTACGCCAACCGAATTGCGGGCGCAGGGTTTTGGCGGTGACGCCAGAGAGGCGCTGGATCGTCGCCGGCAATGGCTGATAGCGGAAAGTCTTGCGCGCGAGGAACAGGATCGGACGATTTATGCGGCGGGATTGATTTCTCAATTGCGCCAGCGGGACTTGGCGCGCGCAGGTGCGCAACTTTCGTCGGAACTGAACTTGGCCTATGTGCCGGCTGCACCCGGTGAACGAGTCGAAGGGCTCTACAAGCGCCATACCGATCTGGCGAGCGGGCGGTTTGCCATCATCGAGAAGAGCCGCGAATTCACCCTCGTTCCGTGGCGGCCCGTGCTGGAACAGAATCTTGGCAAGCAAGTGTCCGGCGTTCTGCGCGGCGAGACAATTTCGTGGACCATCGGGCGGCAGCGGAGCGGGCCATCGATTTCCTAAACTGCACCCGTTCGGTTCATCATCGGGCCTGTCGAGCTGCCTGGATCGCTTCGTGCCGCGCGCAGATCTTTGGCCATAGCGAAGCTGCTTCCGGCACATCGAGGCCAAATTTATCCGCCAACACCGTGACGAGTTCGTCCGCACTTTCCAACGTGCGCGCACTTGCGACATAGGGACGAACATCCTTCAGCACGCGGCCAAGAAGAGCATAGAACCCGTTTGGCCGATGCCGGAAACAAATAAGATTCAGAACGAAGAGGGAGTCGGCAGTCGATTGAAGAGATGCGCAGCGTGCCGCGAATTTGGTTTCGTCTGCCCGTTCCAAATTGAAATCGAAGGATGGTGCTGCTCCCGCAGGGTGATTGCGTAGACGCCACCAATCGCCGTCCGCACGTGAGAGATGATAGACGAAGCCATTGGAGATGAATTCTCCTTCGACCAGATTTATCGGTTCGAGCGGGCCGTCGCCAAATCCAACGTCGGCAAGGTAAGTGCCCTCTTCAAGTTCGACGCGCAGCACGAGATGATTGCCGGTTGCCGCATCGCCCATCATCTCGCGCATCACCGCGCCGGTGGCGCGCGTCACGCGAAATCCAAGTTCTTCCAGCGCCCAATTGAGCGTGCCATTCATTTCGTAGCACCAGCCACCACGTTTGCGGTCAACGACTTTCTCCAAAATCGGTGCGCGTTCGATCGTTACAGCGCAGCCGAGCTGCACGTCGAGATTTTCATAAGCAATCGACTGCATGTGAGCGCGATGGATCGCGGTCAAGCCGGCCAGATCGGCGCGCGGACGCTGTGTAAGACCGATGCGGTGAAGATAGTCGTCGATATGCATGTGGCTTTCGTCTCCGTGAGATGTTCGTTCTTATTATGTTCTAGTCAATCATTCCCCACATCCGCCGTCAAATCGCTCGTCGATGCCAGCAGCAGACAAGAAAAATACCACTTAGGAACAATAGCTTAAATGGCCCTCAGAAATGGGATGCGCGCCTTTCAGTTTGCGATGGCGCCGGCACGCGACCTGTGCCCAAACCTCGTGCCTCCGCTTCGGGCGTAGTACGGGCGGTTATGGCGTAGATAGGCGCGATTGTCCCTTTGCCGGTTTCGAACGACTCCTAGATCACGAAAGGGAGACGTTCGTGACGCCGACAAAATTTCTCATTGGGCAAATCTTCGTCGTGCTGATCGTCGCCGTTGGCGGCGTGTGGTTCGCAACCGAATGGGCAGCGTGGCATCTGGGTTTTCAATCTCAACTCGGCGCACCCTGGTTCACGATTTTCTCAGTTCCATTCTATTTTCCGTGGCGGCTGTTCGAGTGGTGGTACGCCTATGACGCCTATGCACCCGAACTTTTTAACAAATCCGGTGCAATCGCCGCAACGAGTGGATTTGCCAGTTGTGGTGCTGCGATTATCGGCTCGCTCTGGCGCGCGCGGCAGAGCAAAAACGTCACGACTTACGGGTCGTCGCGCTGGGCCAATCTGAAAGAGATCGAAAAGGCAGGTTTGTTTCGGTCCTCCGGCGTTTTTCTCGGTCAACTCGGTCATCACTACCTTCGGCATGATGGACCGGAGCATGTGATGGCCTTTGCACCCACACGTTCGGGCAAAGGTGTCGGCCTTGTCGTGCCCACGCTGTTGTCCTGGACGCATAGCGTCGTCATTCACGACATCAAAGGCGAGAATTGGCAACTGACGGCGGGCTGGAGAAGTCAATTCTCTTTTTGCCTGCTGTTCAATCCGACCGACGCGCGCAGTGCCCGTTACAATCCGCTTCTGGAAGTTCGTAAAGGGCCGAATGAGGTCCGCGATGTGCAGAATATCGCCGATATTCTGGTCGATCCGGAAGGTGCGCTGGAACGGCGCAATCACTGGGAAAAGACCAGTCACGCTTTGCTCGTCGGCGCGATTTTGCATGTGTTGCATTCCGAGAAGGAAAAGACTCTAGCCCGCGTTGCAAGCTTTCTGTCCGATCCGCTGCGTTCGTTCGAACACACCCTGCGTGCGATGATGGCAACGAACCATCTGGGCACGCCGGACAAACCCATCGTTCATCCCGTCGTTGCGTCGGCGGCCCGCGAAGTTCTCAACAAATCCGACAATGAACGCTCCGGCGTGCTGTCCACCGCCATGTCTTTCCTCGGGCTTTATCGCGATCCCACCGTCGCGGCGACGACTTCCGCTTGCGATTGGCGAATTGCCGATTTGGTCGATGCGGCAAGACCCGTTTCTCTCTATCTGGTGATTCCGCCATCGGACATCTCGCGCACGAAACCGCTTGTGCGCCTGGTTCTCAATCAGATCGGTCGGCGCCTCACCGAAAAGCTCGAAGGCGATCCAGAAAAACTTCGTAAACATCAGCTTTTGATGATGCTGGACGAGTTTCCCGCACTTGGAAGGTTAGATTTCTTCGAGACGGCTCTCGCATTCATGGCGGGTTACGGAATTAGAGCATACCTGATCGCCCAGTCACTGAATCAAATTTCAAAAGCCTATGGCGAAAATAATGCCATCCTCGACAATTGCCATGTCCGCATCGCGTTTTCGTCAAACGATGAGCGCACGGCGAAGCGAATTTCCGACGCGCTCGGAACTGCGACAGAACTTCGCGCGCAGCGCAACTATGCGGGCCATCGTCTTTCGCCGTGGCTTGGGCACGTTATGGTGTCAAAGCAGGAAACGGCGCGGGCATTGCTCACGCCAGGCGAAGTCATGCAACTGCCTCCGGCGGATGAACTGGTGTTGGTTTCCGGCCTCGCGCCGGTCCGTGCCAAGAAGCTGCGCTATTACGCCGACCGCAATTTCACATCCCGCATAAGACCGGCACCCATCCTGACCGATGGCCTTTATCGCGACCGTCCGGCGCCGCGTCCCGATGATTGGAGCGGGCAGGTGCGGGGCCTGCATACGAGTCTGGCCACGCCCGATGATCATGACCATGAAATCTCGGAAGACGAAGGCGGGCTTCAGCAGCAACGCCATCCCGCCATCGCCGACGCTGATTTGCGTTCGATTCTGAGTGACGAACCGCACGATCGCGAAGGAACCGAAGATGAGGACGGTTGCACTATAGGTACGGCTTTAGATCACAACGACGGCTTGGGCCGTATCGGCCGCGCACGCGCGATGAACAGCGGCGAACACCGTCACGGTATCGACGATGACCTGCTACCAGCCTTTTGAGGACGTCCGATGAAGATCCGTCATTGTCTCTACCTGGAACCCAAAGTCAGCAAGCAGCTTGACTCGCTTGCGGCAAAGCCCGGCACTTCAAAATCGCAGATCGTCAACAGTGCCATTGCGAGCTATATCGGGCAGCGCGGCGCGAACCAGATCGAGGCGAGTTTTCGGCTGCGGCTTGACCGCATTGGCGATCAGATCAATCGTATTGAGCGTGATCAGCAGATCGCCTTGGAAAGCATCGCGCTGTTTATCCGCTATTATCTGACGATTACGGCACCATTGCCGGCATCGCAGCTCGCGGCTTCGCAAGCCACGGGCAACGACCGCTTCCAAACCTTCATTGATGAAGTGAGTCGGCGGATCGCCAAAGGCAAGAATTTCGGCGGAGACGTTATCGAGCGCGGCAATCGAAATCATGAAGGCGTAAACGGCGCGATACCGAAGGTGGTGTCATGACGGCACCGCATCAGAATTCCGAAAGCCGCGAGCGCCAAAGAGCAATGCTGCGAACGGCGATGGGCGAGGCGATCGCCGCCGCACTCGCTGACCCGGCCGTGATCGAAGTGATGGTCAACCCCGATGGCGTGTTGCGCCTGGATCGTCTCGGGCAGGGGCGGATCGACACGGGCACGCGGCTACTGCCTGCCGATGTCGAACGCATCATCCGCCTGGTGGCTTCGCATTTGCGTCTCGAAGTTCATGCGAACAATCCCATTGTCAGTGCGGAACTTCCCTCGCACGGGGCGGGCCTCGCGGGCGAACGATTCGAAGGGCTGTTGCCGCCAGTGGCGCTTGCGCCGTGTTTCGCGATTCGGAAACCGGCATTCCGTATCCACATGCTTGGCGACTATGTGGAGAAACGGATTCTCACGATACAGGAAGCCGATTTGCTGCGGCGCGCTGTCTTGGCTCGCAAGAATATCCTGATCGCGGGCGGCACCAGTTCCGGCAAAACCACATTGGCAAATGCGCTCCTCGCGGAAATTGCCCAGCTCGATGAAAGGGTAATCCTGATCGAGGACACGCGTGAACTGCAATGCGCGGCCCCGGATTGCGTGGCGCTGCGCACGAAGCCAGGCGTGGCATCGCTGGGCGATTTGGTGCGCTCAACGCTCCGGCTGAGGCCCGATCGGATCATCGTCGGCGAAGTTCGAGGGGCCGAAGCCCTCGATATGCTGAAGGCGTGGAATACCGGCCATCCCGGCGGCATCGCCACCGTACACGCGAATTCTGCGATCGCTTCGCTCTATCGGCTCGAACAACTCATTCAGGAAGCAGTTGTCACCGTGCCGAAGCGATTGATCGCGGAGGCGATCGACCTCGTCGTCTTCATCGGCGGACGCGGAAATTCGCGCCGCATCGAGGCGATCGTGGAAGTTTCCGGCCTGACCACCGCCGGCGATTACGAAATCACGCATTTCACCGGTCCCAAGCTTCACGCCGTCCAAATCGAAGGAGGAGAAAATGTTTGTTAACAAAAAGATTATTCATATCGTCTCTGCCGGCGCGGCGTTGCCGTTGCTGCTCGTCAATGCCGCCTATGCCACCGGCACCGGCATGCCTTGGGAGGCGCCGCTTCAAAGCATTCTGGACTCCGTTCAGGGGCCGGTCGCCAAGGCGCTTGCGGTTGTCATTATCATCGTGACCGGGCTTACGCTCGCCTTCGGCGAAACGTCGGGCGGTTTTCGCCGGCTGATCCAGATCGTGCTGGGTCTTTCCATTGCCTTCGCGGCGTCGAGTTTCTTCCTGTCGTTCTTCTCGTTCGGCGGTGGGGCGCTCATCTCGTGAGCATCGAAGGCTTCGAGATTCCGCTGCATCGGTCATTGACCGAACCGATCCTGCTGGCCGGTGCGCCGCGGGCGGTCGCGATCGTCAACGGAACGATCGCGGCAGCGCTGGGACTCGGTCTTCGGATGTGGATTGCGGGCCTTGTTCTTTGGCTTGCCGGTCACTCGATCGCGGTGTTCGCCGCCAAACGCGATCCCGATTTTGCCGACGTGCTGCGGCGTCATCTGAAACAACGGTCGTATCTCTCATGCTGAATCTGGCTGAATACCGCCGCAAATCCGATCGGTTGGCAGATCATTTGCCGTGGGCGGCATTGGTGGCGCCGGGCGTCGTGCTCAACAAGGACGGCAGTTTCCAGCGGACATTCCGGTTTCGCGGTCCCGATTTGGAAAGTGCGACTGAGGCAGAGCTGGTTGCCGCCTGTGCCCGCGTCAACAACGTGCTCAAACGGTTCGGTTCTGGCTGGGCGTTGTTTTTCGAGGCCGAACGCATTCCCGCAGTCGAATATCCGGATTCCAGTTTTCGAGATGCGGCATCCCGGCTCGTCGATGCCGAACGGCGTGCATCCTTCGACGGCGCGGCCGCCTCGCACTATGAGAACGCTTATTACCTGACGCTGACATTTATGCCGCCGCCGGACCGGACGGCGCGGGCCGAGCGCGCGCTGATCGAGCGGGACGCAGATGAGAACGCGCGCAACTGGCGGGAAGAACTGGATGCATTCACTGCGGAAACGAACCGTGCCTTCGATCTCCTGGGCCAGCTCATGCCGGAGATTGCGCCTCTCGACGATGCCAAAACGCTGACATACCTGCACGGGACGATTTCGTCGAAGCGGCACCGCGTCCGCGTGCCGGATGTGCCTATGTATCTCGACGGCATTCTGGTCGACACGCCGCTGAGCGGCGGTCTCGAACCCATGCTCGGCAACCTCCATTTGCGGACGCTGACCATTCTTGGTTTCCCCAACACCACAAGGCCGGGAATCCTGGATGCACTCAATCATCTCGATTTCTCGTATCGCTGGGTTACGCGCTTTATCGCGCTCGACAAAACCGAAGCCAGCAAGGCGCTCATCAAAATCCGGCGGCAATGGTTCAATAAGCGCAAATCCATCGCAGTGATTTTGCGCGAAGTCGTCCACAACGAACCCGTCGAGCTGCTGGATTCCGATGCCGACAACAAGGTCGTCGATGCCGACCTGGCGATGCAGTCATTGGGCGGAGATCATGTCTCCTTCGGTTATGTCACTGTCACCGTGACGGTGATGGATGAAAGTGCTGCCGCCGTCGAAGAAAAAGTTCGCGCCGTGGAACGCGTGATCAACGGCCTTGGCTTCACGACCATCCGCGAAAGCCTGAACGCCGTCGAAGCGTGGCTCGGCAGTCTACCGGGCCATCTCTACGCGAATGTCCGCCAGCCGTTAATTCATACTCTGAATCTCGCCCACCTCATGCCGCTGTCATCAGTATGGGCGGGGCCTGCGCGCAACGACCATCTGGGCGGCCCGCCGCTGTTCTATGCGGAAACCAACGGCTCAACACCGTTCCGATTCTCCACCCATGTCGGCGATGTCGGACATATGCTCATCGTCGGGCCGACCGGCGCCGGCAAATCGGTTCTGCTGTCGCTGATGGCGATGCAGTTCCGCCGCTATCCGGCATCACAGATTTATATCTTCGACAAAGGTGGATCAGCACGCGCGGCCACACTGGCAATGGGCGGCGCGCATCATGAACTTGGGTCCGATGGCACCCTGGCGTTCCAGCCGCTGACCGCGATCGACGATCCCGCCGAACGAAGCTGGGCCGCGGAATGGATCGGCACCCTGCTTGCCCACGAGAAGGTTGCGGTTACGCCAGAGGTGAAAGAAGCCGTCTGGTCGGCGTTGACGAGCGTGGCATCAGCGCCGGCGAGCGAACGCACCTTGACCGGGCTGTCTCTCATTCTGCAATCGAACGCTCTTCGTTCGGCATTGCTATCCTACACGCTCGAAGGGCCATTCGGCAGATTGCTGGACGCCGCCAACGACAGTTTGGTGCTGAAAGATGTTCAGTGTTTCGAGACCGAGAGCTTGATGCACGAGGCAAGCGTTGTGCTGCCGGTGCTGACATATCTATTTCATCGGCTTGAAGCACGATTTACCGGACGGCCGACACTTCTGATCCTTGATGAAGCTTGGGTCTATCTCGATAATCCACTGTTCGCGGCGCGCATTCGCGAGTGGTTGAAGGTTCTTCGTAAGAAGAATGTTTCTGTAATCTTCGCAACGCAATCGCTCGCGGACATTTCCAATTCGTCGATTGCGCCGGCGATTATCGAAAGCTGCCCGCAACGTATTTTTCTTCCGAACGATCGGGCGATCGAGCCACAGGCAACGCAAGCCTATGAGCAGTTTGGATTGAACGAGCGTCAGATCGAGTTGATTTCGCGCGCTGTTCCCAAGCGTCAATATTATCTGCAATCGCGCCGGGGAAATCGGCTGTTCGAACTTGGCCTCGGTCCGATCGCGCTTGCATTCTGCGGCGCATCCTCACCTGCCGATCACTTGATGATCGACCGCGTCCTTGCCGAGCATCCGCGCGGCCCATTCGCGAAATATTTTCTCGTTACCCGCGGTCTTGATTGGGCCGCGGCACTTCTCGACCAACTCTCACCTTCACAGGAGAATTTGCCATGAAACGGTCCATCAAATTTCTTGCAGCAACAGCGTTCGCAGCACTCCTTACCGCACCGGCTCTCGCGCAATGGACGGTGTTCGATCCGTCGAATTTCGCACAAGAC
The DNA here is from genome assembly GCA_036510185.1 of Rhizomicrobium sp. Classification (GTDB taxonomy): domain Bacteria; phylum Pseudomonadota; class Alphaproteobacteria; order Micropepsales; family Micropepsaceae; genus Rhizomicrobium. The sequence continues at coordinate 419 of DATCEI010000096.1, read as the reverse complement.
CTCATTCAGTCGGCGCACGACCTGCAAATGATCAACAATCAGATCCAGTCGCTGCAATATGAATTGGCGATGCTGCAGAACATGGGGAAGAATCTTCAATCACTGGGAACCTCGCCGATGGGCGCCATCACGTCCGATCTCAATCAGGTCGGCACGCTGTTGAACAGCGGAGGTGGAATTCCGTTTACGGTCGGGCCTTCGCAAACCACGTTCGCAAGCCTCTGGCCGCAGAATTATCCGTCAAACGTGACGACGGACACGCTTGAATCCGATGCTCAGAACCGTTGGCAAAACGCGATGTCGGCATATTCGCACACTCTGTCCGTGCAGGCACAGATCGCCCAGAATGTGACGGGCGATACGGCGACGCTCGACCAGGTGCTCACCGCCTCTCAAGGCGCGGTCGGAAGTCTCGATGT
>DATCEI010000095.1:0-2080 GCA_036510185.1 Rhizomicrobium sp. | reverse complement strand
AGCGCCGCTCCGATGGTCTTCAGATCAATGAATGAGCCGCGCCGATTGCCGGGGGCAATTTTTCGCTTGCGCTGTCCACGAGGGTCTCGCCGCTTCTGTGGATGCGTGAACTGGATTAGCGCGGCGCGAGCACTAAGATGGCCAGGGGAATCGGGTGAAGGAAATCACGCGGCGATGAGACTGGCGAGGTACTCGTCGTCCCATCCTGCGGTTTTTCTACGGAGGCGGATGGAATCCTTGCCCGAGGCCTTTCGGGTGAGGTTGTAGGCGATGTGCCGGCAGATGGCGAAATTGGCTGGGGCGTTGTCGGTTCTGACGCGGCATTCGTCGTCGCGGAAGACCATGTCCATGACCCAGTGCAAGGAGTTCTCGATGGCCCAGTGGGCACGGATCATCGGGCCGACGGCGGCGGCCGACAGTCCTAGCGATGTGATGTAGAAGCGCGTTTCGCTGGTGATCTTGCCGTTGATTTCGCGCCGGCTTTCGAGCACGACGACGGCGTTCAGGCCCGGCCATTGGTGGCGCGCCTGCAACCAGTCGACATCGTGGATCACCGTGTAGTTCCGGGTCTCGATACGGCCGTGATCGGCGTCGACCGTTTCGTGCGTACTGATCGTGGTGTCCTTGTATTTCATGGCCTTCTGCTCGTCGACGAAGACCGCGACATCCTCGCGCAGGGTTCCCTGATTGCCTTTCAGCGCGACAATGTATTCGGCCTTTTTCTCGATGATCTTGCTGGCGATGTCGCGCTGGCAGCCCATCGCATCGATCGTCACCACCGCGCCTTCGATCGACATCATGTTGAGCAGCGCCGGGATCGCGACGATCTCGTTCGACTTCTCGCTCACCTTGACCTGGCCGAGCACGATGCGTTGCCGGGCCGCGAAGGCAGAGACCATGTGGACCGCCTCTTTCGAGCCCTTCGTCTGATACGAGCGCCGTGAGGTCTTGCCATCGATCGCGATGATCTCAGCGGGCGTGTTGGTCAGCGCGGCGACCCAGGCCACGAAGCAAAGCTGAAAGGCGCGGGCGTCGAGCGTGGCAAAGATATCGCCAAGATGATCATGCGAGGGCGTGCCGTTCACATAGGGCCGAAACCGTCGCAACAGTTCGATCTTGCGCTCGCCAAACCGCGCGATGTCGGTGAACGCCTCCGCCCCCGCAAGAACCGCCAGAAGGATCAGGAGCAAGACTTCCGGCAGAGGATAATCCACCTTTCCAGCCTGACGATGGTCCGGCAACCCTATGAAATAGTGAAGAAAACTCGTCGTCTCCGCAATCTCTGCAAACCCTGCCCCGTCGGAATCCATCATCGTCCTCCACCTGCGACTCAGTGGATCACAACAGATTCAGCGTTTCAGGCGTTTGTCACGGATCTCTTCACCCGATTACCCTGCTAAGATGGCGGACTTGGATAGAAGGCCGCCACCAGAGCTGCGAAAGCTTAAACGTGAATCCGCCTCGCATCGCTTTGCCGCGAGCGGAGCCGTGTCTGAACGCCAATCGCGAAATATCGAACGGCAGATTGAAACCGACAATCGATGCGCGAAGATCATAGGCCCGAGCGAACAACACCTCGTCGATAAATTGTACAACGGTCCGCAGCACGTGCCCACGCTCGCGGCAGACCTGTTGAAGCAAGACGAGTTCGTCCTCGCTGATGACGGCTGGGTCATAGAAGAGGCCAGCCTCATCGAGTTCGTCCGCTTTGCGGAACTGATATGCGCCGACACGTAGACGCTGCGCTGCGTCCACTGTCGTCTCGGTGTCGAAGGCGAGCGTCCAGTCAGAAGGGGGCGTGGGCCTGTTCGATCGCGTTTTGCGTGGTGGATGGGCACTCGGTTTCGCCGGAGGCGGCGGCACGTAGGCGCGCAATGCGATGGGCAGGCGATCGGATGGTTGAATCGTCGTGGATGACCCGGCGAGATTGACAAGCTTGTTCATGACTTTCAGCCTTTCGTGTTGTGTGAGGTTTGAGTGGCGGCGGCGAATAGCTTTGTTGCGTGGCCGCGGAGCCATTCCACCAAGAGCTCGAACATGTCGGCTAAACCGAGCAACGCGTGCCCGATTCGCTCCAACT
>DATCEI010000094.1:0-4247 GCA_036510185.1 Rhizomicrobium sp. | reverse complement strand
TCATCTGGATTTCGGAAAATGCGCGCGCCGTGCGCAACTGGCAGGGCGAAGTGCTTTTCTACGAAGGCACGGTCGAAGACGTGACGGCCAAAATCGAAGGCCAGCATCGTCTGCGCAAGGCGCTGGAAGAGGCGGAGGAAGCCAGCCGCTCCAAAAGCGCGTTTCTCGCCGCCATGAGCCACGAATTGAAAACACCGCTCAACGCCATTCTCGGTTTCTCCGAGATGATGAAGGAAGAAGTGTTCGGGCCGCTGGGCCAGCCCAATTATCGCGAATATGCCGAAGACATCTACATCAGCGGCACGCGGCTGCATGTCATTATCAACGACATATTGGAAATCGCGCGGCTGCAGGGCGGCGCGATTACGCTGGCCTCGCGGCTCACCGGCGTGCGCGCGGTGGTGGAAGATACGGTGCGGCAGGCGCAGAGCATCACGGGCGATTTCCGCGACGTGTCGTTGAAGATTGCGCCCAATCTGCCTTCCATCGATGTGGACCCAAACCGTTTCCGGCTGGCGCTGACGCATCTGGTTTCCAACGCGCTGAAATTCACGCCGGAAGAGGGCCGCGTTTCGGTGTCCGCTTTCATGCAGGCCGATGGCGGATTGTGTTTCGAGGTCGCGGACACGGGCATCGGCATGTCGCCACAGACGATTGCGCATGCGATGGAGCCGTTCCGGCAGCTGGATAATTCGCTGGCGCGGCGGTTTGAGGGCGCTGGTCTGGGCCTTCCCATCGCCCATTCGCTGGTGTCGCTGCATGGCGGCGGCTTGCGCATCGAAAGCGCGGAAGGCAAGGGCACGCGGGTGTTCGTGACCCTGCCGCACTCGCGCGTGAAGCCGCGGGAGCTTTCGCTCGCGGGCTGATTTTGTTGGCCGATTGGTTTCGATTTCTCCCCTTATTCCGTCATTGCCCGGTCCTGAGCTTTTCGCGAAGGATCCGGGCAATCCAATTTCCTTCTTCAAAAAATTGGATCACCCGGACAAGCCGGGTGATGACGAAAAGGATTGTGTTTGTTCAATGAAAAGCGTTTTAAGTTCCTTCATGGCATACGACAAGGCACTGGTGCTGTTTTCCGGCGGACAGGATTCGACGACCTGTCTGGCGTGGGCGCTTGACCGTTTCGCGCATGTAGAAACGGTAGGCTTTGCCTATGGCCAGCGTCACGCCGTCGAACTCGAGGCGCGACCGCCTATTCTCGCGGCGGTCCGCGAACGCTTTCCACAATGGGCGCCGCGCATCGGCGATGATCATGTGCTTGCGCTCGACGTGTTAAAGGAAATCGGTGGCAGTGCGCTAACCGAAGACCGCAAGATCGAAATAGGCGCGAACGGTTTGCCGACAAGCTTCGTACCTGGGCGCAACATCCTATTTCTTGCGACAGCGGCGGCGCTGGCTTATCGGCGCGGGATCACGAACCTCGTCGGCGGCATGTGCGAAACGGATTTCTCCGGCTATCCCGATTGCCGCAATGAAACGATCAAGGCGGTTGAGACGGCGCTCAATCTCGGCATGGAAGGGCGCTTCACGATTCACACGCCGCTGATGTGGCTCGACAAAGCCGCGACGTGGAAACTGGCGCATGATCTGGGCGGCGAGGCGCTTGAGAAGATTATTATCGACGAAACCATCACCTGTTACGAAGGCGACCGAACGCATCGCCATAATTGGGGTTTCGGTTGCGGAATGTGTCCGGCCTGTGATTTGCGCGCGCGCGGTTGGCAACGCTACACGCATCCATGAGCTATCAAGTCAAAGAAATCTATTTCACGTTGCAAGGCGAGGGCGCGCAAACAGGCCGCGCGGCGGTGTTTTTGCGCTTTGCCGGATGCAATCTGTGGAGCGGATTGGAACGCGACCGCGCCGATGCCGTCTGCAAATTCTGCGACACGGATTTTGTCGGCATCGATGGACCGGGTGGTGGGAAATTCGTGGATGCAGATGCGTTGGCCGACGCTGTAACTCGCTGCTGGCATTCCCTCTCCCCCATGGGGGGAGAGGGCAAGGGTGAGGGGGCGAAGTCTGCTCAGGTTTCGGCACCCCCTCACCCCGACCCTCTCCCCCGATTCCGGGGGCGAGGGGGTCGATATGTTGTTTGCACGGGCGGAGAACCGTTGTTGCAAATAGATGAAGCGTTGATCGATGCATTGCATACGCGCGGATTCGAAATCGCCATCGAAACCAACGGCACCATCGAAGCGCCGCAAGGCATCGACTGGATATGCGTCAGCCCGAAATCAAATGCGGAACTGAAACAGACACGCGGCAGTGAATTGAAACTCGTCTATCCGCAGGCGGACGCGATGCCAGAACGGTTTGCATCATTGTCATTCGAGAACTTCTTCCTTCAGCCGATGGATGGGCCTTCGCGCGAAGCGAACACACAAGCCGCGATCCAATATTGTCTTTCACATCCGCAATGGCGGCTGAGTTTGCAGACGCACAAGCTGATCGGAATTCCGTAACGTGACGACACACACCCAATTGTCATGGCCCGCCGGAGTGCGGGCCACCCAGGTGACATAAACTAAATATCGAAGAATTTTCTCAGTTTAATTTTCGTAGTAATGCGCAGATTTCAACTGGGTGGCCCGCACTCCGGCGGGCCATGACACCGAGGTTTATGGCGTGTAGCCACGCCTTCTCAAAACCAGCTCACCAGCTTCTCCAACTCCGGCCGCACACGTTCTTCCAGCGGCACGGACGGCTTGCCGATGTAAACAAACCCCGCGATGCGTTCGCCGACATCGAGGCCCAATCGCTCGCCCACACGCGAGTCATACGCGCACCATTCGGTGATCCAGTTCGCCACGAAGCCCATCGCGGTCGCGGCGATGAGCATGGTCTGGCACACCGCGCCCGCCGACAATTGCTGTTCCCATTCCGGAATCGGAATGCCGGATTTCACGCGGCTGACCACGCCCACAATGACGGGCGCGCGCAGGAAGCGGGCGCGTTCGATCTCCAGCCGTTCGGGGCTTATCGACGGATCGGACTCGCGCAAGCAGGCCGCGATCGTCTCGCCCATGCGCGCGCGCGCCTCGCCCTCGAAAATAATGAAGCGCCACGGAAATAGCTTGCCGTGATCGGGCACGCGTGTGGCCGCCCGCAGGATCGTGCGCAGTTCGTCGTCGTTCGGCCCCGGCCCAATCATCGCCTTGGCCGAACCGGACCGGCGCGACAGCAGCAGGCCCAGCGCATCGGGCGCGGGGCTATTCAATATTTCACTCAAAGGAACTCCTTGCAGAACGGATGGGGCACACTATCTAAGGTGTTCAACGCGCCGTGGCGAGGGCCGGGCGCATGAGGAAACGATTTCTAGCCCTTGACGTTGTTAGGAAAATTCATTTTCCCGCGCTAGAATAGACAAAGAGGAACGCGCCATGGCCAAAATTCAGGAAAAGCTTGCGACCTGCGATCCCGTCTGGTCGGCGTTGCGCGATCAGGCCGAAACGCTGGCCGAGCGCGAGCCGGCGCTGGCGAGTTTCGTTCATGCCACGATTCTGAAGCACGCCCGTTTCGAGGACGCGCTGTCCTATCACCTCGCCAAGAAAATCGGCGGCGAGGATTTAAGCCCGATGCAGACCCGCGAGATTTTCGATGAGGCGCTGAGCGCGGATCCGGACATTGCGGCAGCGGCGCGTGCGGATTTGTCAGCGGTGTTCGAGCGCGATCCGGCGTGCCATTCGCATGCGGAGGCGTTTCTTTTCTACAAAGGTTTTCATGCGCTGCAATCTTATCGCATCGCGCATTGGCTGTGGGCGCAGCGGCGCGAGGGCATGGCGCTGTTCTTCCAGAGCCGCGTATCGGAAGTGTTCAACGTGGATATTCATCCGGCGGCGCGTTTGGGCCGCGGCATCATGATCGATCACGCAACCGGCGTGGTGATCGGCGAAACCGCCGTGGTGGAAGACGACGTGTCGATGCTGCATGGCGTGACGCTGGGCGGCACGGGCAAGGAACAGGGCGACCGCCATCCCAAAGTGCGCCGCGGCGTGCTGCTTTCGATGGGCGCGAAGATTTTGGGCAATATCGAGATCGGCGAATATTCGCGCGTCGGCGCGGGTTCGGTGGTGCTGAAGAATGTGCCGCCGGGATGCACGGCCGTCGGCGTGCCCGCAAAACTCACCGGCTGCGCGGGCGCGAAAAATCCGTCTCAGGAAATGAACCAGGTCATCGAAGAGACGAACCCGGATTTTCAGATTTAAAAAAAACCGTCATGGCCGGGCTTGACCCGGCCACCCATC
>DATCEI010000093.1:0-20565 GCA_036510185.1 Rhizomicrobium sp. | reverse complement strand
CCCAGACACGCAATTCCGGCCAGGATCAGGCCAAGCCCCGCCCAAAGCAGCATCGTCGTTGCTTGCCGCGAGTGCGCGCCGCTGTCAAACGCCGGGGCTAGTGGGGCCGGAAAGCGGGGAGTAAGCTCACCCCTTCGCTATCCCAAAATTTCGGAGGAACTCATGGATTTCGATTATTCGCCGCGCCAGCGGGAATGGATGAAACGCATCGGCGATTTCATGGATGCGCATGTCTATCCGGCGGAAGAGGTTTACACCGCGCAGATGGATGAGGCCCGCAAGAAGGGCAATCCGTGGATCGTCGTGCCGGTTGTGGAGGAACTGAAGGCCAAGGCGAAGAAGCAGGGCCTGTGGAATCTGTTTCTCAACGAAAGCGAGAATGGCGCGGGGCTGACCAATCTCGATTACGCGCCGCTGGCTGAAATGATGGGCAAGGTCGGCTTTGCGTCGGAAGTATTCAACTGTTCCGCGCCCGACACCGGCAACATGGAAGTGCTGGAGCGTTACGGCAGCCCGTGGCAGCAGGACAAATGGCTGAAGCCGTTGCTGGCGGGTGAAATCCGTTCGGCGTTTATTATGACCGAGCCGGATGTTGCGTCGTCCGATGCCACGAACATCTCCACGCGCATCGAACGCAAGGGCGACAATTACGTCATCAACGGCCGCAAATGGTGGTCGTCGGGCGTGGGCGATCCGCGCTGCAAGATCATGATCGTCATGGGCAAGACGAATTTCGAAGGCGACAAGCACAGCCAGCAATCGCAGATATTTGTCGAAATGGATCGCCCCGGCGTGAAAATCGTGCGCATGTTGCCGGTGTTCGGTTTCGACGATGCGCCGCACGGCCATGGCGAAGTGCTGTTCGAGAATGTGACGGTGCCGGTGGAAAATCTCATCCTCGGCGAAGGGCGCGGGTTTGAAATCGCGCAAGGCCGCCTTGGGCCGGGCCGCATTCATCATTGCATGCGGGCGATTGGGGCTGCCGAACGCGCGCTGGAATCGATGGTGAAGCGCCTGCTCACGCGCGAAGCGTTCGGCAAGCGCATCGCGCAGCATTCGATCTGGGAACAGCGCGTCGCCGAAGCGCGCATCAATATCGATATGTGCCGTCTGCTGACGCTGAAAGCCGCCGACATGATGGACAAGGTGGGCAACAAGGTCGCGCGCACGGAAATCGCGATGATCAAAGTGGCAGCGCCCCGCATGGCGTTGCAGGTCGTGGACGATGCGATTCAGGCGTGGGGCGGGGCGGGTGTCACAACCGATTCCGGTCTGGCGCGTGCATACGCAAGCCTGCGCACGTTGCGTCTGGCTGACGGACCCGACGAAGTGCACAACCGCACCATCGCGCGTCTCGAATACGGCAAATACATTCCGCGCCCCAATCGCGCGGCAGCGGCGGAATAATTAAGCCGCGACGGCGGCGTTGACGCTCGGCTGAAGCGGAAGTTCGACGGTTACTTCGGTGCCGATGCCTTCCTCGCTGTCGATCTTCAGCGTGCCGCCATGCTTGACGACAAGCGCGCGCACGAGGGCAAGCCCAAGCCCCGTGCCGCCCTTGGCGAGCATGGGATCGGCGCAAACCTGCTCGAACGGCCGGCCCAGCCGCGGCAGGTCGGCGGCGGGAATGCCCACGCCATCGTCGCGCACGGCGATCTTCACGCGATTGTCGGTCTGCGTGACGGTGATATAGACGTGCCCGCCCGCCATGGTGAATTTCACCGCGTTGGTGAAAAGGTTCAGCAGCACCTGCTTGACGGCGCGGCGGTCCGCCACGAGCGTCGGACTGGTATGGGGCTGGTTGACGGTGATTTCAATGCCACCATTGTCGGCGCGTTCGTGCAACAGCCGCACGCAATCCTCGATGGTGCCGGGAAGATCGACGCGCTCGTAATGCAGTTCCAGCTTGCCCGCTTCGATCTTCGCCATGTCGAGCATGTCGGAGATGAGATCGAGCAGCAGCTGTCCGGAATCGTGGATGAGTATGGCGTATTCGTCGTAGCGCGCGTTGCCCAGCGGCCCGAACATGGTCTGGCACATGATATCCGCGAAGCCGATGATGGCGTTCAGCGGCGTGCGCAATTCGTGGCTCATATTGGCGAGGAATGAGGATTTCGCCATATTGGCGGCTTCCGCGTGCTCGCGTGCCGCACGCATCGCCAGTTCCTGTTCCTTGCGGATGGTGATATCGCGCGCGGCCCCGATGACGTGCTGGCAGACGTTCGTCACCTCGTCGAAAACGCCGCGCGTGGTGACTTCGAGCCATACATAATGCCCATCGGAATGTTTCACGCGATAGGTGGCCGTGATGGTCTGGCCTTTCACGGGCGGTATGGTAATGCGGCGCGCCTCGCTGCGGTCGTCCGGATGCACATAGCGCATGAACCGGCCGCCTTCGATTTCCGCCATGCTGCGCCCCAGCACGCGCTGCAGCGCATTCGACGCGAACAGGCCTTTGCCGTCCGGCGTGTTGAGCGTGATGATGTCGGAGGATTCCTCCGCCATCATGCGATACATGCGCTCGGCGATTTCGCGTTCTTTTTCCGCGATCACCTTTTGCGTCACATCCTGGCAGACGCCCAGCAACGCCACGACTTCGCCGTCTTCGTTCAGCTCCACTTCGCCATGCGTGTCCACGATGGGTGCGGCCGCATTCGGATCGATCGAGTGTGTGCGATAGTAAAACGGCGCTTTGTATATGACGGCGTGTTTGAGCGAATCGTCCACCATATGGCGATCTTCGGGGATCACCTGGCTCATCAGCCATTCGCCGTCGGCGATATTGATGGCGGCATCCAGCCCCAGCAATGCGAACATTCCCGGCGACCAGCGCGAAGTTTTCGTTTTCAGATCGTAACGCCAGTAACCGAAACGCGCCGCGCGTTCCGCCAGCGCGAATTGCGCGCGGTCCTGCCGCAACTCGGCTTCCATGTCATTGATGTGTTTTGTTGTAAGATTCTTGTGAACAGACATGTCTTTCCGTCAGGTGCTTTCCCGGCCGCTGACGGAGAGATTACCGGCGCCTCGTTAAGCAACGCTTTCGCAAATCGCCTAACGGCGCGCAAACAGGCTTAACAGCGGGTTAATCCGTACACGGATTGCGGGAACTTATCCCGTCGCACCGGCGCGTTGCGCGAAATACCAGCCGATTCCGGCGAGCGGGCCGACGGCAGCGGCATTTTGCGCGGCGTTGGCGTTGGCCGCCGTTCCGTCGCGCACGCGCCCGACAATGCCCTGCAGAATTCCGGCAAGGCGGAAAAAATTATACGCCGCGTAGTAATCCATGTTGGGCGTCGTCGCGCGGCCCGTGCGGCGGCAATACATCGCCACATATTCGTCCATCGTGGGAATCCCAAGCGCTTCGAGATCCGCGCCCAGCAGCGACGAGGCGTTCGCGGCCCCGCCCGGCATCTGCCATTGCATGAGATGATATGTGAAATCCGCCAAGGGATCGCCGATGGTCGAAAGCTCCCAGTCCAGCACCGCGATCACGCGCGGCTCCGTCGGATGCAGGATCATGTTGTCGAGGCGATAATCGCCATGCACGATGGAACTGCGCTCATCGGGCGGCACATGCGCGGGCAGCCATTCGATGAGCTTGTTCATCGCCGGAACCGTTTCGGTTTCCGACATCTGATATTGTTTCGTCCAGCGTGAAATCTGGCGCGTGATGTAGTTACCCGGCTTGCCGTAATCGCCAAGACCGATTTTCTCGTAATCGATATTGTGAAGCTCCGCGATGGTCTCATTCATCGCGTCATAGGTCGCGGTGCGCTCGGCCGGCGAAAGATCGGGCAGGAGGCCGTCCCAATAGATGCGTCCCTCGACGCAATCCATCACATAGAACATCGTGCCGATGATGCTTTCGTCCTCGCACAGCAGATAGGGTTTCGCCACGGGAAAACCCGTGGGATGCAGCGCGGAAATGATCTTGTATTCGCGGTCCACGGCGTGCGCGGACGGCAGCAATTTTCCCGGCGGTTTGCGGCGCAAAACATATTTGCGATTGGGCGTCACCAGCTGATAGGTCGGATTGGATTGTCCACCCTTGAACTGGCGCACTTCCAGCGGCGTCTGGAACCCCTCGATGCGTTCGGCGAGATAGGCCTCCAATATCTTCACATCGAAACGATGCGCGTCCGTCACGTCCTTGGTGCCGGAGAATTTTTCCTGGCGGCTTTCTTCAGCGTCGCTCATGGCGTTTCCTTTTTCTTATTGTGACCCGGCATCGCGCTCGCGTGCAACCGCGCGCCAGCCGATGTCGCGGCGGCAGAAACCGCCCGGCCAGTCGATCAAATCCACGGCGGAATAGGCACGGGCCTGCGCTTCCGCCACATTCTTGCCGGTGGCTGTGATGTTGAGCACGCGCCCGCCGGTTGCGATGAGCTTGCCGCCGTCCCGCGCCGTGCCTGCGTGGAAAATGCGCACGCCTTCGACGCGTGCGGCATCATCAACTCCACGAATTTCGCTGCCCTTCGCGTAATCGCCCGGATAACCCTTCGCCGCCATCACCACGGTCAACGCCGCATCATCGCTCCAGCGCAGATCGACATGCGCAAGCTGCTTGTCGCGCGCGGCGATGAGCGCGGTCAGCAGATCGGATTTCAGCCGAATCATCAGCACCTGACATTCCGGATCGCCGAAGCGGCAATTATATTCGATGAGTTTCGGCTCGCCGTCCTTGATCATCAGGCCTGCGAACAGCACACCCATGTAAGGCGTGCCGCGCATCGCCATCGCCGCGATCGTGGGCTTGATGATTTTCTCGATGGTTTTTTCCGTCACCGCCGGCGTCATCACAGGCGCGGGCGAGTAGGCACCCATGCCGCCCGTGTTCGGTCCCTTGTCGCCGTCATAGACGCGCTTGTGATCCTGCGCGCCCGTCAACGGCAGAATATTTTCGCCGTCGCTGAGCACGAAGAAACTTGCTTCCTCGCCGTCGAGAAATTCCTCCACAACGATTTCCGCATTGGGACCGTCGAGCATCATGTCGATGGCGCGTGCGGTCTGGTTTTTGGTTTCGGAAATCACCACGCCTTTGCCTGCGGCTAGGCCGTCTTCCTTGATGACGACAGGAAAGCCCAATTCCTCCGCGAACGCCTTGGCCGCGCCCTTCTCGCGAAAGCGGTGATAGCGCGCCGTCGGAATATTGTGCGCGGCGCACAGGTCTTTGACGAAACCCTTGGAGCCTTCGAGCACGGATGCCTTCTTGCTCGGCCCCAGCGCCTTGATGCCCGCCGCCTCGAAACGGTCCCACAGGCCCGCCACCAGCGGCACTTCCGGCCCGATGACGGCGAACTCGATGGCGTTGGCACGGGCGAATGCGACCAGCCTATCCCGGTCGCCCACCTGGATGTCGATGCACTCGGCCACTCCGGCGATGCCCGCATTGCCCGGCGCGCAATAAAGCCTTGTCACAAGCGGACTTGCCGCCAGCGCCCAGGCCAGCGCGTGCTCCCGGCCGCCGGAACCAATAAGAAGGACGTTCATGCCAGCCTCGCTGATCTACCGGCTCTACGGGCCTCCGAAGCCGATTGCAAGGCCTCGCCAAAGTGTAGAATTGTGTGTGAAAAGGTGCGCATGGCAACCAATATCTCCATCAATTCAAAGCTACTAAAGCTCGCGCTGGAAGTAAGCGGCGAGCGCACGGAAAACGCCGTCGTCGCGAAAGCCCTGCAAGAGTTCATTGGGTTCAGACGGCAGAGGCTTTTGCTAAAGCTGGTGAGCAAGCTCGAATGGAATTCCGCGTTCGATCATAAGTCAGAACGCGGGCGCGGTTGAGCATGTCCGAAACCACAAACCTTCCTGAATTCAGCGTCAGCGAGATCGCCGCTGCGCTCAAGCGCACGGTCGAGGACAATTTCCCGTTTGTCCGCGTGCGGGGCGAGATTTCCGGTCTGAAATTCCATTCCTCCGGCCATGTCTATTTCGACCTGAAGGACGACAAGGCCGTGCTGAACGCCGTGATCTGGAAACAGACCGCGCGCGCCTTGCGCCTGCGGCCGGAGGCCGGGCTGGAGGTCGTCTGCACCGGTCGCATTTCCACTTACGCCGGTTCGTCGCGCTACCAGATCATCGTCGAACAGATCGAGTTGGCCGGCGCAGGCGCGCTGATGGCGATGCTGGAGGAGCGCAAGAAGCGCCTCGCTGCCGAGGGCCTGTTCGCGGCGGAGCGCAAGAAGAAGCTGCCTTTCCTGCCCGATGTCATCGGCGTCATCACATCGCCCACGGGTGCTGTGATCCGCGATATCATGCACCGGCTGAATGATCGCTTCCCGCGCCGCGTGTTGCTATGGCCAGTGGCGGTGCAGGGCGAGCGCGCGGCCGCGGAGATCACTGCCGCCATTCGCGGTTTCAACGCGATGTCCACGCGGCCCGATCTGCTCATCGTGGCGCGCGGTGGCGGTTCCATCGAAGATTTGATGGCGTTCAACGACGAGGCCGTTGTGCGCGCGGCGGCGGCAAGCGCCATTCCGCTGATCTCCGCCGTGGGCCATGAAACCGACACCACGTTGATCGATTTCGCCGCCGACTGCCGCGCGCCCACACCCACCGCCGCTGCCGAAATGGCTGTGCCCGTGCGCGCCGAGTTGCTGGGGCAAATTCTGGAATTTCAACGCCGCACGATGCACGTATTCAGCCGCGCGATGACCGAACGGCGCACGCATCTGCGCGGACTTGTGCGTGCGTTGCCGCGCGCCGAAGCGTTGTTCGCCGCACCCCGCCAGCGTTTCGATGTGGCAAGCGAGCGGCTCGGCAATGCACTGCGCCGTAACCTGCATGTGCATCGCGTGAAATTCTTGAAAACGGAATCGCGGTTGCGACCGCAGGCGATCAAACGCCATGTCGAAGTCTCGCTGCAGCGCGTGAACGTGCTGGGCCAACGCATCACGCAAACGCACCGCTCGCATCTGGCCGCTGCGCGCAAACGGCTGGAGGGACTTGCCCGCATCCTCGACAGTGTCAGCTACCGCGCGGTGCTGTCGCGCGGCTTTGCGCTGGTGCGCGGCGAGGACGGAGGCTTGCGCCGCGCCGCCCATGCCATCGTCAGCGGCGAACGGCTGGAACTCAGCTTTGCCGACGGCAGCGCCGAGGCCGTGGCGGGCGCCAAACCGGTCGCCCCCCGCAAACCATCCGGCAAACCGGGTGGTAATCAGGGCACCTTGTTCTGATGCGCGCTTTCTTTTACGGGTAGCGCCATGAACAAGATGGAACGCGAGCTGCGCCCGCCGGGTCTGGCCCAACTGGAATATCTCGACGGCGAATATCGCGTCGTGCGGCCCGGCTCCTATGTGGAATGCGCGGTGACAGCCGCGAAAATTCCGCTAGATGCGCTGCGCTACTGGAGCGTGGATTTGCAGGAGGCCTATGCCTCGCCTGCCATCGCGCACAAACGCTTTCAGGAAACGGGAAAGACGCCTTCATGATCGTTCGCCGGCGATTTCTCGCCGGTGCGCTTTCGCTGGCGGCCATGCCGCGCCTCGCCCGCGCCGATGCGCAACGCCTCGCGTTGAGCGGCTCGATGGAGCAGGGCGGCCTTGCCATCGGCAAAACGGATACGGCCGCGCGCGTCACGGTGGACGACAGCGCCGTGCATCTTTCTCAGGACGGAAATTTCGCGTTCGGCTTTGCGTTTGACCGCACGACGCCAGCGCATATTCGCGTGGACTATGCCGACGGCACAAACGAAACGCGCGATGTTTCACCCGCCGCGCGCACTTACGAAACGCAGAGTATCACCGGCGTGCCGGAGCAATACGTCTCGCCGCCGCCGGAGGTGCTGGCGCGCATCGCCCATGAGAACCAACTCATCGTCGCCGCGCGCACGCACGACACGGATGAAAACTGGTTTGCGAACGGCCTCGATTGGCCCACGACCGGCATCATCAGCAGCGTCTTCGGCAGCCGCCGCATCCTGAACGGCAAACCGATGGCGCCGCATCTGGGCGTGGACATCGCAGCGCCCGAAGGCACGCCCATCCGCGCGCCAGCCAATGCCATCGTCGCGATTGCCGACGATTATTATTTAGACGGCGGTTTCACGCTTCTGGATCACGGGCGCGGCGTGTTCACCTGTTATCTGCATCAGAGCAAACGGCTCGTGAAAGCGGGTGACACGGTCACGCGCGGCCAGCAGATCGGCGCGGTCGGCAAAACGGGCCGCGCAACTGGCCCCCATTTGCATTGGGGCCTCAACTGGTTTCAGGTGAAGCTCGACCCTTCACTTTCGACCGCAACGCTCGCGCCGTCCAAATCCTGATCGGCGATTTTCGAGCGGCGGCCCGTGGGTTTGTCCTTCGCCTGCGGCCAGCGGCGATGCAGCCACAGCCATTGCGAAGGCCGCGCGCGCACGCATTCTTCGATGGCTGCGTTGATTTTCACGGTCAATGCCAGCACATCGCGGTCGTGATTGCCGGTCGGTTCGAATTCGACGGGCGGATGAATCGTCATGCGGAAACGCGCCCCACCCACGCGTTCGTTGGAAGCGGGCAGCAAGATCGCCCCCAACTTCAAATGCAACGCAGCAGGCGCAGGCGTCGTCATGGCTTCGCGGCCGAAGAATGGCGCGGGCACGCCTTCATTCGTCTTCTGATCCACCAGAAGCAAAATCGCCTTGCCGCGCCGCAGGAATGTGAAAATCCTCTTCACGCCCTGCGCGCCTTTGGAAATCTGCTCCTTCGGCCCGCATTTGATGCGCTGCTTCACGATCCAGTTGCCGACATACGGATTGTTCACGGGGCGATAGACCTCGCCGCTTTCATAACCGTGCTGATGGGCGGCGAAGGGCATCGTCTCCCAATTGGCGAAATGGCCGGAGATGAACATGACGCCTTTGCCGCTCGCCATTGCGGCATCGCCGATCTCTACGCCGACAAGCTGGATGCGCGGGTTCGGCCCGTGCAGCGTAATCTTTTCGAGATGCGCATATTCGCCGACGGTGCGGCCGAGATTGTCCCACATCTCGCGCAGAATGGTTTCGATTTCCGCATCGGATTTTTCGGGATACGCCGCACGCAAATTGTCGCGCGCGCGCACGCTGAGCGATGTGCGATAAAGAATTTCGCGCCCCAGGAATCCGCCCACCGCCGAAGCGCCGTCGATTCCCAGCACGCGAAAAAAACCGATCAGGAAAAAGAAACCGGCGGCTTCCAGCCCATAACGCAGGCGGCTGGAAAGCGGCAGGACTTGCGCGTCCGCTTTACTCATGGTCCCGCGCTAAACTGCGTGCCCCAGCGTGTCAAGCAGATGCTCCAGCGCGGCTGGGTCGTCGAACGTGGCATGCACGGGCAGAAAGGCGATGCCCACACGCTCCGCGTCCGTCAGCCGCACGTAATCTTTCTCGGTTGTAATGAGCGCCGCACCCGCGTCGCGCGCCCGCGCCTTCAGCCGCGCGATCTCGGCGGCGGTGTAGGAATTGTGATCGGGATAGGCGCGCGCATCCACAATCTCCGCGCCGAATGCGCGCAACGAGGCGAAGAATTTTTCCGGCCGCCCGATGCCGGCAAACGCCACGACCTTGCCGTTGACTTGTGGAATGGCGGTGGCGCGCAAACGGGCACGCAAAACCGGACCGTTGAATTTGGACAGGTCCGGCGTGCCATCGCCAAGCACGATCACCGCATCGGCGCGCGAAAGGCCTTGCGCAATGGGTTCGCGCAACGGCCCCGCAGGCAACATGCATCCGTTGCCGAAACCCTCTTCGCCATCGACAACGACGAGCGACAGATCTTTCTCCAGCGAGAAATTCTGATGGCCGTCATCCATGACGATGACATCCGCGTTTTGCTCGGCAAGCGTGGCTGCCGCTGCACGGTCGCGCGCGATGAAGGTGGGCGCGGTCAGCGCCAGCAGCAATGGTTCGTCGCCCACATCGGCGGCGCGGTCCTTGTACGGATTGACCTCCAGCGGCCCGCGTTGCTTGCCGCCATAGCCGCGTGAAACGAAAGCAGGCTTGTTTCCGCGCGCGATCAACGCCTGCGCAATCGCGATGGCGATTGGCGTTTTGCCCGTGCCGCCGACCGTGAGATTGCCGACGCAGATGACTTTCGCCTTTGCGCGATAGGGCAGGGCATGACGCGCTTTCCATGCCACGCTTGCGCCATAAGCCCATGAAAACGGTCCCATTGCCGCGCGCAGCAATCGCGCGGCTGCGTCGTCGCGCCGCCAGAATTCAGGCGCGCGCATGGCCCGCCAGCATTGTCTCGACAAATTCAGCCGTCTTGCCGACCGCGCCGCCCAATTTATCCGCACCACGAAACGCCGCCTCACCCAGCGCGCGCGCTTCATTCGGATTTGCGAATAGGCGATTGGCGAACGCCGCGATGTCGCCGCTGGTGGCGACGCGGCCACATTCCTGCGCGGAGAAGATCGCGTCATAGGCTTCCACGAAATTGCTCGTGTGCGGGCCTGCGATCACCGCGCAATGCAGCCGCGCCGGTTCCAACGGGTTTTGCCCGCCGTGCTGAATCAGGCTTCCGCCCATGAACGCAAATGGCGCGACACGATAGAACAATCCCAGCTCGCCCATCGTGTCGGCGACATAGATGGACGTGTCGCGCGAGGGCAGGGCGTTGTCGCTGCGCCGCCGCACCGTGCGCGTGCCGCACAGCATCGCGATTTCCGCACCGCGTTCGGGATGGCGCGGCACGATGATGGTGAGCAGATCGGGATGCGTCTGCCTTATCGCGTCATGCGCGGGCAGCAGCGTTTCGTCTTCGCCGGGATGCGTGCTGGCGGCGAGGAAGACCGGCCGCGAACCGATGGCCATTTTCAGCACGTCGAGTTTGGCCGGATCGGCGGGCAGCGGCGGCGCATCCGATTTCAGGCTTCCCGTCACGCGCACATCAAGGGCACCCAGCGCGCGAAAACGTGCTGCCACTTCTTCGTCTATCGCCAGACACGCATCGAAGGCCCGTAGCAATGCAGCAACAGTTGCGGGCGCATAACGCCAGCCCTCCGCGGAACGCGCCGACATGCGGGCATTCACAAGGCCAAGCTTCACGCCGCGCGCCTTCGCACCGAGGATGAGGTTTGGCCACAGATCGGAATCGATGAACAATCCCACATCCGGCTTCCAGTGATTGAGGAACCGCGCTACTGCGGCTTGCGTGTCGATGGGTGCGAATTGGTGGATTGCGCCGGGCGGCAGGCGCTCCGCCATCAATTGCGCGCTCGTCACCGTGCCGCTTGTCACAAGCGCGTGGCGGCCGTCTTTCAGCAACGCATCGAGCAGCGGCAATGCGGCGAGGCTTTCGCCCACGCTTGCGCCGTGAATCCAGATCAGCGTGCCGTTGGGGCGCGGCGCGCTCGCAAAACCAAGCCGCTCCTGCAATCGCGCGCGATCTTCCTTGCCGCGCACGGCGCGCTGCCGCAGCATCAATCGCGCTATGGGTGTGAGCGCGGTTGTGGCGGAACGGTAGGCGCGAAGACCAAGTGGTGTGCGTTCCATCACACGGCCTCTATCTCGGCGTCGAGATTGTGCTGATAAAGCCGCGCGTACAGCCCCAATTGCGCCATCAGTTCGGCATGTGTGCCGGATTCCACCACGCGGCCCGCATCCATCACATAGATGCGGTCGGCGTCGAGCACGGTGGTGAGGCGATGGGCGATGACGATGGTGGTGCGCCCTTTCATCAGAACGTCGAGCGCCTCCTGCACCTGACGTTCACTTTCGCTGTCGAGTGAAGAGGTCGCTTCGTCCAGCAACAGAATCGGCGCATTGCGCAGCATCGCGCGCGCAATGGCGATGCGCTGGCGTTGCCCACCGGAAAGTTTCAGACCGCCTTCGCCCACGCGCGTGTCGTAACCGTTCGGCAATTCGATGATGAAGGTGTGTGCGGCTGCAGCGCGCGCGGCATCCTCAATTTCGGCGCGCGTCGCGGCGCGACGGCCGAGCGCGATATTGTCCGCGACGGTTTCATCGAACAGCATCGGTTCCTGCGTCACCAATGCGATGGACGCGCGCAACGATTCCAGCGTCACGCGGGAAATATCCTGTCCGTCGATTTCAATGCTGCCGGAATCCGGTTCGTAGAAACGCAGCAGCAGATTGAACACGGTGGATTTGCCAGCACCCGACGGTCCCACAAGCGCGACTTTCTTGCCCGGCGCGATGTCGAGTGTGATGCCGTCCAGCGCTTGCGCCGATGCGCCGCGATAGGCGAACACCGCATTGTTGAACTTCACCGCACCCGTCGTCACGCGCAACGGTGCCGCCCCCGCGCGGTCTGCGATTTTCGGTGTGTCGTCGATGATCGCGAAAATACGGTCGGCTGCCGAAATGCCCGACGACGCCGTCGCCCATAATTGCGTGAGATTGCGCACGGGTTGAAGCGCCAGCAGCAACGCCGCCAGAAACGACGCAAAATGATTGATGCCGATTTGGTTGTGCATGGCCTGCAGGCCTGCGTAGTAAATCGTGGCGGCAATCACCGCACCCGCAAACAGATCGCTCGCGGGCACGGCGGCGGACCATGTGCGCACCACGCGCAACAGATATTTCAGCCGCTGGCCCACGCGGGCATGGGCGCGTTCGGAAACATGCGCTTCAAGTCCGTAGGCTTTCACGATGCGCCGTCCGTCCAATGCCTCGGTCAGCACGGTGGAAAGCTCGGCGGTCTCCTCCATGCCGCGCGACGACGCACGCCGCAGCGCCGCCCCAATCGTCTGCGTAACCAATGCCACGGGCGGCAGCACGACAATCGCAATCGCGGCCAGCCGCCAGTCCTGATAGAGCATCACGCCCGTCAGCGCGACCAGCGACAGCAGTTCCACGCCGATGCCTGCAATGCCGCGCGCGATGGCGTCACGCATCAGCGTCGTGTCGTAGATGAAGGTGGAAACAAGCTGTGCGGAATGCACCGCATTGAGCGAGGCGAGGTCGCGCCGCACCAGCGCGTCGAACATCTCCGTCTGCACCTGCGCCACCACGCGCTCGCCCATGGAATAAATCAGCGTCGTCTGCACGAAGGTCATGGCCGCGCGCACCACGATCACGCCCAGCACCGCCAGCGGAATAATCACCAGCATGTCGGGCCGTTTCTCGAGGAAGATCATCTTGATGGCCGGATCCAGCAGCCAGGACAGCGCGCCCGTCATCGCCGCCGTCAGGATCATGGCGAACACGGCCAGCGCCAGCGTCCGCCATTGCTCGCGCACATAACGGCGAAAGAGGCGGTGTACGATCGCTGCCGGCGCAAGCGGCGCGGGCTGGGCGTCGATGCCTGTGTTCATGGGCGAACGGTCTAGCACGGGGCGCGGCGGCGGAGCGAGGCGAGCGGTCGCAGGTTCAGTGGTGGTCGCCCGCGTCGGGCTCCATCAGCCGGTGGATATGGACGACAAAATAGCGCATCTGGGCGTTGTCCACCGTGCTCTGCGCCGCCCCGCGCCAGGCCGCATAGGCCTCGCGGTAATTGGGAAACATGCCCACGATGTCGAGCTTGTTCAGATCCTTGAACTCGTAACTGTCGGTGGAGGTCAGCTCACCGCCGAAGACGAGGTGCAGCAATTGCTTGGGGGCATGATCGGTCACGAAACCCTCTTAGGCTCCGGCCACCGTCATCCCGTCGATGCGAATGGTCGGCGCGTTGGTGCCGTAACGGAAAACGAGATCGTTGGCGGGCGTCGCCGCGCGAAACATCTCCTTCAGGTTTCCGGCAATGGTCACTTCGGAAACGGGATATGCGATTCTGCCATTCTCGATCCAGAAGCCTGTTGCCCCGCGGCTGTAGTCGCCGGTGACGCCATTGACGCCCATGCCCATCAATTCCGTGACATAGAAGCCGTCCTTCACATCTTCCATGAGGGCGTCCGGCGAAAGCGCCCCCGGCTCCATGTAGAGATTGGTGGGCGAAGGCGAGGGCGGCCCGCCGGTGCCGCGCGCCGCGTGGCCCGTGGTGGTGAGGCCGAGCTGTTTGGCGCTGGCGCAATCGAGCAGCCAGGTTTTCAGCACGCCGTTTTCCACCAGCGCCTGACGCCTATTGCGCACGCCTTCGCCATCGAACGGCTTGGAGCGCAGGCCCCGCAACCGATGCGGATCGTCGATGATGGAAATGCCGGGCGCGAAAACCTGTTCGCCCATGCGGTCCTTTAGGAAGCTCACGCCGCGCGCGATGGAGGCGCCGGAAATCGCGCCCGCGAAATGGCCGACCAGCCCCGCCGACACGCGCGGATCGAACAGCACCAGCACGGCCTGCGATTTCACCTTGCGGGGATTGAGGCGTTGCACCGCGCGCTCGCCCGCGCGTTTGCCGACGGCCTCCGCCCCTTCCAGATCGCTGACATGGCGGGCGCTGGCGCTTTCATAATCGCGCTCCATGCCGGTGCCTTCGCCGGCCAGCACGGCGACGCCCATGCCGAGGCTGGTGCCTGCATAACGGCCCGTGAAACCTTCACTGGTGGCCAGCGCAATTGCGCTACGCCCGAAGCTGGCCCCGCCGCCTTCCGAATTGGTGACGCCGGGAACGGCCAGCGCCGCGCCCTCCACATCGCGTGCCCAGGCGATAAGCGTTTCGGCGGACGGCTCGCCCGCATCCTCGGTATCGAGGAACGGAATTTCGCGCGCCAGCAATTCGCGCGGTGCGAGGCCGGCATATTTGTCCTCCGGCGCGAGCTTGGCCATCGCAATGGCGCGCGGCACGAGATCGTCCAGCGCGGTGGGCGTGAAATCGGTGGAAGAGACAAACGCCACGCGCTGGCCCACAAACACACGCAGGCCCAGATCGGCGGATTCGGCCCGCTCGACATCTTCGAGCTTGCCCATGCGATAGGAGACGCTGGCGGAAACGCTTTCCACCAGCAGCGCATCGGCGGCGTCGGCGCCGGACGCCAGCGCCGCCTTGATCAACCGGTCGAGTGTGGCTTGCGGGTCGTGCTTCGTCACTGCGGGATGGGGGCCGATTGCGGGACGAAGATGAGCCACAGCACCGCCACGATGCCGATGATGAAGGCGATCCATGTCATCAGAACGCCCAGGAAGCGGAACGGCGTTGTGCCCGTGCTGGTCGAAAGCCCGATGGCGTGCAACAGGCGGCCAATGGTCAGCGGCACGCCCACGGCGTGGATCAGCCAGATGGAACCGCCCAGCGGGGTCGCCAGCGCCCACATCAGCAGCAGGCCCATCGGCACATATTCGGTGTTGTTGCCATGCGCGCGCATCGGCCCGGCCATTTCCGGGATGCCGCCGTCGCCGATGCCCGTTTTCGTGATCACGCGCGCCCGCACCACGAGGATGGCGAGCACCAGCATGATCAGCGCGTTCAGCGCGGTGTAGAACCCAAAGGCATAGAGCGACGATTCAATCAACAAGGACATTTTTATTCCCCTTCCCGAGCCTGCCCCCAATCTGGAGGCGAATACGGGCCGGGGTCAAGCGCGGTTCAATGTGTCGCCGCCGTAGCCCCGGGCGTTGCCGGATTTGCCGCGCTGGGTGCTGCTTCAGGTGGCGTAGCCGGCGTGATGTAGAGCTTTTGCTCCTTGTACGCGATGTAGATGTGCAGATGCTTCAGGATCGAGTAGCCAATCACGAGCGCAGGCAGGCCTCGTGCCTCGCTGTTATCGAAGGCGCCCAGACGTGCTTCCATATAAGATGAGCGATCCATGCGGGCTTTCATGAGATCGGGAAGCAATTGGATGCGAGGATCGGTGACTGTCATACCTTCGAGCGTGAGGGTTTTGAAACGGTAAAAGTAGTTTTTCAACGTAGGGTCGCCATTGAGTTCGTCACCCGGTTCAATACCCGGTGATTGCGGCGTCAATCCGAAAACATTCTGCGCATCGGTCATATTGAGCATGGAAGATGTGAAGCCGGTATCGAGCACCGTATTGAATTTGTGCCCGTCCAATGTGGCTTTCAGGTAAATATGGCCCAATCCCGTGACGCGCATAGGCACCACGGCAGCGAACGCGGCGGGCCAGTAAATCACTTTTCCCTCGCAGTGATCCTGCGAAAAGAAATTGACCTTGTGCGCGGCGAAATCAAGTTCGACATCGAATTGCTCGAGAAAATTCGGCGCGATAGTGCCGGCAGCCTTTTCGCCCAATTTATGCGGGGAGATCAGAAATCTGGCGTTATGTGAAACAAGTTGCGCCATCGAGAAATCATTGACGATCGCGAACATGTCTGTTGTCTTGCCTGCTACGTCGCTTTCCGAAAAATCACGACGAAATGCCCCAAGACCAAGCTCCCTAACGGAATCCGGGGAGATTAAGGAATAGGCGCCTCCAGTGTCGAGGATCATGTACTTCTGCTTGCCGTTCAGCGTGACGGGTACATAAGGCGCATATTCGCCGGGGATCATGTCGACCGATGCGATGAGCCGCAACGGCTTGCAGTCTTCGGCATGCAGGCCCGCCGTTGACCAGAAATACATCAATACGATTCTACAAATATTTCTCGCGCTTGTTTTAATTAGCATCGGCGGCGGTTGCGTAGAGCATCTTCTCACTGAAATCGAAGAAGACGCGCAGTTTGCTCAACTCCTTCAGGCCGACATAGAGGTCCGGCAGACCGTAACAGCGCATCAGCATTCTATGTGATTCATCATGTAGGCCCGGACCCTGCTCAAAGGCCTGACCGTTGCAGCCGCCGACTCTCGGATCGTAATAGGGATAAATGGCGGGATTGACGATCGTCAGTCCATCCACCGTCAACGCTTTGAAGCCCGGGCTGTAGGGTTTCCGGTCGTCGCTTTGCGCATCGGCGGGAACCGGAAGGCCGAACTGTTCTTGCGCCACGCGCGTACTGAGTTCGGCATGACCGGCATCCGTGCTGATTTTCGTCTGCATGTCTTTGCCGTCTAGTTGCATGACAACGGAGAAGTCCGCCAGGCCCGGCGTCTTGATCGGCAATGCGGCCACGGGCGCGGATCGCGTCCAATAGATTACCTGATTGGGACAATGGTCCGTTGAAAACAAATTGAGCTTGTTATGCGCCGGATCGAATTCGACATCGTAACTGCGCAGCACATCGAAACCCAGCACGCCGATTTCGCGCGGATCCGGTTTGTCCAGCGACGGCGCGACGCCAAGCGTGGCGGTGCTGGTCACTCCACCGAGGCCGAGGTCGGGCGTGACCTGTTCGGTCATAAGCTGGCCGTCGGTGTGAACAATTGTGCCGGTGCGGATCGTGCTGCGCTTAAGATCGGCGTTGTTCGACGTAGAGGCCACAATCGCCGAAACCGGCGTGCCGATATCGAACCGGAAATAACCTTTCAGGCCGTTGACCGTCACCGGCACGAGAAGCCGCCCATCGCTGCCGGTGACGATGTCCATCGTGCCGACCATTTTTAGCTGGCATTGGCTCGCGGACGCCGCGGACGCGCAAAGCGCTGCCGCAAGCGCACAGAACAGAATTTTGCGAATATTGCCCATCGCCCGTTTCCCCCTCAAAGGCGAAATAGATAGCAGGGCAGGCGATGTAATCAAATGCGGATTATTTGTCGCGCCAGATGGGCGCGCCGTCGCCGGGCAGGCCGAGTTTTGCCCATTTTTCCGTGACCGTGCGCACGACATCTTCGTCCATGCGGATTTCGCGGCCCCATTCGCGTTTGGTTTCGGGGGGCCACTTGTTGGTGGCGTCGAGTCCGATTTTGGAGCCGAGGCCGGATTCCACGGCGGCGAAATCGAGGTAATCGATGGGCGTGTTTTCAACCAGCGTAATGTCGCGCGCGGGGTCCATGCGCGTGGACACCGCCCACATGACATCTTTCCAATTGCGCGCGTCGATGTCGTCATCCACCACGATGACCCATTTGGTGTACATGAACTGACGCAGATAGGACCACACCGCCATCATCACGCGCTTGGCGTGACCGGGATAGGCTTTCTTGATGCTGACGATGGCGATACGATAACTGCATCCTTCCGGCGGCAGCCAGAAATCCACGATCTCCGGAAATTGTTGCTGCAACAGCGGAATGAAAACCTCGTTGAGCGCTTCTCCCAAGATGGACGGTTCATCCGGTGGGCGGCCGGTGAAAGTCGAAAGATAAATCGGATCGCGCCGCATGGTGATCGCGGTCACGGTGAAGACGGGAAACTTCTCGACCGAATTGTAATAGCCCGTGTGATCGCCATACGGCCCTTCGTCGCGATAATCGGCCAGCGAGACTTCGCCTTCGATCACGATTTCCGCTTCGGCGGGGACTTTGAGCGGCTGGCTCACGCAATCGGCGAGTTCGACGCGATGGCCGCGCAACAGGCCCGCGAATTGATATTCCGACAATGTGTCGGGCACAGGCGTGACCGCGGCGAGGATCGTGCCGGGATCTGCGCCGATCACGCAGGCGGCGGGCAGCGGCGCGGATTTCTCTTTCGACCAGCGTGCGTGATGTTGCGCGCCGCCACGATGGCGCAGCCAGCGCATCAGCGTCTTGTCGCGGCCGATCACCTGCATCCGGTATATACCAAGATTATAATTGTCCTCGCGCGCCTCGCCGGGGCCTTTGGTGACGACCAGCGGCCAGGTGATGAGCGGCGCGGGTTCGTCCGGCCAACAGGTTTGAATCGGCAGGCGTGAAAGATCGATGTCATCGCCGCGCCAGACGATCTGCTGACAGGCAGGCTTACTCACATTCTTCGGCGTCATCGACAAAACGGTGCGCGCGAGCGGCAGCAATTCCATCGCCTCGCGAAAACCGCGCGGCGGTTCGGGCTGGCGCAGCATCGCCAGCATCTCGCCCACTTCGCGCAAGGATTTTGCATCGGTGCGTTCGACATTGCCCATCGTTACGCCACGCGCCACACGCTTCACCGTGCCGAACAGATTGACCAGCACGGGAATGTCGCTTGGCGTTCCGTCGGCTTTCAGCGGCCGCTCGAAAATCACGGCGGGTCCGCCTTGCGCCAGAAGCCGTGTTTGAATCTCCGTCATCTCCAGCACGGTCGAAACCGGCTCGCGCACGCGCACGAGTTCGCCCGCTGCTTCGAGCATGGCGATAAAATCGCGTAAGGAACGGTAACTCATTGCAGGCGAACTCTCATGCCTCGTTCGCAACCTTCCACTTGGAAGGCAGCGCGTGCCAGACGCCATAGACGAAATAAATCACAAGGCCAATGGCCGTCCAGAAACCCAGCCGCAACCATGTATCGTTCGGCAGGCTCGTCATCATAAATCCGCACACCGCAACGCCCGCCGGCGCCACGAACCACACGAACGGCGTGCGGAACGGCCGCTTGGCCTTCGGCGCTTGCACGCGCAGGATCATCACGCCAACGCACACCACGACAAACGCCAGCAACGTGCCGATGGACACAAGCTGGCCCAGCAGATTGATCGGAAACACCGCCGCAATCGCCGCCGCCGCAATACCCGTGATGATCGTGCCGCGATGCGGGGTGCGGAAACGCGGATGCACGGCTGCGAACATCGTGGGCAGGAATCCGTCGCGCGCCATGCAATAGAAGATGCGCGACTGGCCGTAGAGGCCCACGAAAATCGTGGAGGCGAGGCCCACCGACGCGCCGACATCGATCACCGGCACCAGCCAGTGCAGGGTTTTGATTTTGCCGATGGCGAACGATACCGGATTGGCGATGTTGGACAGCGTCGTGTAGCGCGTGACGCCGAGCAGAACGAGCGCCATCAATATATAAAGCACCGTGCAAATGGCGAGCGAGGCCAGAATGCCGATGGGCACATCGCGCTGCGGATTTTTCGTTTCCTGTGCGGCCACCGAGACGGAATCGAAGCCGATATAAGCGAAGAAGATGATCGCCGATCCCATGAACACGCCGCTCCAGCCATAATGTCCGAATGTGCCGGTGTTGGCGGGCACGAAGGGCGTAAAATTGGCGAGGTCGATATGTGAAAGTCCGAAGAAGATCACCAGCAGCACGACCACCACTTTTATGGCCACCATGATCGCGTTCGCATTGGCGGATTCGCGCACGCCCACGACCAGAAACGCCGTCAGCGCCAGCACCAGCAGCACGGCGGGCATATTAATCAGCGCGCCGGTAAAACCGAATTGATGGATGAACGCGCTGATGCCCGTTCCCGTCACCGCGATATGCGGGCAGGGCGGCGGATCGCCAACCACGCACAGCGGCGCGTTGGTCAGCCAGTCCGGCACGTTGATGTGAAAAATCTGCATCAGCTCGGTGAAATATCCCGACCAGCCCACCGCGATGGTGGATGACGACACGAGATATTCCAGTACAAGGTTCCAGCCGATGAACCACGCCATGAATCGTCCGAGCGTGGCGTAGGCGTAAGTATAGGCGCTGCCCGAAACCGGAATCATCGATGCGAATTCGGCATAGCAAAGCCCTGCGAACAAACAGCCGAACGCCGCGATGACAAACGAAACCAGCACCGCAGGCCCCGCATAATCGGCGGCGGCTTGCCCCGTGATGACGAAAATGCCCGCGCCAATGATCGCGCCGATGCCGATCATCGTCAGATGCACCGGCCCAAGCGTGCGGCGCAATTCGTGGTCGTCGGCCACGACCGGATTGGGTTGTTCGAGCGCGGTGTCGCTCATTCAGCTCGCGTCTTCCAGATGCCAGCGCGGCGCTTTCGCGTGATGGCGGCTATAGACGCCGTAAATCAGCAAACCGATCAGC
>DATCEI010000092.1:0-7197 GCA_036510185.1 Rhizomicrobium sp. | reverse complement strand
GAAGCGATAGGCTTCGTCGAGATCCGGCACATGGTCGTTGCGCCTGGAAAACGCGGGCACCTTCATCGTCGTGTCGATGCCGAATGCCTTGCGCGCGTCCACGAATGTGTCGGGGGTTGCGGCGGGATCGAGCCCCTCTTTGTCGGTCGTCATGTTTTCGTGATCCGAAATAATGTCTGTGAGCGGAAGCCTCGCGCATGGCGCAGGGCGTCGAAGCTTCTCTTAAGTCATCCCCGCAGCCCGCAGGACACTATAGGCCTTGATGACCTGCTTAAGACGCTCTTCGGCGCCGCGATCGCCGCCATTGGCATCGGGGTGAAACCGCTTCACAAGTTCCTTATACCGCGCCTTTATCTCGTGCAAGGCGGCGGTTTTCTCGAGATCGAGCGTGGCGAGCGCGGTGAGTTGCAGGCCCGTCAGGCGGCGCTCCGCGCGGCGCGGCGCGGGCGCAGGCTCCGTCATGTCGTCGAAACGGGAATCAAGCTGAACGCGCGCGCGTGCCGCACGCTTGCCCATCGGCCAGGTCGGGCGGTGGCCGACGATTGCGTCAACCTGAAAACGCTCGATGTCCTTGTCGCTCATGCCCGCGAAGAAATCCCAGGACTCATTGTGCGCGCGGGCGTGGGTGAGACACAACCAGATGTGTTCGGACAGATCGTTGCGGTCGCGGGGCACGCGATGCTTGCCTTCGTGCGTGCAACCCTTCGCGTTGCAGGGGCGCGTTTCCTCGACAACCTGAACATTTACGTCCGGTTTGATGCGGATATCGCCAAGGCGCGTTTTGCGGCGGGCATTTGCCATGGAGCGATTATGGGGGGCGTTGGTGAAAAAACAAGAAATCGTCGCTCTTGACTTTGCGCGCGATTGGCTCTTGACGATTGCGCATGTTCGCCGACCGCATCGCCCAGAAATTAACCGCCGCTTTCGCGCCCGTTACGCTGGACGTGGAAGACGAAAGCGCCAGGCACGCGGGCCATGCCGGCGCGCAGCCCGGCGGCGAAACACATTTCCGTGTGCGCATTGTGTCGGGTGCGTTTGAAGGCGTGGGCCGCGTCGAACGCCAGCGCCGCGTTTATGCCGCGCTAGCCGACGAGATGAAAACACAAATCCATGCGCTTGCGCTGGTGACACTCACGCCGGACGAAGCCGCGAAATCATGAATGCAGTGCGGGCTTCGGCGGCACCACGCGCAAGGCCGTGATCTGGTTGCGCTGACGGCGCTGGACTTCGAACTGAAAACCGTAAAACGCGAAGCGCTGTCCGATTTCCGGAATCGTGCGCGCTTCGTGAATGATAAAGCCTGCCAGCGTCGTGGCCTCGTCGTCCGGCAGATTCCAGTCCAGCGCGCGATTCAATTCGCGCACGGGCATTGCGCCGTCGATGATATAGGAACCATCGGGCTGATGTTTGATTCCGGTATGATCGCTTTCTTCGTCCGCATCGGGAATATCGCCGAAAATCTCGTCCACGATATCTTCCAGCGTCACAATGCCTTGCAGCGCGCCATATTCATCGACCACGACGGCGAAGTGAAAATGCCGTACGCGGAAGGCGCGCAACTGATCTTCCAGCGCCGTCGTATCGGGCACGAACCATGGTTCGGTGACGAGGCTCATGACATCGATGTTTTCCAGCGAGCCATGCGCCTGCGCGACCGCGCGCACGACATCCTTGGTCTGCAAAATGCCGACGATATTTTCCGGCTGATCGCGCCAGACGGGCAGGCGCTCATGTTCCGTTTCGAGCAAGACCTCGAAAATCTCGCGCGCGGGAAGCGACGCATCCACCGAAACGATATTTTTCCGGTGAGTCATAATATCGCCGATCTTCAATTCGTGCAGATCGAGTGCGCCGCCGATCATGTCGCGATGTTCGCGTTCGACGGCACCTTCGGCGTGATGCAGATCGACCGTGCCGCGAATTTCCTCATGTGGTGCCACGATGGGATCAACTTCCCTGTCTTTGAGGCCGACCATGCGCAACACCCACCACACGATGGATTGTACCGTGGTCACGATGGGCGCCAGCAGGCTGACGAGTATCCGCACAAGTCCGGCAACCGACAACGCAAACTGGTCGGTGCGCGCGATGGCCAATGTCTTCGGCAACACTTCGGAGAAAATCAAAATCACCAGCGTCATCACCACGGCCACAATCGGCACGGCATTTTTGCCGACTGTCTTTTCAAACAGCGATGTGGCCAGCGCCGACGCCAGAATGTTGACGAACGTATTGCCGAGCAGCAGCGCGCCGATCAGCCGCTCACGGTTAGAGGTCAGTGCGTTCACATTGGCGGCGGCACGGCTGCCTTCGCGTTCGAGCTGGAACATGCGCCCGCGCGACACGGCCGTCAGTGCCGTTTCCGAGCCTGCGAAGAAACCGGACAGCACGAGCAACAAAACAATCGCGCAGACCGGCAGAAGATACATTGCCATTTTTGGAGAATCCCTGGGCGCTACCGGCGCCAGTATAGCGGGGTGCGCGGAGACTGTGCGGTTTTGGAAAGAAGAGAATCACACGCACATTTGTCATGGCCCGCAGGAGTGCGGGCCACCCAGGTGACACATGCATTGTGTCGAAGGAATTTCTCCGTTTTATTCTTTGAAGAAAGGCCCAGAATTCAACTGGGTGGCCCGCACTCCGGCGGGCCATGACACCGAGAGTTGGCTTCGTCAATTCAAGCCAAGATGGCTCTAAACCACTCTAAGCGGCGAGGATTTCGCGAATCGCGTCCGCTGGGACCGCGTCGGTGACGAAGGCCCGGCCAATGCCACGCGCCAGAATCAGCACCAGCCTGCCGCCGGATGCTTTTTTGTCATGGGACATATGCTCCATGAGCGCATCGGGCGAGGGGCGCGGGCCGGGAATGTCGGCAATCGAGGCGGGCAGGCCGACGCGGGCCAGATGCGCCTCCACGCGCGCGGCATCCTCCGCCGGGCAGAGGCCAAGCCGCGCGGAAAGCCGGAACGCCAGCACCATGCCGACGGCCACGCCCTCGCCATGCAGCAGCCGGTCGGAATAGCCGGTCGCGGCTTCCAGCGCGTGGCCGAATGTGTGGCCGAGATTGAGCAGTGCGCGTTCGCCGCTTTCGCGTTCGTCGCGCGCAACGATGGCAGCCTTCATGTGGCAGGAATGGGCGACCGCGTACACGCGCGCGGCCTCATCGCCCGCCAGCATCTTCTCGCCGTTCTGTTCCAGCCACGCGAAAAATTCCGCATCGCCCAGCGCGCCGTACTTGATAATCTCCGCATATCCCGCGAGCAGCTCGCGTTTCGGCAATGTGTCGAGCGCCTGTGTGTCGGCAATCACGATACGCGGCTGATGAAAAAGACCAACAAGATTTTTTCCTTCGCGTGTGTTGATCGCGGTTTTGCCGCCAACAGAAGAATCCACATCGGCCAGCAACGTCGTCGGCAATTGCGCGAAATCGATGCCGCGTTTCAGAACACCTGCCGCAAAACCCGTGAGATCGCCGATGACACCGCCGCCCAATGCCACGACCAATCCGCCGCGCTCCACGCCGGATGCGAGAAGCTGGCCGCAGAGTTGTTCAAGCCCCGCAAAGCTTTTCGTGCCTTCGCCCGGCGGCAAAACAATTGCGCGAGCGTCGAGGCCAGCGCCTTTCGCGGCTTCCAACACGCGCGGCAGATGCAACGCCGCGACATGCTCGTCGGTGACAATCGGGACAGGCCCACGCGCGAACGGCTTCAGCAACGCGCCCGTCTGCGCCAGCAAACCGGGTCCGACATGAATGTCGTAAGAGCGCGCGCCCAGTGCGACGGCGATTTTCTCGCTCATAAATCGCCCCGTTCTTGCAGCGCCGAAACAATGCGATCCACGGCCACGGTATGCGGGCCGTCGCCGCTTTCGATGGCGATGTCGGCTTCGGCATAGCTTGGCTCGCGTTCCGCCATCAGCCGCGTCAGCGTTTCGCGCGGATCGCCGTCTTTCAGCAATGGCCGCGTCTCGCGCCGTTTCACACGCGACAGCAAAATCTCCACCGGCGCTTTGATCCACACGGATACGGCGCTGTCCTTGATTTTGGCGCGCGTCGTTGGATCGACGAACGCGCCGCCACCCGTCGCCAGCACGCAGGGCGGCTCGGCCAGCAGCCGGGCAATCACGCGCCGCTCCACATCACGGAATTCCGGCTCGCCATAGCGCTCGAAAATCTCGGCAATGGTGCAGTGTGCTGCGTCCTCGATGGTGGCGTCGGCGTCCACGAAAGGCAGGCTCAGCCGCTCGGCCAGCCGCTTCCCGATGGAACTTTTGCCCGCGCCCATCATGCCCACCAGCGCCACGGTCCGTTTAAGTTCGCCCATGGGAACCGTTTACAGGCAGCCCGCGCCCTTCGCCAGCCTTGGCGGGCGCGCCCAATTGCGCGACAAAGCAGGGGTGATTCGGACGAGGCGGTCATGGGCTTGCGGATTTTAATGGGCGTTTTGCTGGTGGCGCTGGTCGGCGGCATCGGCATCCTTGTCTATGCCAGCACCCTGTCGCCGCCGACGCAGACCTATGAGCAGATCGTCCCGGTCACGGGCGGATGACGGACCCCGCCGCGATTGAAGCGTTCCTCGACATGATGAGCGCCGAACGCGGAGCCAGCCGCAACACGCTTTCCGCCTATCGCCGTGACCTGCTGGATTTTGCGGGTAGCCTTAAAGGGCGCGGGCTGGTGCCCGCCGCGCGCGATGATGTGAAGAAATATCTGCAAAGCCTGTCGGCCAGCGGCATGGCGGGATCGTCGCAAAGCCGCAAGCTGTCCGCGCTCCGGCAATTCTTCGCGTTCGCCTATCGCGAGGGCATGCGCACCGACGATCCCACGGAGAACATCGATGCGCCGCGCCGCGAAAGGCCGCTGCCGAAAATCCTCTCGCAGGCCGATATTAAAAAACTCATAGCGGCCGCGCACAAGGACAAGGGCAAAACGCCGGAGGGCAAACGCCTCATCGCGATTGTGGAAATTCTCTATGCGGCGGGTTTGCGTGTGTCCGAACTTGTGACATTGCCCGTGGCCTCGGCGCGCAACGACAAAATGATCTTCGTGCGCGGCAAAGGCCAGAAGGAACGCATGGCGCCTCTCAACGCGCCCGCGCACGAGGCCATTCGCAATTATCTCGATGTGCGCGCCGAATTCCTGCCGCAGGGCAAGGAGCAGGGCGTGGCCGCGCGGTTTTTGTTTCCGTCGCGTTCGGCGGAAGGCCATCTTACGCGGCGGCGCTGTCATCAGATGCTGAAGGCGCTGGCGCTGAAAGCGGGCATCGATCCCGAAAAGCTTTCGCCGCATGTGCTGCGCCATGCCTTCGCCACGCATCTTGTGGAGGGCGGCGCGGATTTGCGCAGCGTGCAGGCTTTGCTCGGCCATGCCGACATCGCCACGACCCAGATTTACACGCATGTGGCGCATGATCGCCTGGAAGCGATGGTGAAAAGCGCCCATCCGCTTGGCCGGTCAAAAAAGCGCAGTTGACGCATCCGCGCGCCCGCGCCAGTTTGCCGCCCTCTTTTTGAGGGATTGCCCCGTGAGTTTCACCGCCATCGAGCGCAAAGCGCCGGTTCGCCTTTATCGTTCCAAACTGTTCGTGCCCGGATCGCAGACGAAATTCTTCGAGAAGGCCGCCGCCGGTCCCGCCGACGTGATCTGTCTCGATCTCGAAGATGCGGTGGCACCCGCCGACAAGGATCGCGCGCGCGACAATATCGTGCAGGCGCTGAACGATGTGAACTGGGGCAACAAAACCATCACTTGCCGCATCAATGGCCTCGACACGCATTATTGCTATCGCGATGTGATCGCGCTGGTGGAGAAGGGCGGCGAACGGCTTGACTCGATCATGATCCCGAAAGTGGGTGTGGCCGCGGATGTCTATGCCATCGACGCGCTTATCACGCAGGCGAGCATGGCCGTGGGCCGCAAGAAGAAGATCGGCCTCGAAGTCATCATCGAAAGCGTGATGGGGCTCACGAACATTGATGAAATCGCGGGTTCGTCGAAGCGGCTGGAGAGTCTGCATTTTGGTGCTGCGGATTACGCGGCGTCATCCGGCATGCGCACCACGAATATAGGCGGCGGCAATGCGGATTATGTCATGCTCACCGACAAGGACGGGAATGGCGAGCGCGTGAAGCATTGGAACGATCTGTGGCACTATCCGCTGTTCCGCATGGTGACGGCGGCGCGCGCGCATGGCCTGATCCCGATTGACGGGCCGTTCGGCGATTATTCCGATCCGGATGGTTTCCGCGTGCAGTCGATGCGCACGGCGGTGCTGGGCTGCGAAGGCAAATGGGCCATTCATCCAAGCCAGGTGGCGCTTGCCAACGAAATCTACACGCCGCCGATGAAAGAATTCGAACGCGCCGAAGCCATTCTTGCCGCGATGAAAACCGCGCAGGAAAACGGCGCGGGTGCGGCGACGCTGAACGGCGTGCTGATCGATGCCGCCTCGATCCGGCAGGCGCATGTCATCGTCAAGCAGATGCAGATGATCCGCGAGCAATCGGCGGTGTAATCGCCCGTTCAAGCCGGGCCAGTTTCTGAGGGTTTCGCACCGTGTAGATTGCGGTAATGCGATCATCTTCCACTTCGATGGAGACGACCGCGAATATCGCGCCCGCAACCGTGGACACAACGCTCAGCCGGTTGTTGATTTCCATGACTGCGAGTTCGCTCGTGCCGAAATCGGCATTTTTTCGCATCAACCCAGAAAGCAACCGCGCCACTTTGTCAGCGCCATACACGGGATTGAGTGCTGCCGACACGCGCCCGCCGCCATCGGAATAGAAAACAACATCATCCGCGAACAACGCCTGAAACGCCGCAGGTTCTGCATTTGCGGCGGCTTGCGTGAACCGCGCCAGCATTTCGCGGTGCCGGTCTTTTGAAATGGAATAACGCGGACGATCCGCTTTAACGCGCTCGCGCGCACGAGAGACGAGTTTGCGGCAGGCCGGTTCGTTCTTGCCCAACATTTCTGCAATTTCGGCGTAATCGCAATCGAAGGCGTCGTGCAGGATGAAGGCCGCGCGTTCTTCCGGCGATAGACGCTCCAGCACATGCAGCAACGCAAGCGAAAGATCGGAGGCTAGTTCCGCACGCGCGGCGGGCGTATCGGCGGCGAGCGCGCGCATGTCATCCGGCACGAGCGGTTCCGGCAGCCACGGCCCGACATAGGTTTCGCGCCGTGCGCGGGCACT
>DATCEI010000091.1:0-14863 GCA_036510185.1 Rhizomicrobium sp. | reverse complement strand
ATGAGCGGACAAAGCGGAATAAGCCTGCGTTCGGGCGGGCGTTCATCGGCGCGGCCGTAGCGCAGCGTGTTGGTGGCGAGCGCCACAGCACGGTCGAGCGAAGCCACGAGACGCGGCGTCAGATGCTTCACCACGGGATCGTCAACCGCCACCAACCGATCCGACGCCATCTGCGCGCTTGCGAGAATGTTGCGCAGGTCGTGCTGGATTTTCGCCACCGCTTCGCCCAGCGCAGCAAGGCGGGCTTTCTGATGCAGCGATCCGTAGATGTCGCTTTGCATTGTGGCGAGTTCGCGTTCCGCCGTGCCGATCTCGTCTCTGCGCCGCGACGGCGTTACGATGCGCGATGCATCCTCCGGATTTTCGCGAAACGAAATCATCGCATTGGTGATGCGCCGCATTGGCCGCACAAGCACGAAATAAAGGCTCAAGAACACCAGCACCGCCGCCGCGATGGAAATGAACAAGCCCAGCCGCAAGGTCTGGATCGAATAATGGATCAGCGCCGCGCGGATCGGTTTTTCGTTGACGATCACTTCGACGGTTTGCGCGCCTTCGATGTGCGTGGGCGCGATGACATGCAGCACGCGATTGTCGCGCGCTATCACGCAATCGAGCGCGTCTTCCATCTCGCGCATCAGATTGGCGCGGCGCAGATCGATGGTGCGGTCGATGCGGCCGGGCATGCCGTGCACGAGAAACAATTCGCGCTGGTCGGGCCGCTTGAGCATTACCGCGCCCGCGCCCGCGCGTTCCAGCAATTGCGCGCGCAAGCCCGCCGACAATTGCCCGCCGCCCGGCTCGGTGAACGGCAATATCGCGATCTCGGCGGATTCGATGTGCATATCGAGCAGGCTGTAATAAAAGCGCGCGATGGAAGGCGCGGAGATCAGCGTGGCGCTCACCATCACATATAAAAGCGTGAGCAGAAGCAGCCGCCCGGACAGGCTGTGCACGACAAGCCCCAGGGCGTCGGCCAATTTCGAGCGAGCGGGGCCAGCCACGGCTGCATGGAGCCTTAAGATGGGGCAAATTTGAAGCCGCAGGCGCGCTAGGGGTGGTCCTTCGCCCACGGCATAGGTGCCCCACTAGCTCGGTTGACAGGTTCGGGGCCAATGCCTAGAAGCACGGCTCTTTTTGACGGCCCAGACCCATGAAACGCCCTTTTCAGCCCAGCAAGATCGTCCGCAAGCGCCGGCATGGCTTCCGTTCGCGCATGGCGACGGCGGGCGGTCGCAAGGTCATCGCACGGCGCCGGGCTTCCGGCCGCAAGAAGCTGTCGGCCTGAAGGCTGCGGGGCCGGGCGGTCCGGCCATGGAAACCCTCAAATCCCGCGCCCATTTCCTGCGTGCTCAAAGGGGCGTCCGCCGCTCATCCGGCTCGTTGACGCTGGAGGTCTGCGCCAGCCCGGAAGCCGGGGACGGTGTCCGGGTCGGCTTCACGGCCAGCAAGAAGGTGGGCAACGCGGTCGCCCGCAACCGGGCCAAGCGCCGGCTTCGCGCTGCGGCGAATGCGCTGCTTCCCCTTTATGGGTTGCCGGGCAATGACTATGTTCTGGTCGCGCGGACGGCGACAATAGATCGGCCTTTCGAGGCCCTGCTTGCCGACCTCACGGACGCGCTTCACGCGGCCAATGCCAGGCTCGGCCGAACCAAGACGGGAGATCCGTGAGTGGCTTTGGATAATCTGTTGCGCCGGGTTTGCGTGGCGGCGCTGGTCTTTCCGATCCGGCTTTACCGTCTGTTCCTGTCGCCGCTGGTGGGACCGGCCTGCCGTTTCTCACCCAGTTGTTCGGAATATGCGATGGACGCGCTGCATCAGCATGGGCCGATGAAAGGCATCGCGCTGGCGGCGAGGCGATTGTCGCGTTGCCATCCCATTTCATGGCTCGGCGGATCGTCGGGCTTCGATCCCGTGCCGCCGGTTCGCTGACACGA
The DNA here is from genome assembly GCA_036510185.1 of Rhizomicrobium sp. GTDB lineage: Bacteria > Pseudomonadota > Alphaproteobacteria > Micropepsales > Micropepsaceae > Rhizomicrobium. Next base: position 12,926 of record DATCEI010000091.1, on the reverse strand, counting down.
TGACCGACAACCGCAATCTCATCATCGCCATTGTCCTGTCCTTCGCCGTGATTTTCGGCTGGCAATATTTCATCGCGCGCCCGCAACTGGCCGCCGAGAAAGCGCAACAGGCCCAACTCGCGCATCAGGAAAAATTGGGCGCGCCGCAAGCCAATGCCAACAGCGCGTCGCATCTCGCGCGTGGCGAAGCGCTGAAACGCGGCGGCGCGCGCATCGCCATCGACACGCCGACAGTGGACGGTTCGCTACTGCTGAAAGGCGCGCGCTTCGACGATCTGCGGCTGAAGAAATATCGCGAGACGGTGAACCCCAAGAGTCCGGAGATCGTGCTGCTCGCCCCGCAAGGCACGGATTATCCCTATTATGCCGTGTTCGGTTTTGTCGGCGCCAACAATTCCGTGCGCGTGCCCGACGACAACACGCAATGGAAACAGATCGCGGGCACAACGCTTTCGCCCGGCCATCCCGTGACGTTGTCATGGGATAATGGTCATGGCCTCGTCTTCACGCGGCAGATCGCGGTGGACAATCAATACATGTTCACCGTGTCGGACAGCGTGGCGAACAAAACGTCCGCGGCGCTCACGCTTTTTCCTTACGCCTATGTCGCGCGCGACGGCGTGCCGAAAGTCACCCATTACTGGGTGCTGCATGAAGGTTTCGTGGGCGTGGCCGACGGCACGCTGAAAGACGCGAAATACAGCGATTTCAAAGACAACACGCCGCCGCAGACATTCCATTCCACGGGCGGCTGGGTGGGCATCACTGACAAATACTGGATGGCGGCCGTGATCCCGCCGCAGGATTCGGGCTTCGACGGCTCTTACGCTGCTTCGCAAGCGAACGGCGTGACTGATTATCAGGCCGATTACCGGCTTGACGGACGCAAGCTTGCACCCGGCGGCACGCTGGCCGTGACGCATCGCATGTTCGCGGGCGCCAAGGTCGTGCAGACGTTGCGCGATTATCAGGACAAGCTCGGCATTCAGCGTTTCGACATGGCGATCGATTGGGGCTGGTTCTGGTTCTTCACGCGGCCGATGTTCTGGCTGCTCGACCATTTCTACAATTTCGTCGGCAATTTCGGCGTGGCGATTTTGCTGCTCACCGTCACGATCAAGCTGATCTTCTTCCCGCTGGCCAACACGTCCTACAAATCGATGAGCCGGATGAAGAAACTTCAGCCGGAAGTCGAAAAGCTCCGCACACGATTCGCCGAAGATCGCCTGCGCCAGCAACAAGAAATGATGGAACTGTACAAGCGCGAGAAAGTGAATCCGGTTTCCGGCTGCCTGCCCGTACTGATTCAAGTGCCGATTTTCTTCTCGCTGTATAAGGTGCTGTTTGTCACCATCGAAATGCGGCACGCGCCGTTCTTCGGCTGGATTCACGATCTTTCCGCGCCCGATCCGACCTCGATCGTCAACCTGTTCGGATTGTTGCCGTGGGGCGTGCCCGCGTTCATTCCGGCCTTTATCAGCATCGGCATCTGGCCGATCCTGATGGGCGGCACGCAATGGCTGCAAACACAAATGAATCCCGCGCCCGCCGATCCCATACAGGCGCGCATGTTCAGCCTGATGCCGATCATGTTCACTTTCATGCTGGCGACATTCCCGGCAGGACTGGTGATCTACTGGACGTGGAACAACCTGCTTTCGGTCGCGCAGCAATATCTGATGATGCGCCGGCAGGGCGTGAAGCTCGATCTGCTCCAGAATTTCCGCAGCAGCAGCGCCGACGTTAAAGCAGGGCAATGAGCCCAGAATTTGCGCGCAAATTGTTTGCGCAGTCTTGCGACTTCGTGTGCGGCGCACCGGCGGTGGAAAATCTGCCGCCGCAGACTTTGCCGGAAGTGGCCTTTGTCGGGCGATCCAATGTCGGCAAATCGAGCCTGCTCAATGCGCTTGTGAACCGGCGCACGCTGGCGCGCGTGTCGAACACGCCGGGCCGCACGCGCGAAATCAATTTCTTCCGTCTTGGCGATGCGCTGATGCTGGTGGACCTGCCCGGCTACGGCTATGCGCGCGCCTCAAAATCGCTGGCCGCCGAATGGCAGCGGCAGATCACCGGCTACCTGACGGCGCGCGCCAATCTTCGCCGTGTGGTGCTGCTGATCGATGCGCGGCGCGGGATTATGCCCATCGACCGCGAGGCGATGGCGCTGCTCGACCGCGCCGCCGTTTCCTACGTGCCGGTGCTGACCAAGACCGACAAGCTGAAAGCAACGGAACGCGCCGAAATCACCGCAAGCGTGGCAGCGGAGGCCCAAACCCACGCGGCCGCCTATCCCGAAATCGTGGCCACATCGGCGGAAAAAGGCGATGGAATCGACGCGCTGCGCCAGCATTTGGCCGCGCTGGCCCGGCCCTAAGCTTTCCGCTATAAGGCGCGCGCTTTCGAAGGCGTTATGGGCATGGCGTTGCAGGACGAAACCGGGCAGGACCGCAATTTGCGCATGATGGCGCGCTGGCGCTCCACCGCGCGCGTGCTGGTCGAGGCGCTGCCCTACATTCTGAAATATGACAGCAAGACCATTGTCGTGAAATATGGCGGTCACGCGATGGAAGCCGGCGTGCCGCTGCATTTCGCGCAAGACATCGTGATGATGAAACAGACGGGCATGGACCCCGTCATCGTGCATGGCGGCGGGCCGCAGATTGGCGCGATGCTGTCGCGGCTTTCGATTCCATCCACCTTCGTCGACGGGCTGCGCGTCACCGACGAAGCCGCCATCGAAGTGGTGGAGATGGTGCTGACCGGCTCCATCAACAAGCAAATCGTTTCCGGCATCAACGCCGCGGGCGGGCGCGCGGTTGGCGTGTCCGGCAAGGACGGCAATCTTGTCATCGCGAAAAAGCTCGACCGCCTCAACAGCCATGACGGAAAACCCGGCAAGGAAGTGGATCTGGGTTTTGTCGGCGTGCCGGAGAAAGTGAATACCGAAGTGTTGCGCACGATCATGGCGTCGGAGCTCATTCCCGTGATCGCGCCTATTGGGGCGGGCCGCAAAGGCGAGACGTTCAACATCAATGCCGATACGGTTGCGGGCGCGGTTGCGGGCGCGATGAAGGCCGAGCGCCTTGTGCTGCTCACCGATGTCGAAGGCGTGCTCGACCGCGACGGGCGATTGATGCCGCGCCTGACCGTTGCCGAATGCCGTACGTTGATCGCGAACGGCACGATCTCCGGCGGCATGATTCCGAAAATCGAAACCGCGATGGAAGCGGTGCTATCCGGCGTGAAAGCGGCCGTCATTCTCGACGGGCGCATTCCGCACGTGCTCATGCTCGAATTGTTCACCGAACATGGCGCGGGCACGCTGATCACGGCGGAATGAAAGCGCTTCGCTTCGCGGGCGTTCTGGTGCTGATGACAGCGGCGTTCGCGGCGCATGGCGCGCAGGCAGCACTCAATCTGTGTAACCGCACGAGCTACATTCTCTACGCCGCGACCGGCGCCAAGGACGCGGGCAGCATGGTGACGCAAGGCTGGACGCGGTTGGCACCCGGCGATTGCGCGGCGGCGGCGCTGAAAAACCCACCTTATTATGTGTATGCACAAACCTCGCGTTCCCATTCCGGGCCGTCGCATGCCTGGGGCGGGACGACGCGACTTTGCGTGTCGCATGGGAATTTCTCATTGCGCACGCCGGTGCTGGTGCCGTCCTGTCAGGCGGCGGATTCCTTCACGCTGCCGTTCTCAACCGTGCAGCCCCGCAAACGTGGTGACTGGAGTGTGACATTCACCGAAGCGCCCGGCTATCCGAGCCTCGATGCCGCCAAGCGCGCCGGTTTCCAGCGTCTGCTCAACGACAATGGCTACAACGCCGGCCCGGCCGATGGCAGCACCAATAAACGCGCCGACGATGCGCTGACGGCGTTTCGCGCGCGCATGAAACTCGCCACAGGCGCAAGCGATGCCGATGTTTTCATCGCGCTGGAACGGCAGGCAGCCACCATCGCCGCCCCCGAAGGCTATTCCATCTGCAATCACTCCAGCGATGCAGTGTGGGCCGCGATTGCGCTACAGCAGGACAAGGATTGGGTTTCGCGCGGCTGGTGGAAAATCCCCGGCGGCAATTGCGCCACCGCGCTTTCAACCCCGCTCGCAGCCGACCACATCTATCTTCTCGCCGAACGACAGGGCGGCAAGCCGCTGGTCGGCGGCAAAAACAAATTCTGCGTCACCGACATAGAATTTGAAATTCATGGAACCGGCCAGTGCAAACAGCGCGGATTGGCGGAAGCGGGCTTCGCCGACACGCACACCAAAGGCCACACAGGTTACGCGGCGGAGATCGGCAATACGGGATTGATCGCGCCCGCGCCCGTTAAACCGGCACGTCGAAATAGCCAAGGTGCCAGCGCATCTCATCATCCGTAAGCGGAAAGCGCACGCCGTCGCGCGCCGGCAGCAATTGATCTGTCGGCAATTTCATAATGAAACGCTGAATCTTGAACGCCGAGCGCATGGGCAATCCTGCGCGCCAGACCAAAGCCGTCACCGGCTTGGCCGAACCGAATTGCAAAATGCGCCGCACGATTTCTTCCGGCGCGCGGCCCAGAACCGATAACGCGGACACCACGACATCGCGCCTGCCGTTTTCCGCCGCGTTTTCGACGAAATTGTCATCGAGCCGCCCGGACGCGAGCGCCGCCGCCACCATGCCGCGCGCGTTATCTTCCGCCGCACCTGCTTCATCGCCTGCCTCGATGCGCAAACGAAGTTGGCGATTGAGATGCTGGCGCGTGTCTTCATCCAGATTGTGCCGTTGCGACAATTTCTCGATCAGCGCCGCACCGACGAACGACGCGATACGCTTGATGGCGCGCTTCGAAAGCTCCGCACGCAGCGCAAGCGGGCGATGCCACGAACGGATTTTCTCCGCTTGCTCGATGATGCGGTTGAGCGCCTTCTCGCGCACCTGCGCGTTGGGATTGGCGAGGAGCGCCGCCACTGCCGGAATATCGAGCGACGTGGCAATCGCATCCGAAACATTCGCGCTTAAAAACCTGCGCCGCGCAATCGCAGACAACGCTTCATTCGCTTTGGCGGTGGCGATGATTTCCATCAGATCGCCATCGGACAGAAGCGGCGAATATTCGAGGATGGGGGCTGCCACCATCATTTCCGTATCGCGCGCCAGCATTTTCACGACGCGCTTTGGCACGCAATCCAGCGCCTTGATTTCCTCCGCCAGAATCGCGCGCACGCGCGGCAATTGGTCGGCTGCGAGTTTCTCCAGTGTTTCGATGGTCAGCGCGCGCAGCTTTTCGCTTTCCTCGCGCGCAAGATCCGGCATCAGGCGGCCGATCTTGCGCGCCAGTTCCGCGCGCACATCATCGTCGTCATCATCGGCAAGCAGGCGATTGGCGCGGGCGGGCGTGCCCATATTCGCGGCCACCGCGCGGCGGATGGCGGCGGCGCCCTTCGACGCCAGATAATAAAGAACATCCGGCCCGGCATCGCTGCGCCCGGCCAGTTCGTTTTGCGCCGATTGCGTGCGCTCCTCCAGAATCTGGAGAATGTCGTCGCGCGACAGTTTGTCGGGCAGATCAGCCTGCGCGCGTTCCTTCGCCGTCATTTTCATGCCCTGCTGCCGCCCCGCCATCATCGTTGCCGCGCCGTTAAGGTTTGTTGAAGGGAAATGGTTAGCGAAATCCGTGCGGGCGGCTAAACCCCGCTTGCCTAAGCTTTTTTGTTCCCTCATGGTCCCGCCGGAAACAGGGAACCGGCCTTTATGAACGAGCTTGCGCAGATCATCGACACGGCGTGGGACACGCGCGAAACGCTGAACCCCACCGCAAGCGGCCCCGTGCATGAGGCGGTGGAGGCCGCACTGGACGGCCTCGATTCCGGGCGCTTGCGCGTGGCCGAAAAGGCGGGCGGCGATTGGCATGTGCATCAATGGTTGAAGAAGGCCGTGCTGCTGTCCTTCCGGCTTTCGCCCATGAAGCGCATCGAAGGCGCGCCGGGTGGGAGCGCGTGGTGGGACAAGGTCGATTCCAAATTTCTGTCTTTCGATGATGTTGGCTTCGGCGAAGCGGGTTTCCGCGCCGTGCCGGGCGCAATTGTGCGCCGTTCGGCATTCATCGCAAAAAATGTGGTGCTGATGCCGTGCTTCGTGAATGTCGGCGCGCATGTCGGCGAAGGCACGATGATTGATACGTGGTCCACTGTTGGATCGTGCGCGCAGGTCGGACGCAATTGCCATATCTCCGGCGGCGTCGGCTTGGGCGGCGTGCTGGAGCCGTTGCAGGCTTCGCCCGTCATCATCGAGGACAATTGCTTCATCGGTGCGCGCTCCGAAGTGGCCGAAGGCGTCATCGTGGGCGAAGGCTCCGTGATTTCAATGGGCGTCTATCTCGGCCAATCGACCAAAATCGTGGATCGCGCGACCGGCGAGATCATTTATGGCCGCGTGCCGCCCTATTCCGTTGTCGTGTCGGGCTCGCTGCCGCAAGGTGCGGACAAGCCGTCGCTCTATTGCGCTGTGATCGTCAAGCGCGTGGACGAACGTACGCGCGCCAAAACCTCGATCAACGAATTGCTGCGCGCATGATCGATGCCGTTGAACTGGCCCAATCATTGATCCGCTGTCCTTCGGTGACGCCACAGGATGAAGGTGCGCTCGATGTGCTGGAGGCCACGCTCAAATCGCTGGGCTTCAAATGCCATCGTTTGCCGTTCGAAGACATTGATAATCTTTATGCGAGCATCGGAACGGGCGGCCTCAATTTCTGTTTTGCGGGCCACACCGATGTCGTGCCGCCGGGCGATGTGGATTTGTGGCGCAGCAAGCCGTTTGCCGCCGAAATTCGCAACGGCACGCTTTACGGACGCGGCGCCGCCGACATGAAGTCCGCGATTGCGGCGTTTGTTTCGGCTGCCGAACGCACGCTTGCGAAAGGCGCGCCAAACGGAACCATCAGCCTTCTCATCACCGGCGACGAAGAAGGCCTTGCCGTCAACGGCACCAAGAAAGTTCTGGAATGGCTGGCCGCGCGCGGCGAACGCATCGATCATTGTGTGGTCGGCGAGCCGGGATCGGTGGCGCATGCCGCCGATGTTATCAAGCACGGACGCCGCGGCTCTATGAATTTTCACGTCACCGTCAGCGGCATGCAGGGGCATTCGGCCTATCCGCAGAATGCGCTTAATCCCTTGCCCGCGATGGCGCAGCTTGTCACACGCCTGAGCGAAACGCCGCTCGATAATGGTACCGATCATTTCGAACCTTCCACCTTGCAATTCACCAGCATCGATGTCGGAAACCCCGCCACCAATGTCATTCCCGCCGCGGCGCATGGACGGTTCAACATCCGCTTCAACGATCTGCACACGCCCGAAACGCTGCTGCGCCGCATCGAAACCGTGGTCGAAGAGATCGCACGCGAACCCGGCTGCGAGATTGCTGTCGAAGGCAATGCAACCGGCGTTGCGTTCCTCACAAAACCGGGACCATTCACCGAGCTTCTGCGCGACGCGGCAGAGAAGATCACCGGCACGCGGCCACGCTATTCCACCGGCGGCGGAACATCGGACGCGCGTTTCATCAAGGATTATTGCCCCGTCGCCGAAATGGGCTTGCCTGGCACGACGATGCACAAGACGGATGAATGCGTGCCTGTCGCGGAAATCCACCGGTTGGTGGATATTTACGCAATAGCACTTGAACTCTATTTCGCCAAGCCGCTGTCCTAGGGCGATTTAAGTTCGAGCAATTTCGCTTAGACCGGTTTGAAAAAGAGCGAAATCGCACCCTCACTTGTCATGGCCCACCTAGTGTGGGCCACCCAGGTGACACCAAGTCCATGTCGAAGGAATTGCTCAGTTTAATTTTTGTCGAAAAGCGCAGACTTCACCTGGGTGGCCCGCACTCCGGCGGGCCATGACACCGTGGGTTCGATGCGCCAACTCAACCCAAGACCTTCTAGTAATCCACGCGCATCAGATAGAGCCCGCACGCTGGCGCCAGCGCGCCGCATTGTGCACGATCACACGCTTTCAACACGCGCGCCATATCGCTCACTTTCCATTTGCCTTCGCCAACCATTTTCAGCGAACCAACCATCGAGCGCACTTGCCGATGCAGGAACGAGCGCGCGGACGCTTCGACACGAATTTCTTCGCCAACGCGGCGCACATCGAGACGATCCAACGTCTTCACCGGCGTATTGGCCTGACATTCGATGGCGCGGAATGTCGTGAAATCATGTTTGCCGACCAGACTTTGCGCCGCCTCGTGCATCGCATCGGCATCGAGATCGCGTGTCACCAGCCATGCCTGATCGCGTTCCAGCGCCAGCGGCGCGCGGCGGTTGACGATGCGATAGAGATAATGCCGGCCGGTCGCTGAAAACCGCGCCTGAAAATCCGGCGTTGCGATTTGTGCATCCACCACCGCAACGGGCGCGGGCTTCAGATGGAAATTCAGCGCATCACGGATTTTGTCGGCGGGGAATTCCTTTTCCAGATCGAAATGCGCGACCTGTCCGCGCGCATGAACGCCGGCATCGGTGCGGCCAGCACCATGAACCGTCACGCGCTCCGCAGAGAGTTTGAAGATCGCCTCTTCCAGCGCGCCCTGCACCGACGGTCCATTGTCCTGCCGCTGCCAGCCCGCGAACGGCGTGCCGTCATATTCGACAATCATGCGATAGCGCATCAGAGACGCGATCCGCGCGCGATGGAAAAGCCACGAAGAAAATCTTTCGCTTCCATCACCGATTTTCCTGCGCGCTGAAGTCGCATCAAACGCAGCGCACCATCGCCACAGGCGATTGCGAGATTGTCGCCGAGAATTTCTCCGGGCACGCCTTTGCCATCAACTGGTTCGGCATAAAGCACTTTCACACGCTCGCCGCGCATTTCGCACCACGCGCCGGGCGCGGGCGACAAACCCCGAATGAGGCAATCCAGTTCGCGCGCGGATTTCGTCCAGTCGATTTTGGTTTCTTCCTTCAATATCTTCTTCGCGTAAGTCGCTTCGCCGGTTTGCGGTTTCATTTCCACTTCGCCGCGTTCCAGTGCATTCAAAGCCTTCGACATTAAATCGGCACCAGATTCCGAAAGTTCGTTTTGCAAATCGCCGGTCGTTTTGCGCCCAATGGACGTGCGCATCGAAAACAGCACGTGGCCGGTGTCCAGGCCCTCTTCCATCTTCATCACCTCGACGCCGGTTTCCGCATCGCCCGCCATGATCGCGCGCTGGATGGGAGCGGCTCCGCGCCAGCGCGGCAGCAGCGAGCCGTGCAGATTGAAGCAGCCGAGACGCAGCGCATCGAGCACCGGTTTTGGCAACAGCAATCCGTAAGCGACGACAAGCGCGGCATCGGCATGCAACGCAGCGAATTCGGCTTGCTCTGCCTCGCCTTTCAACGAAACGGGCGTTCGCACAATCAATCCATGCGCCGCTGCCAATTTCGCAACAGGCGAATCTTCGCTCGCAAGCCCTCGCCCTTTCGGGCGCGCGGGCTGCGAATAGACCGCTGCGATTTCGTGACCGTCCGCGATCAGGCGCGCAAGCGTGGGCACCGCGAAATCGGGCGTACCCATAAAGATAAGGCGGAGCATGGCCTAAGAAGCGTCCATCAGACGCTTTGCCTTTGCCTTGGTGAGTCTGCGCATCAGGATGCCGCGCTTCAGCCGCGAGATGTGATCGATGAACAGCACGCCATCGAGATGATCCATCTCATGCTGCAGGCAACAGGCAAGCAGCCCATCAGCCTCCAGCTCCTGGCGCACGCCCTCGCGGTCGAGATATTCGGCGCGGATTTTCGCGGGCCGCTTCACCTCTTCCCAGATCTCCGGCACCGACAGGCAGCCTTCTTCCGAAGTGGCCAATTCGTCCGATGCCCATAAAATCTTTGGGTTGATGAACACGCGCGGCTCGCGCTCGCCCTTCATCTGCGCGATGTCCATCACCAGCAGCCGCTTGGCCACGCCCACCTGCACGGCGGCCAAACCCACGCCATCGGCGGCGTACATGGTTTCGAGCATGTCGTCGATCAGCTTGCGGATTTCGCCGTCCACGCGCGCCACGGACTTGGAGACCGCTTTCAGCCGCGGATCGGGCGCGGTAAGGATGGGGCGTACGGCCATGGCCGGGGAGATAAGCGAGGCCCAAGCCGGGGTCAAGGATAGACAGATGGACATGGCTTTTCTCGTACTTGCAGGCGCGCTGATCGCGGCGGCCATGATCGTGGCGGTGGCGGTGTTGCGAAAGCCCGCGTCGCCGCCCGCGCCCGATGCGGCGGCCGCACTGGAGCCGCGGCTGGCGCAATTGTCCGCCGCCCAAAGCGAGATCGCGGGGCGTTTCCAGCAATCCATCGCCGCACAGACGCAACTTCAGACCGTGCTGGCCGGCCAGATCGAGGCGCTGAACAAGCGCTTAAGCGAAACGCTGACGGCATCGGCGACCAAAACCGCCGAGACCATGGGCAACATCCAGACGCGGCTGTCGGTGATCGACGAGGCGCAGAAAAATATTACGGCATTGTCGGGCCATGTGGTCGGCCTTCAGGAAATTTTGTCCAACAAGCAATCGCGCGGCGCGTTCGGCCAGGCGCAGATGGAAGACATCGTGCGCGACGGTCTGCCGCCCACGCTCTACGATTTCCAGTTCACGCTTTCCAACCGCAACCGGCCCGATTGCGTGATCCGTCTGCCGGGTGCGAAGGCGCTCATCGTCATCGATTCCAAATTTCCGCTGGAATGTTTCACGCAATTGAAACGGGCGGCCACCGATGACGAGCGCAAGGCGGCGCTGGCGCGCGTGCGCGGCGACGTGCTCAAGCATGTGAGCGACATCGCCGAGAAATATCTCATCGCCGGCGAAACGCAGACGCCGGCGATCATGTTCGTGCCGTCGGAATCTATTTATGCCGATTTGCATGACGTGTTCTCCGATGTGATTCAAAAGGCGCATCGCGCGCAGGTGATTGTGGTGTCGCCGAATATCCTGATGCTCGCCATCAACACGATGCAGACCGTGATGAAGGACGCGCGCATGCGCGAGCAGGCGGGTCTCATTCAGAAAGAAGTGGGCCTGCTGCTGAACGATGTGCGATTGCTGGGCGACCGCGTCGGCAAACTGCAAAGCCATTTCTCGCAGACCGAGGTGGACGTGAAGAATATCGGCGTATCGACAGAAAAAATCATCAAGCGCGCAACCTCCATCGAGCAGGTGGAATTGTCCGCCCCCGACGCGACACCGCAACTGCCGGGGGGCAGTTGAATGTCGCGTGCTTTTGCGGGGATTTAAGATAGATGGGTGTGGGAGCGTTGCGGTTCAAGGGGGTGACGCTAAAATTTTTGCAGCGAGTCGCTGGTAGGGGTTAAGTGGATGGTTTCGTTGCCCGCGCGGCTCGCAAATGCGGGAAGAGATGAATTGTCGCGAGGACTGCCTTAAGGAAATCTGATTTTGAAATTTTTTTAAACTGGACAAGTTGGTTAGAGGGGATGCTCTTATTGAAGAGAGCTAAATAGTCTTTTTTTACGTAACGCGGCTCGTGAACGCAAAACCATGCAAATAAAGCGTTCGTCATGTCAGTTCGATGTTCGCCAAGTGATTGAAGACCGCTCATTGAAAACACTATGAATGCAAGTGCCACATCAGGAGCAAACTCTATCATCCCGTTCGGGTCTGGATCAGTGTCGGCGTGTTTAAAAAAGTTCACCGGCCTCTTCATCAAAGCTACAAATTTCTTTCTGTATTCGTCTTTTATCATTGCTGTGTCATACAATAGTTCGCGCGGGCTGCCCCTCTTTTTGTTAATGTCATGAATGATTTGATACGCTGCTGCTGCAAGCGTGTGTATGGACACTGGGTCTTTATCAAGAAACCAAAGTTCAATCGCGCAATCTAATTGTCTACGGGCCGCATCAATCTTAGAGACCTGTAATTTCTCATTTTTCATGACCCGTCGGCCTCACAACGGCCGTCTCGCCCGGAATGCAGCACTCAACGTGCCTTCGTCGAGGTAATCGAGTTCGCCGCCGACCGGGACGCCGTGGGCCAATCGCGTTACCTTCACACCACACGTCGCCAGCGCATCCATCAGATAATGCGCGGTCGTCTGGCCTTCCACCGTCGCGTTCATCGCCAGCACCACTTCGCTCACATGGCGCGCGCGTTCCAGCAGCGGGGCGACGCTCAAACGCTCCGGCGTCACGCCGTCGAGCGCGGACAGCGCGCCGCCCAGCACATGATAGCGGCCGCGAAAAACATTGGCGCGTTCCAGCGCCCACAGATCGGCCACGTCTTCCACCACGCAGAGCAGACTCGCGTCGCGGCGCGGATCGCGGCACAGCGCGCAAGGCGAAATCGTATCGAGATTGCCGCAGGTTTCGCACACGCGGATCGCGGACGCCGCATCGCGCAACGCCAGCGCCAGCGGTTCGAGCAACGCTTCGCGTTTCTTGAGCAGCGCGAGTGCCGCGCGCCGCGCGGAACGCGGACCGAGGCCGGGTAATTTGGCCAACAACTGCACGAGGCGTTCGATTTCGGAACCGGCTTGCGACGACATCACAAACTCCCTGTCATTCCCGGCGAGCGCGAGCGTTTTACGCGAGCGTGAGGGAAGGGGACCCAGCTATCCAATACCAGACGGTGCATGAACACCTGGGTCCCCTTCCCTTCGCAACGCTGCGCGTCGCTCAGCCGGGGATGACAGATGAGGGTGTGTTTCATGTTTCTTCTGATGTTTCCGGCGATGCATCGGCCGCCGCTTGTGCTTCTTCCGCAGCGGGATCGAAGACCTTGGTGATTTCCGCACCGGGAAAACGGTCCAGCACCGCGCGCACCAGCGGCTCCTGCGCCACGGCTTCGAGGCGCGCGGCCTTGGCGCTGCGTTTGGCTTCCGCGAGTGTAGGCGCGCCGCCTTCGCGTGCCACCGTCACCACCCAGCGCGTGCCGGTCT
>DATCEI010000090.1:0-8588 GCA_036510185.1 Rhizomicrobium sp. | reverse complement strand
GGCTTCGATTTCTCCTCTGGCCTGTCGAACCCCTAACCGCCCGCCGCATATGCGGCCGTCAGCGCCTAGGGGCGGCTAAGAAGGAGGCGAAGCGAGGAAGCAAGGGACAGCGGGCGCGCGGCATCGCGGACGGCCAGGCCGCCTGTCGCAAATGCGTGTGTCACGCCCATCTTCATTGCCGAATGCCGGTCCCGTTACGGTTATCGAACCCTAAATATCCGCCGTTAAGGTTGCGTGAATAAACGCAGGGCCTGTCCGGCTCACAGCGTTTTACGCCGAAGCGGACGGCCCGCGCAACCGCCCATTTCTCCGCGACAATCGGGCGTTGCGGGGCCGGGAAGAATCAGCTTTCCCAAGCCGCGAGGACGTGATTGTGTGGGCCGGAGCCGAAACCTTCGGGTTCGACCCACCAGCCAAATCTCTAATGTTCGAGGCCAGGAATGAGAATCCTGCCGCCCGTCTCGGTCGAAGCCACGCGGCTGTTGCCCAGCCGCTGGGATGTGCTGGCTGCCGCGTTGGTGTTCGGCTTCATCGTGTTGTTCGCCGAATCGAGCCGCCATCTGGTCGAACCGCTGGCGGGGCTGACGCCGAAACATATCTATCTCGATCCCACGCATCTGCCGGAATACGCCGCACGCACGGCATTGCGCATGCTCATCGCGCTTTTCTTCTCGCTGGTGTTCACCTTCACCTACGCGACATGGGCGGCGAAAAGCCCGCGCGCCGGTGCGCTGCTCATTCCGTTGCTCGACATTCTGCAATCGGTGCCGATTTTGGGATTCCTGTCGGTGACGGTGGTGTTTTTCCTGTCTCTGGCGCCGGGAAGAATTCTCGGCGCGGAGATGGCCGCCGTGTTCGCCATTTTCACGAGTCAGGCGTGGAACATGGCGTTCAGCTTCTACCAGTCGCTGCGCACCGTGCCGCTGGAACTGACCGAAGCAGGTCGCGTGTTTGGCTTGAGCGCATGGGCGCGGTTCTGGCGCATCGAAGTGCCGTTCGCGATGCCGTCGCTGATCTGGAACATGATGATGTCGATGTCGGGCGGCTGGTTCTTCGTCGTGATCTCCGAAGCGGTGACCGTCGGCAACACGTCTTTCACCTTGCCGGGCGTCGGATCGTACATTGCGCTCGCCATCGAGCATCGGGATCTGGGCGCGGTGTTCTGGGCCATCGGCGCCATGCTTGTCGTGATCCTGATTTACGATCAGCTGATGTTCCGCCCGCTCGTGGCATGGGCCGACCGTTTTCGCGTCGATCAGGAAACCGAAGGCGAGCCGCCCACGTCCTGGGCGCTGACCATGTTCCGCCGCTCGCGCCTGATCGCCGCCATCACCGCGCCATTCGATGCGGCGATAAGCTGGTCCTACCGGCTTTCGCCGCCCGCGCCCGTGCCGTTCGTCACGCGCAACCCGCGCGCCGAACGCGCCGCCGAATTCGCGTGGAACGGATTGATCGTTCTGTTCGCGGCGTACGCGGCATGGCGCATCTATCAGTTCGCGTCCGTGCATTTCGTCTGGCAGGAAGTGGCGCGCGCGCTGGGCCTCGGATTTCTCACCATGCTGCGCGTCATCATATTGATCGGCATTGCGAGCGCGATCTGGACGCCCATCGGAATCTATGTCGGCCTGCGCCCGAAGCTCACCGCCATCGTGCAGCCGGTGGCGCAATTCCTCGCGGCCTTCCCGGCCAATCTTCTGTTTCCCGTGGCGGTTTCGCTGATCGTGGCGTTCAATTTGAATCCTGACATATTCCTGTCGCCGCTGATGGTGCTGGGCACGCAATGGTACATTCTGTTCAATGTCATCGCGGGCGCCTCCGCCATGCCGCGCGAATTGCGCGATGTGAGCACGAATCTGCGCCTGCGCGGCTGGCTGTGGTGGCGCAAAGTGGCGCTGCCCGGCGTGTTTCCCTTTTACGTGACGGGCGCGATCACGGCATCCGGCGGATCGTGGAACGCCAGCATCGTGACGGAAATCGTGACCTGGGGGCGCCAGACCCTGCACGCGCACGGCATCGGCACCTACATCGCGGAAGCGACGACCGCGGGCGATTTTCACCGCATCGTGCTGGGCGTGGGCATCATGTGCTTCTATGTTGTGCTGATGAACCGGGTGCTCTGGCGGCCGCTTTACCGTTATGCCGAGCGCAAATACCAGCTCAGTTGAGGATCGATCATGGATGAGAACCTTCTCCTTGACGTGCATGAAATCCGCCGTTCGTTTCCGCGGCCGGGCGGCGGCGAATTGCTCGTGCTCGACAATGTCGAACTGACGCTGCACGAAAACGAAATCGTGGGGCTGCTGGGCCGTTCGGGTTCCGGAAAATCTTCGCTGCTGCGATTGATCTCGGGCCTCGCGGAGCCGCAGGGCGGCAAGATCACCTATATGGGCCGCATCATCGACGGGCCGCCGACCGGCATCGCGATGGTGTTTCAGGGCTTCGCGCTGTTTCCGTGGCTGACGGTGCTGGAAAACGTGCAGCTTGGGCTGGAGGCGCAAGGATTGCCGCAGAAGGAAATCCACTCGCGCGCGCTCGCCGCCATCGATCTCATCGGCCTTGACGGTTACGAAAGCGCCTATCCGCGCGAACTTTCCGGCGGCATGCGTCAGCGCGTGGGATTTGCCCGCGCGCTGGTTGTGCATCCTAACATATTGCTGATGGACGAACCGTTTTCCGCGCTGGATGTGTTGACGGCGGAAAATCTGCGCACCGATTTCCTCGAATTGTGGGAAGAGAACCGGCTTCCCATCAAGGGCGTGATCCTCGTCACGCACAATATCGAAGAAGCGGTGCTGATGTGCGACCGCGTACTGCTGTTCTCCACCAATCCGGGGCGCGTGGCCGCCGAAATCAAAATCGATCTGCCGCAGCCGCGCAACCGCAACGATCCCGCCTTCTCCACGCTGGTGGACCGCATCTATGTCGAGATGACGGCGCAGGCGGCGCACAGGCTTTCCCAGCGCAATGAACGCATCACGGGCGGCGGCCTCGGCATGATCCTGCCGCATGTCTCGCCGAATTTGATCGCGGGCCTGATCGAAACGCTGGCGGCCGCACCCTATAACGGCAAAGCGGATTTGCCCGATATCGCTTCGGAGCAGCAGCTTGAAGTCGATGAACTGTTTCCCGTGGCGGAATCGCTGCAATTGCTGCGGCTGGCGAGCGTCGAAGGCGGCGACATCAAGCTCACCGAAACCGCCAAGCGTTTTGCCGAAGCCGACACCGACGAACGCAAGCGCATGTTCCGCAGGCTGGCGCTTGTGCATGTTCCCATCATGGCGCTGATGCGCCGCGTACTCGACGAACGCGCCAGCCACAGCGCGCCCAAGAGCCGCTTCCTCGACGAGCTGGAAGATCACATGTCGCCGGAAGCCGCCGAAGAAACGCTGCGCGCCGTGGTGAGCTGGGGACGGTTCGCCGAGATTTTCGCCTATGACGATGACAGCGGGTTGTTCAGTCTGGAAAATCCGAGTTGATTTGAATTTCCCCAATTGTCATTCCCGGCCGAGCGACCGGTTGGGAGCGAGGGGAAGGGAATCCAGGTGTCAACCACCGGACAGTGTTGGACACCTGGGTCCCCTTCCCTCGCGCGAACAAGTTCGCGCTCGCCGGGGATGACAATGGTGTGTGAGGCCGCTAACTCACCGCAACGTGCCGCGTTTTTTCGATGCGGTGCTGCTCGCCCAGATACGCCTGCGCGGCATCGGAGCTGAACAATTCGCGCTCCTCCTCCTCGTCCGTCACGGGCGTAAGCGCGAGGTCGGTGTATTCGAAGCGCTTGGGATCGCGCTTGATCGCCAGATAATGCCGCCGCAGACCCAGATACAGCGACGCCCATTTGAACAGCTTGACCGCCGTTTCCAAGTAATAGCCGGGATAGAACGCGAGCGGCGACACGACCGGAAAGCCCGGCCGGCGCGCGCGGCGGAAACGGCGGCGCAGCAACCCGCTTTCCAGCGGATGGATTTTCTCGATCTTGATGCTGCCTGTGAACCAGGTGATGAGAAATAGCGCATTGCTGGCGTTCGCCCGCGTGGCGGCGGCGCGGCGCAGGATCGTCTTGATGTGATCGAGCGTATAATAACGCTCCCACGCCATGCGATAGGCCGCGTTCCACTCGTCCGGCGACATAAGCGGATGCGTGGTCGTGAGATGGTTCAGATCGTATTTGTTCAGATCGGGATCGAGCGGCGCGCCCGCGCGGAACAGCTTCAGGTGATCTTCCGATCCCGGCAGCGGCGTCAGATAAAAGAACTCCAGCATATCGACGGGCAATTCGCGCTTGATGACATCGATGTCGTGCATGATGGATTCAAGCGTGTCGTTCGGGAAACCCAGAATATATCCCGCATAGGTCAGCACGCGCGCCTGTTTCCACGCCAGCAGCATCTTGCGATATTCGGTGATCTTGTTCTGGCGCTTTTTTGCGCCCATCAGGTTTGCGGGGTTGATGTTCTCCAGCCCGATGAACACGCGCTTGACGCCCGCGCGCGCGCATTTCTCCACGAAATTCGGCAGGCGGTGGCAGAGCGTATCGACCTGGATGATGAAGGTGATTTTCAGCTTCTCGTTTTCGCGCAACTCGATCAGCCGGTCGAGGATGATTTCCCAATCCTTGTTGCGCGCGAAATTGTCATCGGTGATGAAGAAGCTGTGCAGGCCTTGCGCGACATTGGCGCGTACGATGCGCTCGATATCGTCCGGCGAGCGGCGGCGCGATTTGCGGCCCTGCACATTGATGATGGTGCAGAACGAACATTGATAGGGACAACCGCGCCCGGCATCGAAGCTCGTCACGCCGCCCGCCGTGTGCATCACGCGCTCGGCGACGAGAAGCGGGATCGGTGTGCCCTCGATGGAGGGCAGATCGTCCATGAAATTGTAGAGCTGCTGCAGCGCGCCCGCATCGGCATCGCGCAGCACATCATCGAGCCTGCCGCCTTCGGCCTCGCCCGCGAAGAGCGAAAGGCCCATCGCCTTCGCCTCGTCGAGGCCCGCGTCCTGACCCTGCAACATGCTGATCGTGCCGGAGACATGAAAGCCGCCAATGCCGACCGCGATACCGCGCGCACGCAGGGGCCGCGCAATGTCGAGCGCCCGGGGAAACTGGTTCGACTGCACGCCCACCAGCATGACCATGCCGGCGCCTGCGCTCTCGATCAGCTTGGCGAGCCGCTCCGGCCGGATTTGCGTGTTGGTTTCGTCGAACGCGTGGATTTCGATTTCGGTCTCGTCGCCGAGGATATGACGATCCGCACAATCCTTCGCGAGGCCGTAAAGTGCTGCCAGCGAGTTCGAGGGAATGGCCGAGCGATACCACTGAATGACATAGCCGTCGTCGTCATAATGCGACGGCTTGACCAGTATGAGGCAAAACCGTCGCGTCTTGGCGATTTGAGCTAGTGGCACGGCGACTCCCGATTGCGGCCTGCAACAGGGTAACCCAGCCGGTGCGAACTAGCAAAAGCGGAAGTTCCCACGTCAGTTCTTCGCCTTATCGACCAATTTGTTCTTCGCGATCCTCATGGTCACACGGTTTTCCGCGCTTCTCGAAGGTGATTGAAGTTTACAGCATGATGCTCGCTAGCGCATGCAGCCAAATATAAATCCAAATCCGCTGTTACTAGGACTCTATCGCCTTCGCTGGCCTTGAGCAGCACGGAGTCGGTCAGGCCTAAGCGGACAAACTCATCCCGCTCCGACGCGAGTTTACTTTCCAGATATGTCTCTCCTGAGATTCCGATAAACTTTCTGAAGACGTCGAATACATGCCTTTTTATCGGCTCGTTCACATAACCAAGCAGGTTAGATGCTTCGGTAAGCGTATTCGGCGTAACGATAATCTCCGAATATCTCGATATCAAATCACTCAAGAGATCAAAATCCGCCTCAGTATATGCGCGAAGCCGCCTATGCCGGGATATATATTCGCGAGAGGCTATCCCGACGACCAGCAGAACCAACAATTCGGAGTCGATGACGACCACTCGCATGTGTCACGCAGCGATCAACTGACGATCCTTTACAGAAACGATCTTTTTTTCCTTATCGGAAATTCGGACAACCTTATAAGATCGCCTCACGCCATTCATTGCCAATTCGACGGCAAGCCGCATCGTCGGTTGGTCCGAAGGTCGGACGAAGCTGACTGTCACAAGCCACGCAGCCTTGCCCTCGTCATACTCAACCTCTTCGAGACCAACATCCCGTATCTGCTCATTAGCAAACAAATCGGAAACATAGCTCTTAGCGAATTCGACAGCCTGCTTTACGTCCATCTGCTTGATCTCAGTTTTGACAGTTCACTATACGCGAAATTGCCCCCAAAGTTAATTCTTATTTTTATCCACCAGCTTGTTCTTCGCGATCCACGGCATCATGGCGCGCAGGCGCTCGCCCACTTCTTCTATGGGATGAGCCGCATTGCGCGCGCGCGTGGCCTTGAACGAAGGCTGGCCTGCCTTGTTCTCCAGCACCCAGTCGCGCGCAAATTTGCCGGTCTGAA
This sequence comes from Rhizomicrobium sp., assembly GCA_036510185.1. Classification (GTDB taxonomy): domain Bacteria; phylum Pseudomonadota; class Alphaproteobacteria; order Micropepsales; family Micropepsaceae; genus Rhizomicrobium. The sequence continues at coordinate 2,083 of DATCEI010000090.1, read as the reverse complement.
TGTTGTCAAGCACGCGCTTCATTTCCGCCTTCGTTTCCGGCGTGATGAGGCGCGGGCCGGTGACGTATTCGCCATACTCCGCCGTGTTCGACACGGAGTAATTCATGTTCGCGATGCCGCCTTCATAGATGAGATCGACGATCAGCTTCACTTCGTGCAGGCATTCGAAATATGCCATTTCCGGCGCATAGCCTGCCTCGACCAGCGTTTCGAAACCGGCGCGGATCAGTTCGACCAGACCGCCGCACAGAACCGATTGCTCGCCGAACAGATCGGTTTCGCATTCCTCGCGGAAGCTCGTCTCGATGATGCCAGCGCGGCCGCCGCCGATGGCGCTGGCGTAAGACAGGCCGAGGTCGTGCGCGTTACCGCTCGCGTCCTGATGCAGCGCGATCAGGCACGGCACGCCGCCGCCTTTCTGATATTCGCTGCGCACCGTGTGGCCGGGGCCCTTGGGCGCCACCATCGCGATGTCGAGATCGGCGCGCGGCTCGATCAGCCGGAAGTGGATGTTGAAGCCGTGCGCGAAAAACAGCGCCGCGCCGTTCTTCATGTTGGGCGCGAGGTCGCGCGCATAGATGTCCGCCTGCAATTCGTCGGGCGTGACCATCATCATCACATCGGCCCATTTGGCGGCCTCGGCATTGTTCATGACGGCAAAGCCCGCGGCCTTCGCCTTGTCGGCGCTGGCGCCGGGACGCGCCGCGATGGCGACATCCTTCACGCCGCTGTCGCGCATGTTGAGCGCATGGGCGTGGCCTTGGCTGCCGAAGCCGATGATCGCGACCTTCTTGGCCTTGATGAAATTCAGATCGGCATCCCGATCGTAGTAAACGCGCATAAGAGAACTCCAATGTTTAGCAGTAACTGGTGGAACGTTGGCCTATTTCCTCAGAGACGCAATGCAAAAAATTGAGGACTTTCATAGCACCTTTTTGTAGGTCAACGACGTCTATCTCTTTTGTAGGAAGGCTTTGCCGCAGCCCCCGTTTGTCAATCGGATATCTGAAGACAGTCCCATCCGGGTCGAACTGTGAAATCTCATCTAGAAGATTCGAGAATCCTATGGTGGAATCGTCGTCTGTCGGAAGATCTAATCTGCCGAATAACATCAGCAATTGCATCTTCAGTTCTCTCAATTTGTGGTGAGATGGCACATTCGGTTCGCCATCCAAGTATTCGGTGATGTCGGCAATACACTTCTTGAGCGAAAGTTCGATCGCGTGGCGATAAAGAAATAGAGTCGGCCAGATAATTCGCGCGGCAGGCTGATGATTGCTTGTGACAGACTTAACAAGAGTTTCCGCAGCGTTCGTAAACGTCCAAACGAAACAATCAAAACTTTGATCCCATCCGTCAATGGAAGTTCGAGTTGGCCACCGCCCTTGTCCCGTGAGAAATCGATCATCTTTATTCGGCCAATGGTATTCGACACCAAGTAGTTCAAAGAGGTCGCTCATCACATCGCCTCGGGGCCGCGCGAGATTGCCGCGACGCCGGTGCGCGACACATCCACCAAGCCCAAAGGCCGCATCAGTTCGAGGAAGGCGTCGATTTTTTCCGGCGCGCCGGTGATTTCGAAGACGAAGCTCGAATGCGTGGTGTCGAGCACGCGGGCGCGGAAGACGTCCGACACGCGCAACGCCTCCACCCGCTTCTCGCCCGTGCCTGCGACCTTCACCAGCGCCATTTCGCGCTCGACGCCGGGTTTGGCCGTCGTCCAGTTGGTCACGCGATGCACGGCGACAAGGCGGCCCAGTTGCGCCTCGATCTGCTCGATCACCTGCGGCGTGCCGGAGGTGACGATGGTGACGCGGCTGGTATGGGCGGCGGCATCGACCTCGGCCACCGTCAGGCTTTCGATATTATAGCCGCGCCCGGAGAACAGCCCGATGACGCGCGCAAGCACGCCCGCTTCATTGTCCACGAGCACGGCGATGGTGTGGCGTTCGATTGCAGGTTTAGACATTTACACTCCATTCCGTCATGGCCGGCCCCGAGCCGGCCACCCATCAAAAAGATTCAACGCGCGCGCGGACGCGCGCTCGATGGGTGGCCGGGTCAAGCCCGGCCATGACGAGCT
>DATCEI010000089.1:0-9090 GCA_036510185.1 Rhizomicrobium sp. | reverse complement strand
CGCACGTCTGAAAGATGTGAAGGCCAAACGCGATGCCACGAAATTGAAAGCGGCCCTCGATGCGCTGACAAAGGGCTCGGCGAACGGCGGCAATCTGTTGAAACTGGCCGTGGAAGCTGCGCGTGCGCGCGCGACTGTCGGCGAAATATCAGACGCGATGGAACGCGTGTTCGGTCGTCATCGCGCCGAAATTCGCGCGATCTCGGGCGTATATGGCGGCGCCTACGAAGGCGACAATGAATTCGCCGCCATTCGTGGCGATGTCGAGGCTTTCGCGAAGGAAGAGGGCCGCCGCCCGCGCATGCTGGTCGCGAAAATGGGGCAGGATGGTCATGATCGCGGCGCGAAGATTATTGCCACCGCGTTTGCGGATCTCGGTTTCGATGTGGACATTGGGCCGTTGTTCCAGACCCCCGAAGAAGTGGCGAAAGACGCCATCGAGGCCGATGTGCACGTCATCGGCATTTCAAGCCAGGCAGCGGGACACAAGACGCTCGTACCGCAATTGATCGCGGCGCTGAAGAAGCAGGGCGCGGGTGATATTCTCGTTGTCTGCGGCGGCGTGATTCCGGAACAGGATTATCCGTTCCTCAAGAACGCAGGCGTGGCCGCGATCTTCGGCCCCGGCACCAACATTCCCGAAGCCGCGCGCCATGTGCTCACACTTATACGCGCGCGCGAGAAGGTGGCCGCTTAAGTCCCGATATGCGCCGCGAGGAATTTCTCTAATTCCTTCAGCATGCGAATGCGCGTGTCGGCGAAATCGAGATAATGATCCTCGCCTGGGAAGCGGATGAACTGAACGTCCTTGCCAGCCGCCTTTAGCGCGGCATATTCCAGCTCGCTCTGTTTGATGCGCACGGTCGTGTCGCCTTCGCCGTGCATCAGCAGAATGGGACATTTCACCTGATCGGCGTGAAGTTCCGGCGACGTCGCTTTCAGTTTCGTGTGATCGTCGAAATCGCTGCCCACGCGCGAGGTCCAGAAAGAATAGCCTTGCGAATCCTGTCCCGTGTCGCTGCGAATCTGGAAAATGAATTCGTTGAGGTTCGACACGCCGGCAAAACTCATCGCGCAGGCATAAAGGTCAGGCGTAAACGTCGCGCCCGCAAGCGCGGCATACCCACCATAACTGCCGCCGACGATGCAGATGCGCTTGGGATCGGCGATGCCGTCCGCGATCAACTGTTTCACGCCGTCGGTAAGGTCGTCCTGCATCTTCAGGCCCCATTGATGCAGGCCCGCTTCGGTGAATTTGCGGCCATAGCCGCTGGAGCCGCGATAATTCGGTTGCAACACCGCATAGCCGCGATTGGCGAGAAATTGCGCCCACCAGTCGAAGCCGACAATATCGCGCGCATCCGGCCCGCCATGCGGCATGATGATGGTAGGAAGGTTTTTCGCCGTCTTTCCCGGCGGCAATGTAAGATATGCGGGAATTCGCAAACCGTCCCGCGCCGTATAGGAATAGGGCTTCATTTCGCCCAGATCGGCTTCGGTCAGATGCGGATACGCGGAAAGAATTTTCGTCGCCGCGTGCGTTTTGCGATCGAGAAAATAATAAGTCGGCGGCAGGCGCGGGGATTGCACCGCAACGATGGCTTTGTCCTCCGCGCGGTCCAGCGACGTGGCGTGTACGCTGGTGCCGGGAAATACTTTTTCCAGCCCGTCCTGCAGGGCCTGATGCGCCTCATCGAAGAAGTGGTATTCGAATTTGTCGGCGGCAACCATCGCGCCGATCACGCGGCCTGTCCATTCGTCGCGAATGGGAGACATCACATCATAATCCGGATTGTGATATAGAACGTCATTCTCATCGCCCGTCGCAAGATCGTGCCGTATCAATGAGATCGTGGACTTGCTGTCTTGGTGCAGAAGGACAAGGGACTTGCCGTCCACGGTCAGCCCCGCAACACCCGCGCCATTATCGCCCGAAGCGTCGTACTCGCCGGAGAGCACCCAATTGCCGTCATGGTTCACGAACAATTGCTCGTGCAGAGGATGCAGCATCAATTCGACTCGCGCCACGATATGCCCGTGACCGTCCATGATCCATTGATTGGTCGTGTATTTTCCCGTCTCGAACGTGTGGCCTTCGCCGGTTTCGAGATTGACCTTCAGAAGATCGAGCCGGAAATCCTCATAGGGATCGTAATATTCATTCGGGCTCTTCATCACGATGTTCGGTGTGTAGAGCGGAATGAAAATGGAATCCGGATCGTCCAGATCGCTGTCGGCGACAACCGCGTCGTCGGTATTGTTGGGAAGACTTACATAATTTTTCAGCAACGGAACGATACCGCTGCCATCCGGCTTCACGGAAATCGTGCGCTCCCATGTGCGGATGCGGCTGTCGCCCATCACGCGCTCATTGGATTTCACCGTTATCACCAATCGGTCGCTTTTTGCCCAGAAAATCGACTCTATGACTCCGTCCTGTGATGGTATGACAACGGGCAGCGTGCCCGGCGGTGCGCCGACTTTGTAGATCAGGGCCGCGGGTTTGCCGCCGAAGGATTGAATGGCCGCGAAATGTTCGCCGTCCGGCGAAATTTTCGGCTGCACGATATCGGGCAGGCTGCCGAACGCTTCGACAGGCGGATGCGTTTCCGCCTGCGCGACACTGCATATCAGCATCGCGCAAACCAAACCGGCAATTTTTTGTTTTGCGCTCACGAAGCGTTACTTGCCCGCTTTGTCCACGCCGTCGATTTTCAACGCAGTCGCAACGGCGGCGACGGTTCCATATTCCGTATCGGCCCATGCGCGCAGCGGTACGACATAATCGCGGCCTGTGATGCTGCTGGGAAATTTCTCGAACCACGCGTGCACCACGGGGAACGACGCATTCTCGCTCAGCACATGCTGGCTGAAGCCGGCAATCTGGTCATAACGCGCCGTGCATTGGATCGCGGGGCCTTTGTACAGCCCGTTGTCCATGCTGACGCTCACATCCTTTTCCCTTTTCAGTTCTATCGCATAGCGGCGTTTGCCGTCGAACACGGGCGCGGTGACGCCGCAGGGGTTTTTCGGGTCCGCGCCTGCGCCGGAAATGACATACACAATCGCACTCAGCGGATCGAACGTGCCTTTCTTCTGCGCCTCGCTCACCGGATATTTTTCCAGGCTGTAGGGCGGGTCGGCATAGAGCCGGATGTTGCCCGCGTCATAGGTCAGCGAAACTTCCTGCTTGTGGCCGCTGCGTCCGGTATAAAAGGAATCGTAGAGCGCGGGCTGGAAATGGCCCGGCGAAAGCTGTCCGGAGGCCGTCGCCTGAATCGTGGATTGCCAGAGCGCGTTGACGATGCCCGCCGTCTGCAGATTGGACACGGCGTGATATTTGTCGCCGATGATGGTGGCGTCCATGTCCACCTTGCCGAGCGTGATGCCGCCCGCGTAAAGCGCCATCGCCAGCGTGAGATGGGACGCGGGTGCTGCCGTTTGATCCGCTGCTTCGCCGCCGGCGGCGAGCGCGGGCAGGGGGGGCATTGCGAGAAACGCCGCGAGAAGTACCGAACGCATTTGCATAAGGAACGCTCCGTGTACGGATTTGTTGTTGTCTGTGATCCGATTATGACTTGGCCCGCGCCGTGACGCGAGCGGGAGAATTGGCCGAAGCTGTGCGCGCTGGCGACCGCCGGGCGCTGGCCCGCGCCATCACGCTGGTGGAATCCACGAGACCCGGCGATCAGGCGCAGGCCGAAGCGCTGCTGACAGCACTTCTGCCGAGTGCGGGGGGTAGCATCCGGCTGGGCATTTCCGGCGCGCCGGGCGCGGGGAAATCCACTTTCATCGAGGCGTTTGGCGGCCTGCTGACCGGGCAGGGCCACAGGGTGGCCGTGCTGGCGGTCGATCCGTCCTCGCGGCGCTCCGGCGGCTCGATCCTGGGCGACAAGACCCGGATGGAGCGGCTTTCGCGCGATCCTAACGCCTTCATCCGGCCTAGTCCCGCCGGAACCGCGCTTGGCGGAGTGGCCCGGCGCACCCGCGAATCGATCCTGCTGGTCGAGGCGGCGGGTTTCGACGTGGTGATCGTGGAAACCGTGGGCGTGGGCCAGTCCGAAACCGTGGTCGCCGACATGACGGACCTGTTCGTGCTGCTGCAAAGCCCCGGCGGGGGCGACGATCTGCAGGGCATCAAGCGCGGCGTCATGGAGCTGGCCGATATTCTTCTGGTCACCAAGGCCGACGGCGATCTGGTGGCGGCGGCGAACCGGGCGGCGTCGGATTTCCATGCGGCGCTGCATTTGATGCGGCCCAAGCACGAGGGGATGCCCGCGCAAGTCCTGACCATTTCGGCGCTGGAGGGTCTGCGGATCGGCGAAGCCTGGGCGGCGATGCAGGCTTTCCATGCGGCGCTGGCCAAAAGCGGGGCGCTGGCCCGGCTGCGGACCGATCAGGCCCGGCGCTGGTTCTGGGCCGAACTTCAGGCCCTGCTGGTGGCCGAAATCTTTGCCGAGCCCACCTTGCAATCCCGCGCGCAGGCGCTGGAGGAGGCGGTTTCGGGCGGCAAAACCCTGCCACATGCGGCGGCGCGGACCCTGCTGAAGGGCCTGCGTCCCGCTTGACCCGACTCGGCTTGCCCCTTATGAGAGCGCCTCTTTTTCAGAAAGCATCCCCATGGCGCGCCGCTGCGAATTGACCGGAAAAGGCCTGCTGGTTGGCAACAATGTCAGCCACGCCAACAACAAGACCAAACGGGTCTATCGCCCGAACCTGCAGAAGGTTTCGCTGGCCAGCGATTCGCTGGGGCAGACCGTGAAGCTGAAGATCAGCATGAACGCGCTGCGCACCGTGGACCGCTCCGGCGGGCTGGATGCCTTCCTGCTCAAGGCCCGCGACACGCATCTGTCGGTGAAGGCCCTGCGCCTGAAGCGCCAGATCGCCAAGCGCAACGCTGCTGCCGCCGCGAAATAATTCTTCCCGGCACCACGCTCCATCGTCACGATTCAAGAACGCGAAGAAGTAAGTCCATCCGTGTGGCGTCTGTTCGCTCGACGACCGCGCGCCCGACGATTGATGAAGGTTCTTCGATTGTTGATCGCGTGCAATGGAAGCACAAAATATAGTCCGTCGAGAGGTCGAGCCTCTCTGCCATAGCAATTCCTCCAAATGTCGGGCCTTGGCGGAACGCCGAGGCGTACAGGACAAAATAGGAACGCAAAAAGGCGTTTCAAGAGGGCGAGGGAGAAATATTTTTCAGGAATATTTTCCGTTGAGCGTGACGCTGGTGCCGATAAGCATCACATTGCTCAGAGTGGATCGCGATCTGTTTGAATCAACCTCGCTTGTCATCCCCGGCGAGCGTTGCGAATGCAACGCGAGGGAAGGGGACCCAGGTGGTGGCGATGGGAAGATCGTGAAAACTTTGTTGTGTCCTAATTCGACGAGACCAGTTAATTGGCGTGCTCCCAACCGCGAAGGGCCATGCACTCAGTAATTCCCGCGAACCCTCGTTGCAAATCGTCTTGGGTGGGATGAGAATCTTTCGTTGGCATATTGGCCTGATAGCAAGACTGTTCATCGGCCCGCATTTGGTCAAATCCCCGGTTCTGTCCCGTAACATCTCGCCACGCTCTGCCATCTGAACAACCTGCGGCAAGAAGTATACATACCGCTCCTACTATCAGCCTTTTCATTTCCTCACCCTCTAGTTCAGTCATTTTAGCCGCCCGCACGGCCTCAAAAGGTCCCCGTGATCGCGCCCATCTGCAGCACAGCATAGAACTGGCGACTCTCGCTTCCTGCAATAGGCGATGACCATGACCGCCGACATATTTCGACAAGCCCTATGGAGCGGCAGAATCTGACCATGCGTATGTCGATGCGCCGGGTTTACCCGCTTAACAAATAGCTTTTCTAAGAAGCTGGAAAACATCGAGGGGCGGTGGACTTACATTTTGCCCACTACAATTTCGCGCGCCAGCACCGTAGCCTGCGGGTTACCCCTGCCATGGCGGCGGATATTTCTGATAGGCTCTGGACGCTTGAGGAATTGGTCGAACAAACCTCAAAATAGGAGTTTCAAATGGGTCACGAAAAAGACGCGCAGATTATCCGGGAAGAAAACGCCTGTGAGAGTGCCCGCAGAAATGATGAACTTTGCGCTTACTGTGGCCAACCTCTCTTAACTAGCGAGGAACGCGTTACGGACACTTGTGCCAGTTGCAAACACACTTTGGAGAAGGACTAGATTTCAAATTAGGACACTACCGAAAATTTTAAAGAATGATCATTGAAACCAGATTGGTTCGCCACCTGGGTCCCCTTCCCTCGCGTTGCATTCGCAACGCTCGCCGGGGATGACAAGTAAAGTTGATTTAAACAGATGATGGATTGCTACCTCACACTCGCGAGCCTGCGTGGCGCGCGGATGTGTCTTCCGTGGACGTGTTTTTCTTCGGCGAAGAGCGAGATGAGCTGGTCGGTCATGGCGCCGCCCAATTGTTCGGCATCCACAATCGTCACGGCGCGCCGGTAATAGCGCGTCACGTCGTGGCCGATGCCGATGGCGGCAAGCTCCACAGTCGATTTGCTTTCGATGTCGTCGATGACGTGGCGCAGATGGCGTTCCAGATAATTGCCCGCGTTCACCGACAGCGTTGAATCGTCCACCGGCGCGCCGTCCGAAATCACCATGAGGATGCGGCGCTGTTCGGTGCGCAGCGCAAGTCGTTGATGCGCCCAGATCAGCGCTTCGCCGTCGATGTTTTCTTTCAGCAGGCCTTCGCGCATCATCAGGCCGAGATTGCGCCGCGCGCGCCGCCACGGTTCGTCCGCCGCCTTGTAAACAATGTGGCGCAGATCGTTGAGACGGCCGGGATGCGGCGGCTTTCCGTCCGTGATCCATTTCTCGCGGGATTGCCCGCCTTTCCACGCGCGCGTCGTGAAGCCGAGAATTTCCGTTTTCACCGCGCAGCGCTCCAGCGTGCGGGCAAGAATATCCGCGCACATCGCCGCCACCATGATGGGCCGCCCGCGCATCGAACCGGAATTGTCCAGCAGCAGCGTCACCACCGTGTCGCGGAACGTCATGTCCTTTTCCTGCTTGAAGGACAGCGGATACATCGGATCGATGATGATGCGCGGCAGGCGCGACGTATCGAGAATGCCTTCTTCGAGATCGAATTCCCAGGAACGGTTTTGCTGCGCCATCAGCAGGCGCTGCAATTTGTTCGCGAGCCGCGACACCACGCCCTGCATCGCCTGTAATTGCTGATCGAGGAAATTGCGCAGGCGCGCGAGTTCTTCGGCATCGCACAGATCGGCGGCGGAAATCACTTCGTCGAATTGCGTGGTGTGGATGCGATAGCCCCATTCATCCTGATTGGCGAAGGGCAGTTCGGGGCGCTGCGGGCGCATACCCTCTTCAGGCTCCTGCGCGTCGGACATTTCCTCCGTTTGCTCGGAGCGCATTTCGGTGGCGGTTTCTTCGCCTTCCTCGCCCTCGCTTTCGGAAAGTTCGGCGTCCGCGGTTTCCGTGGATTGTTCGGTGTCCGCACCTTCCTGCTGCTCCGGCTCGCCATCGGCGGGTTCGTCGGAGGATTCATCCGCATCGCTCGGCAGATCGTCGCCGAAATTGAGATCCTTCAGGATCGTGCGCGTGAGTTTTGCAAAGGCTTTCTGATCGCGTAGCGCGGGGATGAGCTTTTCGAGATCTGACCCTGCGCGTTCCTCGATGAAGGGCCGCCACAGATCGACCGCGGCGCGCGCATTTTCCGGCGGCGCTTCGCCCGTGAGCTTCTCGCGCACGAGCAGCCCGACAACATCGGCAACCGGCGCATCACCGCGCACGCGCGCTTTGGCAAGCCCACGCTGATTGCAGCGCGCTTCGAGTCCGGCGGCTAGGTTTTGCGCGACACCTTTCATCGCCAGCGCGCCGATGGCTTCGACGCGCGCCTGTTCAGCGGCTTCGAAGATCGCGGCGGCATCCTGCGCCTGCGGGCGGTATTGATCGTCGATCTTGTCCTGGTGATAGGCGCGGCGCAGCGCATAGGCATCGCCCGCGCCGCGCACGACGGCGACTTCACTCGGCGGCAGATTGCGCGAGGGCAGCGGCAGGCGCGCTTTCGCGCCTTTGAACGCGGGCGGTTCGGCGCTGAAATTCACTTCGAGTTCGGGTTCGCCTGCGAGACTGCGCACGGCTGTCGCCACTGCGCGTTTGAATGGCTCCGCAGGCGACTCGTTCTTCATGCCACCAGAACTTTGGCGGCACTTTCCGGCAGCTCCTCGCCGAAGCAGCGCTGGTAGAATTCCGCCACGCCCGCGCGCTCAAGTTCGTCGCATTTGTTGAGGAAGGTGAGGCGGAACGCAAAGCCGATGTCCTTGAAGATTTCCGCGTTCTCCGCCCATGTGATGACGGTGCGCGGACTCATCACGGTGGAAAGATCGCCATTGATGAAGGCGTTGCGCGTCATGTCGGCCACGCGCACCATCGCCGCGATCTGCTTTTTCTTTTCCGGCGTGTTGTAGGCGGGCGCTTTCGCCAGCACGATTTCCACTTCGGCATCGTGGCTGAGGTAATTCAGCGTCGTCACGATGCTCCAGCGGTCCATCTGGCCCTGATTGATCTGCTGCGTGCCGTGATAGAGGCCGGTCGTGTCGCCCAGACCGATCGTGTTGGTGGTGGAGAACAGGCGGAACGCCGGATGCGGACGGATGACGCGGTTCTGATCGAGCAGCGTGAGCTTGCCCTGAATTTCCAGCACGCGCTGAATGACGAACATCACGTCCGGGCGGCCTGCATCATATTCGTCGAACACCAGCGCCACGGGATGTTGCAAACACCACGGTAACAGGCCCTCGCGGAATTCCGTCACCTGCTGGCCGTCCTTGAGGACGATGGCGTCCTTGCCGATCAGATCGATGCGGCTGATATGGCTGTCGAGATTGACCCGGATACAGGGCCAATTGAGCCGCGCCGAGACCTGCTCGATATGGGTCGATTTGCCGGTGCCGTGATAGCCGGCGATCATGACGCGGCGGTTATAGGCAAAGCCCGCGAGGATCGCGAGCGTCGTGTCGCGGTCGAAGCGATAGGCCTCGTCGACATCCGGCACGTAATTGCAGCCCGTCGAGAAAGCGGGCACT
>DATCEI010000088.1:0-3118 GCA_036510185.1 Rhizomicrobium sp. | reverse complement strand
GGCGCCGGAAAAGAAGTCCGGCAAGACCGTCACCGTGCGCCAGATTCGCAGCACGGCGCGCAAGCCGAAGGAACAGGAAGCGACATTGCGCGGCCTGGGCCTGGGCAAGATCCGCCGCGAACGCACGCTGGAAGACACGCCGGCCATTCGCGGCATGATCCGCGCGGTGCAGCATCTCGTCGAGGTTGTTGAAGAAAGCAAGTGATATGAAGCTCAATGAAATCCACAACAATCCCGGCGCGCACAAGCGCAAGCTGAAGGTCGGCCGTGGCTCCTCGTCGGGGCTTGGCAAAACTTCCGGCCGCGGCGTGAAGGGCGCGAAAGCCCGTACCGGCACGAAGGTCTATGGCTTCGAAGGCGGCCAGATGCCGCTTTACATGCGCCTGCCCAAGCGCGGCTTCAAAAATAATTTCGCGAACGATTTCGCCGAACTGAACGTGGCGCGCCTGCAAAAGGCCATCGACGCGAAGAAGATCTACACCTCGGGCCGCATCACGGATGAGGCGTTGCTGCATGCGGGCCTCGTGCGCAAGAGCAAGCATGGCGTCCGCCTGATCGGCAATGACGCGCTGACCACCAAGATCGACATCGCGGTCGCGGGCGCCTCGGCGGGCGCGAAGGCGGCTATCGAGAAGGCGGGCGGCACGATCCACACCACCTTCACCAAGCGCGTGAACATGAACAAGAAGGGCGAACCCGGCAAACGGCAGCAACGCCGTACCAAGGCCGCCGAAAAGCGGGCCGAGCGGGCCGGCAGCTAATTCACGGACCCCGCTTGTCGAATGGTGGGGGCGACCCGATATAGAGTCAGGTCGCGAGTCGGGAGAAGACGATGGCCTCTGCGGCCGAACAATTGGCGGCAAACTTCAATTTCGGCAACTTTGGCAAGGCCAAGGAGCTGCGCCACCGCATCCTGTTCACGCTGGGCGCGCTGGTCATTGCCCGCCTCGGCACCTACATCCCCATGCCCGGCATCGATCCCGTGGCGCTGGCCCACCTGCTGAACCAGAATCAGGGCGGCGTGCTGGACGTGTTCAACGTGCTGGCGGGCGGCGCGGTCGGCCGCATGGCCATCTTCGCACTGGGCATCATGCCCTACATCTCGGCCTCCATCATCATGCAGCTGATGACAACGGTGTTTCCGGAACTGGAAGCACTGAAGAAAGAGGGCGAAGCCGGCCGCAAGACGATGAACCAGTACACGCGCTACGGCACCGTGGGACTGGCGGCCATTCAGGCCTATGGCATCGCGTTCGGCCTCGAACACATGGGCAGCGTGGTGATCGACCCCGGCTGGGCCTTCCGCATCTCCGCCGTCATCACGCTGACGGGCGGCACGATCCTTCTGATGTGGATCGGCGAGCAGATCACCAGCCGCGGTGTCGGCAACGGCATTTCGCTGATCATCTTCGCAGGCATCGTCGCGCGTTTCCCCAGCATGATTGCGAGCGCGTTTGAGGCCGGCCGCACCGGCGCGATCAGCCCGCTGCTTTTGATCGGCGGCATCATCTTTATCGTCGGACTTGTAATGACCATCGTGTTCATGGAGCGCGCGCAACGGCGATTGCTCGTGCAATATCCAAAGCGACAAGTCGGCAACAAGATGTTCGACGGACAGAGTTCGCATCTGCCGTTGAAGCTTAATGTGTCCGGCGTCATTCCGCCGATCTTTGCGTCGTCGCTGCTGTTGATGCCGACGACCATTGCCACGTTCAACGCGCAGAACACGCCGGAATGGCTGCAAACGGCGGTCGCTTATCTCGGTCGCGGCTCGCCGCTTTATCTCACGCTCTATGCGCTGATGATCATTTTCTTTGCGTTCTTCTACACGTCCATCATCTTCAATCCCGAAGAGACGGCGGACAATCTGAAGAAATATGGCGGCTTCATTCCAGGAATCCGCCCCGGCAAGAAAACGGCGGAATATATCGATTTCGTGCTCACGCGCACGACCGTGATCGGTGCGATCTATCTGGCGATTGTCTGCCTCATTCCGGAATTCCTGTTCAACTACTACAACATCCCATTCTATCTCGGCGGCACGTCGATCCTCATCGTCGTCAGCGTCACGATGGATACGGTGGCGCAAATCCAAAGCCATCTCATTGCGCAGCAATATGAAGGTCTCATCAAAAAGGCCAAGCTCAGGGGATCACGACGTTGAATCTGGTGTTGTTCGGGCCACCGGGGGCGGGCAAGGGCACGCAGGCGAAAATTCTGCAGACGGAGCGGAGCCTGCCGCAACTTTCCACCGGCGACATGCTGCGCGAGGCGATTGCCGCGGGCAGCGATCTGGGAAAACAGTGCAAGGTGCTGATGGATCGCGGCGAGCTTGTCTCCGACGAGATCGTCGTGGGCATTATCGGCGAACGCTACGACCAGCCCGATTGCGCCAATGGTGCTGTGTTCGACGGTTTTCCGCGCACGATCCCGCAGGCCGAAGCACTCGATGCAATGCTCGCCGCGCGGGCCAAGAAAATCGACATCGTCATCGCGCTCACGGTTGACGATGCCGTGCTTGTCAGCCGTGCGGAGCAGCGTGTGAAGGAAACCATTGCTGCCGGCGGCAAGCCGCGCGCCGACGACACGCCCGACACGCTCAAGCATCGCCTCGGCGTCTATTACAAGAACACCGCGCCGCTGCTCGATTTCTACAAAAAGCAGGGCAAGGTCGTGACGGTGGACGGCATGGCCCCCATTGCCGATGTGACGAAGGCCATTGCTGCGGTACTGGACGCGCATCGCTAGAGCGTCTTAGCCTGAATTGAACCATAGTCGTCATGGCCGGGCTTGACCCGGCCACCCAACGCGCTCGCGTCTGCGAGCGCAGATAACTCTTTTCGACGCATGGACATGCGTCGGATGGATGGCCGGATTAAATCCGGCCATGACGGGAATAGGGATAACGTCGAACTGAAACCGTTCCGAACTGCGGCGCAAAAGCGTCTTGATGCGGCAGCGTATTCCGCCGATTTTGTCTCCATGAAATCATTCGCCCGCACCATCGCGCTTGCGCTCGCCTTGAGCGCGGTGCTGTTGCGCGGGCTTTTGCCTGCGGGCTGGATGCCGAATGCGGGCGGCGGGCCGGGCCTTACCATCTGCACGATCAATGGCCTGC
>DATCEI010000087.1:0-13789 GCA_036510185.1 Rhizomicrobium sp. | reverse complement strand
CACCCCAGCGCCACATGCGCGCGCTCGGCAATGTGCATCGCTTCTTCGGCGACCGGCACGGGAATGTGCGCGGGGACCACATGCTCCGATCCGCCGGACGCATATTTCGCTTCGTAATCGTAGAATTCCGTTTTGGGCACGATCTCCGTGACGGCGAGCGCGGCATCGCCCATTACCGCCACTGTCAGTTCGCGGCCGGGCACGTAAGTTTCGACCATCACCTCATTGCCAAGCGTCCAGCTTTCGCTGCCGAGTTCGCCGGGCGGGCGGTTGTCGCCTTCGCGGATAATAAAGACACCGACGCTGGAGCCTTCGCTGACCGGCTTCACGACATAGGGCGGCTTCATCAGATGACGCCCGCTCGCCTCGTGGCGGTCGGCAATGAGAGAATCCACAACCGGCAATCCTGCGGCGCGGAACACATCCTTGGCGCGCTGCTTGTGCATGGCGAGCGCAGAGGCCAGCACGCCCGAATGTGTATAAGACACGCGCAGCAATTCCAGCAGGCCCTGCACGCAGCCGTCTTCGCCGTAACGGCCATGCAGCGCGTTGAACACGACATCGGGCGCGGCCTCGGTCAGCGCTGCGGACAGATCTTCGCGCGCGTCGATTTCCGTGACAGCGTAACCCTCCTCGCGCAATGCTTTGGCGCAGGCGCGGCCCGAAACGAGACTTACTTCGCGCTCGGCGGAACGGCCGCCATAGAGCACCGCGACTTTCGGCAGCGCGCTCATGGCCCACCCTCCGCCACGCCGATGCGCCTGATTTCCCATTCCAGCGTGACGCCGGATTTCGCTTTCACACGCTCGCGAACCTCTTCGCCCAGCGCCTCGATATCGGCGGCGGTGGCGTCGCCCGTGTTGATGAGGAAATTACAATGCTTCTCGGAGACTTGCGCCGCGCCGTGCATCTGGCCACGGCATCCGGCTTCGTCGATCAATCGCCACGCTTTATGTCCCGGCGGATTCTTGAACGTAGAACCACCGGTTTTCGTTTTCACGGGCTGGGAGGCTTCGCGTTCTTCGACCAGCGCATTCATGCGGGCGCGGATTTCATCCGGATTTCCGGCCACGCCTTCAAACACCGCCTCGACAAAGATCAGATCATCCGGCGCGCCGGATTTGCGATAGACGAATGCCATGTCGGTGGCATTGAGCGTGTGCTTGTTGCCGTGCGCATCGATGGCGGTGGCTTCGACGAAAATGTCCTTGATCTCGCGGCCATAACAACCCGCATTCATGCGCAACGCGCCGCCCACAGTGCCGGGAATGCCGCGCAGGAATTCGAGACCCGCGATTCCTGCATCGGCGGCCACGCGCGCGACTTGCGCATCCAACGCGGCAGCACCGACACGCACGCGCGTACCCTCAACAGTGATTTTTCCGAATGTAGCCGGAAGCCGGATGACGACACCGGGGATGCCGCCATCGCGTATGAGGAGATTCGAACCCACGCCGATTACATTAACACGCATGTCGGCGGGCTTCGCATACAGAAACGTCGCAAGATCATCCGCATCAGCAGGACGAAACAAAATCTCCGCAGGCCCGCCCGCGCGAAACCACACGAGATCCTGCAGCGGCGCGTTTTCGGCATAGGTGCCGCGCACCGGAGGCAACATCGCGCAAGGACGGGATTGCATCACGCCGCCACTCCCTTCGCGTTCAACGCCGCTTCGAGATTGGCCGCCCATTGCGTAATGGAGCCTGCGCCCGCGCAGACAATCGCGCCGCCGGGCTTGGCATATTTCGCGATAATCGCAGGCAGATCGGCCTCGCCGTCGATGGTCAGCACATTGCGATGGCCATGCGCGCGCAACGCCTCCGCATAGGTATCGCGATTGAATCCTTCGATGGGCTGTTCGCCCGCCGCATAGACCGGCGCGATGATCGCGACATCGGCTTCATTGAGGCAGGTGCAGAATTGCTCGAACGTATCGCGCAGGCGCGTGAAGCGATGCGGCTGCACCACGGCAATGACAGGCCCCTCATAGGCCTGCCGCGCGGCCTTGAGTGCCGCTGCGATCTTGAACGGATTGTGGCCGTAATCGTCGATGATGGCGGCGCCATTCCATTCGCCCACCTTGGTGAAGCGGCGCTTCACGCCCGCGAATTTCGCCAGCGCGCTACGGATGACGGCCTCGTCCACGCCCAGCTCGCGCGCCACCGCAATCGCGGCCAGCGCATTCTGCACATTGTGCTCGCCGGGCATGGGCAGCACGAGATTGTCGAGCCGCGTTTCCTTGTCCTTGCGGCGATCCGTGATAACCACATCGAAATGCGACACGCCTTGCGAGAAACTCACATTCACCGCGCGCAAATCCGCCTGCGGGCTGAAGCCATATGTGACAAGTCGCCTGTCCATCACGCGGCCAACCATCGCCTGCACTTCGGGATGATCGAGGCACAGCACCGCGAAACCGTAGAACGGCACGTTCTCGACAAAGCGCTGGAACGCCTCGCGCATCTTGTCGAAGGTGCCGTAATAATCGAGGTGATCGGGATCCATATTGGTGATGACGGCGACCGTGGACGGCAAACGCAAAAACGTGCCGTCACTTTCGTCGGCTTCGACCACCACCCATTCACCCGCGCCCAGATGCGCGTTGGTGCCGTAAGCGTTGATGATGCCGCCGTTGACAACCGTGGGATCGATGTCACCGGCTGCCAGCAACGCGGCCACCATCGTCGTCGTCGTGGTTTTGCCGTTGGTGCCCGCAATCGCCACGCACCATTTCAGGCGCATGATCTCCGCCAGCATTTCCGCGCGGCGCACGAGCGGCAGGTTCTGCGCGCGCGCCGCATCGAACTCCGCATTGCCGGGCTTCACGGCGGAGGAATAGACGACGACATCGGCATTGCGCAGATTTTCCGCCGCGTGACCGACGCTGACGGGAATGCCCAGCCCGCGCAGGCGTTTCACATTGGCATTGTCGGCAACATCGGAACCCTGCACGCGATAACCGAGATTGTGCATGATCTCGGCAATGCCGCTCATGCCGATGCCGCCGATGCCGATGAAATGGATCGCGCCAACGCCCAGCGGCACGCGCGTATGAACGGAAGAGAGGCTCGCGTTCATGCCGCCTCTCCCAATTTTTCCACGATGTCGGCGAGGTGCGAGGCGGCGTTCGGCCGTGCGAATTGGCGCGTGGCGGCGGCGCGTTTGGCGAGTTCGTCGGGCTGGGCGAAAATTTCGCTGAGCATTTGCGCGAGGCTTTGCGGCGTGAGTTCGCGTTGCGCCACGCGCCACGCGGCACCCGCATTCGCGAACACATCGGCGTTGGAGGTTTGATGATCATCCGTCGCCGATGGCAACGGAATGAAAATCGCAGGCCTCCCGATCACGGCGAGTTCGCACAATGTGGACGCACCCGACCGCGCAATCACCAGATGCGCCTGTGCCATGCGCGCAGGCATGTCGGTGAAGAAGCTGGCAAGTTCCGCGCGCACGCCGCACGCCGCGTACGTGGCACGCACCGCATCGAGGTCTTCCGCGCGGCATTGTTGCACGATGTTCAGCCGCGCGCGCGTCACCTCCGGCAGGAGCGCAATCGCGGCAGGCACAACCTCACTTAATATATGTGCGCCCTGGCTGCCGCCGAACACGAGCAGATGCAGCGGCCCGTCAGAGCGCGGGGCATCATAGGGGCTGGCGGCGCGCGCGATGATCTCGGGGCGCACCGGCGTTCCCGTGAAAACGGTTTTCGAGGAATCCTTCGGCGCAAAACGCGCAAACGGAAACGTCGCCGCCACCACGCGCATGCGATCCGCCAGCAAACGATTGACGCGGCCAAGCACCGTGTCGGGCGCCAGGATCGCCGTCGGGAAATTGCCCAGCCACGCGGCCAGCATCACCGGCAGGCTGGGATAGCCGCCAAAACCCACCACCGCCACGGGCCGGATGCGGCGCAATTTCGCAAACGCCATCACGACGCCCGCGAAGATTTCGAAGGGCGCCGTTAAGCGCGCGCCGATAGAGCGATCGGCAAATGTCGCGGCGGGTACGGTTTCGATGATCGCATCGGGAAACGCAGAGGTGTAATGGCGCCCGCGACGATCCGTCATCACGACGATGCTTTTGCCGCGCCGGGCAAGTTCCGTCGCCAGCGCCTGCGCCGGAAATAAATGGCCGCCCGTGCCGCCCGCCGATAATACGATTGTACTCATGCGGTGCGCGCTCCCGCGGGAATGTGGGCTGCCTGATGCGTATGCAACGCGATCTGCGGACGCTGGCGCGTGACCGCGAGCGCGAAACCCATCGTCAGCGCCACCGCGAACAGCGACGACCCGCCATAGGAAATGAACGGCAGCGTCATGCCTTT
Organism: Rhizomicrobium sp.; assembly: GCA_036510185.1. Taxonomy (GTDB): domain Bacteria; phylum Pseudomonadota; class Alphaproteobacteria; order Micropepsales; family Micropepsaceae; genus Rhizomicrobium. Next base: position 9,465 of record DATCEI010000087.1, on the reverse strand, counting down.
CGCGGGCATCAGACTGATGGCAACGCCCATATTGATGAAGGCTTGCAACGCAATGACGATGGCAAGGCTCGCGCCCGCAAGCTGCGCAAACGGTTCGCGCGCCTGCGCCGAACGCAACAACAGACGCACCGTCAACGCGCAGAACAACGCCGCGATTGCCGCGCACAACACGAAACCGAATTCCTCGCCCGCGACCGCGAAGATGAAATCGGAATGCGCGTCAGGAATACGATATTTAATCGTGCCCGCGCCGGGGCCAACGCCCGTCAGCCCACCATGCGCGAACGCCTTCAACGCAAGCCCCGCCTGATAGCCGGTTTGCGTGGGGTCCATGAATTGCGCCACGCGATGCTGGATATAAGGCAGCAGCAGATATGCCATCACCAGCATCACCACGCTGCCGCCAGCGAGCAAACCCATCCAGTAAAGCGGGAGCCCTGCGCAAAACAGCAGCGATCCCCACAACGCGATAAGCAAACCCGTTTGCCCCACGTCCGGCTGCAACAACAAAAAGAAAATCGCGGGCGCGATGAGCAGGAATGTGACCAGTTCCTTGCGCAAGCGCATCGGTTTCTTGTCGGCGAGTATCGCCGCCCCCAGCACCGCGAAACTCGGTTTCAGAAATTCCGACGGCTGCAACGTCATCCAGCCGAAATCAATCCAGCGTTTCGCGCCCAGCACTTCGCTGCCCGTGAACAGCACGAGCGCGCTGCCGATGACTGCGCCCGCAAACACGATGGCTGCGGTGAGCTTGATCGTGCGGATGGAAAGAATGGATGTGCCTGCGAGGATGCAGGCCGCAATGACGGCGAATGTCGCCTGTTTGGCGGCGTAACGGAAATCGCCGGGCGTGAGTGGTCCGCCCGTTGCCGCAGGACTCGCCGCAAACGCCAGCATCAATCCGATGGCAATGAGCATCAGCATGAGGATGAATGCGACGCGATCGATGGTCCACCACCATGTCGCAAAGCCGCGGCGGTCTGCGCGCGAGAGCGTCATGATGCGGCCTCCAGCGGCGGCGCGAGATGCGAGACAAGCGAACGGAACGCATCGCCGCGATGCTCGAAATCGCGAAACTGATCGAACGACGCGCAAGCCGGCGACAGCAGAACAACCGGCGCGGGCGCGGAGGAATGTTGCGCATCGGCATAAGCTGACGCCACTGCCTTCTCCATCGTGCCGGAAATTTCATGCGGCACATCGCCCAGCGTGCGCGCGAAATCCTTCGCCGCAGTGCCGATGAGATAGGCTTTGCGGATGCGCGGGAAAAGCGGTTTCAGGCTTTCGATGCCGCCTTCTTTTTCAATGCCGCCCGCGATCCAGAAAATATCGGGGAAACACAACAGCGCGCGTTCGGCGGCGTCCGCATTCGTCGCCTTGGAATCGTTGATGAACCGCACGCGGCCGACGCAGCCCACATCTTCAATGCGATGCGCCAGCCCTGGAAAATCCGCAATCGCCGAAGTGATGGCGCGCACGTCCTGCACGAACGGTTTGGTCGCCGCGTAAGCCAGCGCCGCGTTCTGCCAATTATGCGCGCCGGGCAAATGCGCGGCGGTGGACAAATCCATCACCTTCGCCGCGCGCTGGCCCATCGCGTCGTACAGCATGCCATCGAGCACAAAGATGCCGCGCCCCAGAACCTTGCCGATGGAAACCGGCGTCGCGTTCGGCCCCTCATGTGAGGAAAAACATGTATAGATATTGGAGGAGTAAGTGTCGTCCACGCCGATGCAGATATGTCCGCTGCGGGAGGTCTGTTTCAGCAGGCGCTTCTTGATGCCCGCATACGCCTCAACCGAACCGTGACGGTCGATGTGATCGGGCGTGATGTTGGTGAGCACGGAAACATCGGGCACGAATCCGCGCGCCAGATCGATCTGGTACGACGATACTTCGATCACGAACACCGGCTTGTTGTTGCGCAGGTTCAGCGACAGCACGGGCTTGCCGATATTGCCGCCCACTTCCGCCGCGAAACCGCATGACGAAAGAATGTGGCCGATCAGCGCCGTGGTGGTGGATTTTCCGTTGGTGCCGGTGACGGCAATCACCGGCGCGCGGCCCGGAACGGAACGGTCGGCGCGGATTTCGCGGCCGAACAATTCGACATCGCCGATGATTTCCACATTGGCGGCCTGCGCGGTTTTCACCACATCATGCGGCACGGGATGGGTGAGCGGAATGCCGGGACTCAGCACCAGCGCCTTCAGCTTCGGCCACGGCCAATTGTGAAAGCTCACAAGTGTTGCGCCCTCGGCTTCGGCTTCGGCGCGCGCGGATTCATTGTCGTCCCACGCGAAGATGCGCGCGCCGCCCGCTTTCAGCGCGCGCAATGTGGCAAGGCCCGAACGCGCCAGCCCGAAAACGCCGACATCCCTGTTTGCGAAAGATGTGCAGGCGATCATCGCTACCTCAGCTTCAACGTGGAAAGGCCGATAAGCGCAAGCACGAAAGAAATAATCCAGAAGCGAATGACGATAGTAGGCTCTTTCCAGCCCAATTGCTCGTAGTGATGATGAATGGGCGCCATGCGGAACACGCGCTTGCCCGTCGTCTTGAACGAAATCACCTGCACGATCACCGAAACCGTTTCGAGCACGAACAACCCGCCGACGATGGCGAGCACGATTTCGTGCTTCACGGCAACGGCGACCGCGCCCAACGCGCCGCCGAGCGGCAACGAACCCGTATCGCCCATGAACACCATCGCAGGCGGCGCATTATACCACAGAAATCCGAGGCCCGCGCCGATGAGTGCGGCAAGAAACACGGCCAACTCACCCGTGCCCACGACATAATGGAGCTGCAGATAATCGGCGAATTTCACATTGCCGACGAGATAGGCGATGAGCACGAAGGTGCCCGCCGCCACCATCACCGGCACGATGGCAAGACCGTCCAGTCCATCGGTGAAATTCACCGCGTTGGATGCGCCCGCGATGACGAAACCGCCGATGAAGATGAAATAGATTCCAAAATGGATCAGCGCGGTTTTCGCGAACGGCACGCTCAGTGCGCCCGCGAGCGAGGGTTCCTCCAGCGACATCAGCGCCCAGGTGGCGACGAAGCCTATGCTGAATTCCACAAGCAGCCGCAATCTGCCGCTGATGCCGGCCGACGAACGCTTGCTGACTTTCAGATAATCGTCGGCGAATCCGACAAGGCCGTAGCCCGCCACGACGAACAGCACGATCCAGATATAAAGATTGGTGAGGTCGGCCCAAAGAAATGTGGAAACGACCAGCGGGATCAGGATCAGCAGACCGCCCATCGTGGGCGTGCCCTGCTTTTCGAGGATGTGGCGTTGCGGGCCGTCGGCGCGGATGGGCTGGCCCTTGCCCTGTTTCATTTTCAGCCAGCGGATCAAGGAGGGGCCTATGATAAATCCCACAAACAGGGCGGTGAGCACTGCGCCGCCCGCGCGGAAGGTGATGTAGCGGAACACGTTCAATGCCGTGAAATGCGGGGCGAGGCGAACGAGGAAATAGGGAAACATCTGCTATTTCGCTCCGCATGCTTTGAGTGCGTCGATGATCAGCGCCATGCGGCTGCCGAACGAGCCTTTGACGAGGATAGCGTCACCGGGCTGGATTGCGATTTGCGGCGCGAGTTCGGCGGATGTGGCCGCATAGGCACCGCGCCGCGATTGCGGCAACGCATCCCACAGCGCGCGCATGTTCGCGCCGCAGGCGAAGACGAGATCGGCGCGCGCTTGCTCGAGGCCGGATGCGAGTGCCGCGTGATGCTCGCGCGCATCTTCGCCCAGTTCCAGCATGTCGCCGAGGATGGCGATGCGGCGCTTGGCTTTGGCCGCGCTCAGCAACGCAAACGCCGTTGCCATCGAGGCGGGATTGGCGTTGTAGCTTTCGTCGATGATTTCGGCGGTGCCGTTTTCGAGTTGAATCGTGAATCGCGCGCCACGGCCTTTCAGCGCGGAAAATTCGCGCAGCGCGCTGGCGGCTTTTTCCACATCGCCGTCCAGCGATGCGACCACGAGCAACGCGCCGATGGCATTGACCGCCATGTGGCGGCCTTGCGCGCCTATAATAAAAGTGTATTCGCGGCCGAGAATTTCGGCACGGATTTGCGCGCCGGTTTCGCTTTCATTCAACGAACTAAGCCGCGCATCGCTTTTTGGTTTTTCACCGAAGGAAAGAATGCGCGTTGCGTTGCTTTGGTGTGCGCGGGCGGTGAGACGGTTGGCATAATCGCTGTCTGATGGGATCAGCGCCGCGCCGCCGGGCGCGAGATGTTCGAAAATTTCTGATTTGGCGTCGGCAATCGCCTCGCAGGTGCCGAAGAATTCCAGATGCGCGGGCGCGATGGTCGTGATTAGCGCCACATGCGGGCGCACGAAACCGGCCAGCGCACGGATTTCGCCGAAATGATTCATGCCGATTTCGAAGACGCCAAATTTTGCTTCGCGCGGCAACGCGGCGAGGCTCAGCGGCACGCCCCAATGATTGTTGTAGGACGCAGCCGATGCGTGCGTTTGCCCAAGCGCGCCGAAAGCAAGGCGCAACATTTCCTTCGTCGTGGTTTTGCCGGCGCTGCCCGTGACAGCGACGATTTTCGCGGAGGAACGCGCGCGCGCGGCGCGGGCGAGATCTTCCAGCCCGCGTTGCGTGTTGGCGACCATGAGCAGCGGTTCATCGGCGGCAACGCCTTGTGGCGCGCGCGTCACGAGTGCTGCGGCGGCTTCACGGTCCAGCGCGGCGCGCACGAATTCATGGCCGTCGCGATTGTCGCCTTTCAGCGCGACAAACAAATCGCCTGGCATCAGCGTGCGCGTGTCGATGGAAAGGCCCGACACGGAAAACTCGCGTGTCGCGCGGCCCAGCGTGGCGGCTTCTGCGTCGGCGGATGTCCACAACGCACTCATGCCGCGCGCCCACCCAGTTCGATGGCAGATTTAATCACCTCGTCGCGGTCGGAAAAGGGGCGCGTTTCCTTGCCGACGATTTGCCCCGTCTCGTGGCCTTTGCCTGCGATGACGAGCATGTCGCCGGATTGCAGCGACGCGACGCCCGCACGGATTGCTTCCGCACGATCACCGATTTCACGCGCGCCGGGACAACCGGCTAACGCCTCTTTGCGGATTGTGGCGGCGTCTTCGCTGCGCGGATTGTCGTCGGTGACGATGACATCGTCCGCGGATTTCGCGGCGGCAGCACCCATCAGCGGACGTTTGCCTTTGTCGCGATCACCGCCGCAGCCGAAAACCACATGGAGTTTGTTGGTTACGTGCGGGCGCAACGCGGTGAGTACGGTTTCCAGTGCATCCGGCGTGTGTGCGTAATCGATATAGATCGGTGCGCCGGACTTGGCGTAGGCGACTTTTTCAAGACGGCCGGGCGCACCTTTCAGATGCGCAAGCGCGGCAAACACTTTGTCCGCCGGATCGCCGAGGCCGATGGCGAGGCCCGCCGCAACCAAAACATTCGACGCCTGAAACGCGCCCGCGAGCGGCAATTCAATTTCGGTGTTTGTTTCTTTGTATGCGATGCGAAGGCGTTGACCGTCGCCATGTGGCGTGCGCGAAACGAGTTTCACATCATCGCCGTGTTCGCCTACAGTGAGAATGCGCAAGCCGCGTTTCAGCGCGGCGCGCAAAAACTCCGCAGCGTGTTCGGCATCCGAGTTGATGACTACCACGCCACCGTCGCGCACGACTTCGCCGAACAGGCGCAGCTTCACGGCGAGATAGGCTTCGAAGCCCGCGTGATAATCCAGGTGATCGCGCGTGATGTTGGTGAAGGCGGCGGCGGCGATGTTCGCGCCGTCGAGACGATATTGGTCCAGCCCATGACTGGAGGCTTCGACCGCGAGATGTTCGATGCCTTCGGTTTTCAGTTGCGCCAGCAGGCGGTGGAATTCCACAGGGTCCGGCGTCGTGTGATGCAGCGCAATTTCGCCCGTCGGCGTCACCACGCCAATCGTGCCCATGCTGGCGGCGCGTTTGCCCAGCGCCGTCCATATTTGCCGCAGGAAAACCGCGACGGAGGTTTTTCCGTTCGTGCCGGTAACAGCCGCAATCGTTTTGGGTTGCGCGCCGAAAAACTCCGCCGCCACGCGCGCCAGACGCAAGCGCGGATTTTCGTCGCCGATGAAATGCACGCCCAGCACATCGGCGCGCGCCGACAATTCGGGACGCGCCAGCACGGCAATTGCGCCGCGCTTCACCGCATCGGCGATGAATTCGCCACCGTCGGCTTTGCTTCCCGGCAAAGCGGCGAACAGATAACCGGGCTTCACATCGCGGCTGTCGCTCGCGAGGCCCGTGAAATCTTTCGCCATCATGGCGCGTAAACCTGCATTACCCAACTCAACTCTCGTCCCCGAATGTGGTGTCATTGTGGAGTTTCTTTGGCCTCCGCAAGCACGGGTTCCTGCGGCACGCCAAGCAGCGGCGCGATGCGCGCGATCACGCGGCCCGCAACAGGCGCCGCCGTATGGCCCGCAAGCGCCATCACGCCCTGCGCTTTGTCGCCATGCGGTTCGTCGAGCAGCACGAACACGATGTAACGCGGATGATCGACGGGAAACACCGCACAGAAAGACGTGAGCAGTTTGTGCGCAACGTAATGTCCGGCGACGTTCTTTTCGGCGGAACCGGTTTTGCCGCCGACATTGTATCCGGGCACATCGGCGAGCTTGCCGGTGCCGTTGGTCACGACATAACGCAGCAGACCGCGCATCGTGTCGCTGGTTTCGGGTTTGATGAGTTGTTCGCCGCGCGCGTCAGTGTCGCGTTTCAGGAATGTCGGCACGATTTTGCGGCCGCCATTGACGACGGTTGCGGCAGCGGTGGCAAACGAAAGCGGGCTGACAGAAATGCCGTGGCCGAAACCGACCGTTGCGGTTTGAATGAGTTTCCAGTCTTTCGGATAAAGCGGAAACGCGGTTTCCGGCAATTCGGTTTTTACCGGCGAGAGCAAGCCCATATGCGCGAGAAACGCTTTCTGCCGCTCCGGGCCGGAGCGTAGCGCGATCTGCGCCGTGCCCGCATTCGACGATTGCGCCAGAATATCGCGCGCGGTCAGCATCGCGGGCATGTGTTCGGCGTCGTGGATCACCCATTTGCCGATGCGAAAGCCGCTGCCGATGGGCAGCATATCGTCGAGGCCGATCGTGTGGTCTTCCATCGCCAGCGTGAAGGAAAACACCTTGAACACCGAGCCGAGTTCGTACACATCCTGCGCCATCACGTTGCGCGCGGAATCGCCGTCGGTGAGGCGGCGCACATTCGGGTCGTAATCGGGCAACGACATCATCGCCAGCACTTCGCCCGTGTTCACATCGATCACGATGCCGCCCGCGGCCTTGGCGTTGAATTCGTCTTTCGCGACACTTGCTTCATGCGCGAGAATGTATTGCACGCGCATGTCGAGCGAGGTTCTCACCTGCGCCACCGGTTCGCCCGGCACGCCAGCACGCAGGCGTTTTTCCAGACCCATTTCCAGTCCGGCGACGCCTTTGCCATCCGGATCGGTGACGCCGATCACCTGCGCCGCCGCGCGGCCTTCGGGGTAATAGCGTTTGCCGTCAAGCTGGAAATCGAGGCCCGGCAGGCCCAGATGCATCACGCGATCCTGCGCATCGGGCGACAATTGCCGCTCCACCAGCGTGTAATTGCGCGGGCTGTTGAAGACATGTTCGAGGCGCGCAACGCTTGCGCCCGTCGCGACGGAAAGATCGCGCGCGGCTTGCGCCTTGTCCCACAACGCATGCGGACGCGCGTACAAATCCTGCACCGGCAAATCGCGCGCGAGCAGTTTGCCGTTGCGGTCGATCATGTCGGCGCGCAACGCGATGGGATGATAGGTGTCGGCGGCGCCGCCGGAAATGCCGCCATGCAACAGGCTGACATCGGCGAGACGCACGACCACAAGCGCAAACGCCGCGACACAAAATGCCGCGGCGACGACTATCCGCCTTTGAAAGCCTTCCGCAGGCGGGGTTTGGTTCATGCGATCATAGTCCGGTACGCACGGAAACCTGGTGGAGGTTCGGGTTGAGTGGGGCGGTGGGCATTGTCAGGCTGGCATCGCGAAGTGGCGTTCCGCCGGGGGGGGCATTCTCGTCGCCGCGGCGCGGCAGAAGATCGAGCGACGCAAGCCGCGCGCTGGTGGCATCGCCGATGCCCAGTTTCTCCTGCGCCAGTTGCTGCACGCGCGACGGATCGGCCACGCGCTCCCATTCCGCTTCCAGCACGCTCATCGTTTCGTGCTCGGCCGTGATCTGGTGCGTGACGTTGGACAGCTGCATGCGCGCAACGCGCGTCTGCTCGGAGACATGATAGAGCGCCAGGCAACACAGGCCTGCCAGCGCCACACAGAAGAAGTTCAATACACGGATCATGTCAGGCTCTCCTTTACGCCGCCAGACGTTCGCCCACGCGCAGACGGGCGGAACGCGCGCGCGGGTTGATGGCAAGTTCGGATTCGGTGGGTTTCTTCGCGCCTGTTTCGATGAGGCGGAATGTTGCGGGATGCGCGCGCGCGGGTGTCGGCGCATGGCGCGAACCATGATCGGCGCGCGTTTCGCGGGCAGCCAGAAATTTTTTGACGATGCGGTCTTCGAGGCTGTGGAACGACACGACGGCAAGGCGGCCTTTCGGGCGCAGCGCGCGTTCGGCGGCTTCCAGCCCGCGTTCCAGCTCGCCCAATTCGTCGTTCACATGAATGCGCAGCGCCTGAAACGTGCGCGTGGCGGGATGCGTGGCGAAGCGTTTTGCGGCAGGCCCCAGCACGCGCGACACGATATCGGCGAGTTCGCCCGTGCGCGTGACCGGGCGCGCGGCGATGATGGCGCGCGCGATGCGGCGGGCATGGCGTTCCTCGCCCAGACGCAAAAGAATATCGGCCAATGTTTTTTCATCCGCCGTATTCACGACATCGGCGGCGGACGGACCCTCTTTGCTCATGCGCATGTCGAGCGGGCCATCTTCGCGGAACGAAAAACCGCGTTCGGCCTGATCCAGCTGGAACGACGAAACGCCGAGATCGAGCACGACGCCGTCGCTGCCCTTCTCGCCCGCGCGTTCGAGCAACTCGTCGAGTTCGGAAAAGCAGCCCTGCGCCAGCGTGAGGCGGCCATTGTAGTTCGCGGCCAATTGCCTGCCGCGCGCGATGGCATCCGGGTCGCGGTCGATGCCCAGAACGCGGCAATCAGCTGCTTCCAGCATCGCGCGGGCATAGCCGCCCCCGCCGAATGTGCCATCGACATAGCTGCCGCCGTCGCGAACGCCGAGCGCCTCCAGCACTTCGGTCAGCATGACGGGGACGTGGCCTTCAGCCATTGGCGCCTCCCGTGCGGACGGCGCGGGCGCGCGACAGACGCTCGGCCTGAATGGGCGCGAAAGAGTCGGGCTCCCAGATCTGGAATTTCTGACCCATGCCAACAAAGGTCACGCGATCCTTCAGCCCCGCATGGGCGATGAAGGCGTCGGGCAAACGCGCG
>DATCEI010000086.1:0-4293 GCA_036510185.1 Rhizomicrobium sp. | reverse complement strand
GACGAACGGGAATGGAATTCATGCTGAACCGAATCTAACGTGAGACCAGACAGGACAGGGATGCAAACTCACGTGCATCCGTGCGAAGACGAGTGCGGCAGGGCCTGATGACGATCATCATTGAATGACCATCTTGCGCGCACGCATTTTCCGGGTTGGCTTCCGGAAATAAGCTCCAATTCGCGACGTCCGTGGAGAAGATGAAGGTGCAGAGCATTGCTCCGGTGATGGAGCCTCGCGTGACGCCGGTGCTTCGAGGCGGAAGCGGGATGTCCGGAACGTCCCGCTTTTTGCTTGTCACGCCGTAGCTCCGAAGGAGCGTAGGCGGATTGTTGGGCTCTTGCGGACCTACGGGGGGGATGGTACAGGCTCGGCGCTCCAGAGCCGTCACAGGAGCATCGCCTGACCATCCGCGAAGCGCTCACTTTCGACGATGTGCTGCTGATCCCGGCGGCCTCCGAAGTCCTGCCCTCCCAGGTCGATACCCGCACGCGCCTCACCCGCACTGTCGAGCTGGGCATTCCGCTGATTTCCGCCGCCATGGACACGGTGACGGAGGCGGGCCTCGCCATCGCCATGGCGCAGGCGGGCGGCATGGGCGTGATCCACCGCAACCTCTCCATCGAGGAGCAGGCCGAGCAGGTTCGCCGCGTCAAGAAATTCGAAAGCGGCATGGTGGTGAACCCGGTGACGATTGCGCCGGATGCCACGCTCGCCGACGCGCTGACGCTGATGGAGCGCTATCGCATCTCCGGCATTCCGGTGGTGGAAGGCGCGAACGCCAAAGGCTCCGGCAAGCTGGTCGGCATTCTCACCAATCGCGATGTGCGCTTCGCCACCGACAAGCGCCAGATGGTTCGCGACCTGATGACGAAGGATCGCCTCATCACCGTGCGCGAAGGCGTGGGGCCGGACGAAGCCAAGCGCCTGCTGCATCAGCATCGCATCGAAAAGATTCTCGTCGTCGATGAGGGCTATCGCTGCGTCGGCCTGATCACCGTGAAAGACATTGAGAAGGCGCAGAAATATCCCAATGCCTGCAAGGATGAGCGCGGACGTTTGCGCGCCGCTGCCGCCGTCAATGTCGGCCCGGATGGTGTGGCGCGCGCGATGGCGCTGATCGAAGCGGAATGCGATGTCGTTGTCGTCGATACCGCGCATGGCCATTCCAAGGGCGTGCTCGAAACGGTGGCGCGCATCAAGAAAGAATCCAATTACACGCAAGTCGCCGCAGGAAACGTGGCGACGGGCGATGGCGCGAAAGCGTTGATCGATGCAGGCGCGGATTCCATCAAGGTCGGCATCGGCCCGGGTTCGATCTGCACCACGCGCATTGTCGCCGGTGTCGGCGTGCCGCAATTGACGGCGATCATGGATGCGGTGGAAGAAGCGCGCCGCGCCGATGTGCCGGTGATTGCGGATGGCGGCATCAAATATTCCGGCGATCTCGCCAAGGCGATTGCAGCGGGCGCGCATGTCGCGATGGTAGGTTCGCTGCTCGCAGGCACCGAAGAAAGCCCCGGCGAAGTGTTTCTCTATCAGGGCCGTTCCTACAAAGGTTATCGCGGCATGGGTTCGCTGGGCGCGATGGCGCGCGGCAGTGCGGATCGTTATTTCCAGGCCGAAGTGAAAGATGCGCTGAAGCTCGTGCCCGAAGGCGTCGAGGGTCAGGTGCCGTACAAAGGCCCCGTCGGAACCGTGGTGCATCAAATCATCGGCGGCTTGCGCGCGGCGATGGGCTACACAGGCTGCAAGACGATTGCGGATTTCCACGCCAAGGCGGAATTCGTGCGCATCACGGGCGCGGGCATGCGCGAAAGCCATGTCCACGACGTGACCGTGACGCGCGAAGCGCCGAATTATCCCGGCGGACAATAATTGCCGCTTCGATGACCGTTATCCTCATCGCCTGCGCCGCATTCGCGGCGACACTTCTCGGCGGATCCTTCGCGATACGGTTTCGCGACCGGCTGCATTTGATTCTGGGATTTTCCGCCGGCGCGGTTGTGGGCGTGGCGCTGTTCGATCTGCTGCCGGAGGCGATTGCGCTGGGCGGCAAATATTATGACTCCGCGCGGCTGGCGCTGTTCGTGGCTTGCGGCTTCTTCGGTTATCTCGTACTCGACCGGCTTGTACTCATTCACCCGCATGGCGATGACGGGCACGATCACGACCACGATGCAAAACAGACGCGCGGCGCGGTCGGCGCGATCACGCTGTCGGTGCATTCCTTTCTCGACGGGGCTGCAATCGGCATCGGCTTTCAGGCCTCGCCGACCGTTGGCTTGATCGTGGCGGTTGCTGTCATCGCGCATGACTTTTCGGACGGCATCAACACGGTGGGATTCATTCTGAAAGGCGGCGGCGGTTGGCGACGCGCGCTGCAATGGTTGTTTGTCGACGCTTGCGCACCGATTGCGGGGGCTGCCTCCACGCTTCTGTTCCGCATTCCGGATTCCACAGTTGGCGCAGTGCTCGCGGTTTTCGCGGGATGTTTTCTCTATCTCGGCGCAACCGATCTCATCCCCGAAAGCCAGCATCGTCATCCGCGCACGGCGACGACGATCATGACTCTGCTGGGTGCGGCAACGCTTTACGTGGCGGTGAGATTGTGGGGTTAGGCGCGCAACCGCGAGATATTACGCTGCGGCGTTGAACGGATTCCGCTTGCCTGCCGCGCGGAATGGATCGCTTTCGCGGAAACCGGAAACGCTGGGTTCTGTTTTCGGTGCTGCTTCAAGCTCTGCCTCGTGCAGACGGATCGTCACGCGCGTGCCGCGCCCGACAATGCTTTCCACGATAAGCTTGCCTTCCATGCGTTCGGTCAGACGCCGCGAGATCACAAGCCCAAGCCCTGCGCCCGCCTTGCGATCCTCACCGTCCTTGGAAGCGGAGCCGCGCTGCACCATTTTCATCCGGCCCGATGGAATGCCCGGTCCATTATCCGTCACCATCACGTCGACGAATTGTTTTCCCTGCACCACGGACACGACAATCATGCCGCCCGGCTCGGTATATTTGATCGCATTGTCGATGATGCGCGACAGCACCTGTTTCAGCGCCTCGCGTTGCGCGAAACCCCAGATGGGCCGCGGCAGCACGTCGATCTTCATCGTGATGTTTTTCTCGGCGGCCTGCGGATGCAATTGCGCTGCCGCCTTCGACGTGGTGGTGCCGACATCGATGGGCTGGCAGGTCAACTCGCCTTCCATCGTGCTCAATTGCGAAAGCTGGAACAGATCGTTCACGACATTGAGCAGGCCCTGTCCGCTGGCGCGGATATTGGCGGCATATTCCTCATAGCGCGGCGAACCCAGCGGCCCGAACGCGCCTTTCGACAGCACGTCGGCGAAACCGATGATGGCGTTCAGCTGCGTGCGCAGATCGTGGCTGATCGTGCCGACAACGGTCGCCTTGGCGCGGCTCTCATCTTCGACCAGCGAGGTCTTCTCTTCGGCGCGCGTCACCGCGTCCTTCAATTTGAGCCATTGGGTTGAAAGCGCGAATTGCGCCAGCCCCAGAATCGCGCATCCCGCCAGCGCACACTCCGCAATCGTGCGCATGGTGCCAGTGGTCATGACAATCAGAGCGAGCAGGCACGCGCAAACGCAAACCGCAAGAGCGATCGCGGCATAGGCCATCAGGGAGCGCGCACGAGCCAGCATCGAAAAGCCGCTAAATTGGCGGAGAATTTGACCAAACTTCCTTTAAGATATGCTGAACCGAACGGTTTCAAATGCCTGAATATTTACCGAGATGACCCCTGCGGCCCGCCTCCAGGCGACCATCGAAGTCCTTGAATCGCTTGAGAAAACTGCCCAGCCGGCGGACCGGTTCCTGCGCGACTGGTTCCGCACGCGACGCTACGCCGGATCGAAAGATCGCGCCGCCGTCGGTGAGCATGTGTTTGCGGTATTGCGGCGCAAAGCCTCGCTCGGCTGGCGCATGCAAAGCGATGCGCCGCGCGCGCTGGTGATCGCGGCACTCGCTTCGGAAGGCAAAACCGAAGCGGAGATCGAGGTGCTTTTCAACGGCTCGGCTTACGCGCCGGCCGTGCTTTCGGATGATGAGCGTGCGGCGTTGCGTGCGCCGTCCGACACGCTGCCGCCGCTTTATGTGCAGGGCGATTTTCCCGCGTTTCTCGAAAGCGAATTGTGCCGCGCGTTCGGCGACAATCTTCTGGCGGAAGTACAGGCCTTTCGCGAACGCGCGCCGGTCGATCTGCGCGTCAACACGCTGAAGGCTACGCGCGAAGATGTGTTGGCCACATTGCGCGCCGATGGCTTCGCCGCC
>DATCEI010000085.1:0-13047 GCA_036510185.1 Rhizomicrobium sp. | reverse complement strand
CTCTTCGCGAATCTGTTTGGGCAGCGGCATCTGCACCAATATTCCGTGTACGGATTTATCGGCGTTCAGTGCCGCCACACGCGCCAGAACTTCGGCTTCGGTCGCGCTCGCGGGCATGGGAAAATTGAACGAATTGAAACCCAAATCCTTCGCCGCTTTTCCCTTGTTGCGGACATAGATTTCGCTTGCCGGGTCTTCGCCCACCAGTACGGTGGCAAGGCCCGGCGTCAGACCGTAATCCGCTTTGAGCTTTGCCGTCGCCTCCGCCAGCCGCGCCCGCAAACCACCCGCGAACGCTTTGCCGTCGATCAGGCGTGCGCTCATGAGAACGCGAACTTCACATCGAGCCAGACGATCAGATAGCGGATGAAATAAAGTCCGAAGATCACGATAAGCGGCGAAAGGTCGAGGCCGCCCACAGGCGGCACCACGCGGCGCACCTGCCGGAAGACGGGATCGGTCACGGCGTCCAGAATCTGCACCACGCGGCGCACGAACTGGTTGTGCAGATTGACCACGCCGAACGCGATCAGCCAGCTCGCGATCACCGCCACGATCACGACCCAGACGTAAAGGTCGATCAGCTGCAGCAGCACCCAGACAATAGGATTGACCATGAGGTCTCCTGGAACTCGCGCCACGGAGCGCGCGCCCTTTTAGCGAGGCTTGTTGCCCGCCCGCAAGCTCACCTTGACACCCAAGGGGGTGGCTACCTAGATACCGCGCTCACGCGAGGCGGCCTTTATTGCCCCGTGTCCCAGGGTTTGGGGCTGTAGCTCAGTTGGGAGAGCGCCTCGTTCGCAATGAGGAGGTCAGCGGTTCGATCCCGCTCAGCTCCACCACCCTACGCGGCGAAGCAGCGGAGGGTGGTGTCTCCCGAAGCGCGTAGCGCGCAGGGAGACCGTCCGACATCTCACCGCTTCGGGTGGCAAGCCAGCTGTAACGCCGGATTTACCCGTGTCCGGCTAAAATCGCATCAGATGAGACTGTTCCGCGCCCTTTGCTGTGCGTCCGCCCTCGCTTTGCTTGGCGGGGTGCAAGCGCGCGCCGATGATGCGCCGCCCCAGCATGCCGAGCACAAGATCACGCAATCGGTCAGCTACATGATGCTGGAGCCGTTCTACGCCACGATCATCGATGACGGGCGGCCAAGCGGCATGCTGATGGTGGCCATCGGTCTCGATATTCCCGATGCGACTCTGCGCGGGGCGACGGAGAAGGCGCTGCCGGTTTTGCGCGACGCCTATGTGCGCAGCCTGATGACGTTCACCGCCACCGCCGTGCGCGTCGAACAGCAGCCCGATGTGGATTCAATCTGTACGCGGCTCCAGCGCGTGACGGATCGCACATTGAAAAAACAGGGCGCGCGCGTGTTGCTGGCCCAAGTCGCGATGCGGTTGAAGCAATGAAATAAATCCGTCATGGCCGGATTTAATCCGGCCATCCATCCGGCGCATGTCCATGCGTCGGGGAGATTCTTTTGCGTTCGCAGGCGCGAACGGGATGGGTGGCCGGGTCAAGCCCGGCCATGACGGGTATGATTGTGAAAATCAAATTATTCCAGCACTCACATCGCCGAAATGCCGCCGTCCACTTTCAATTCCGCGCCGGTGACGAATTTGGATTCGTCCGACGCGAGATAAAGCACCGCATAGGCGATGTCGTCCGGCTCGCCGATATGGCCGAGGGGCACTTGGCGTCCCAGTTTCGCGTAGGCATCGTCTTTTCCGAAACGCGCAACCAGCGGATCGAGGATCGGCGTGGCGATAAACACCGGATGCACGGAATTGGAGCGGATGTTGTAACCCTTGCGCGCGCAATAAAGCGCGACGGATTTCGACAGATGCCGCACTGCCGCCTTGGCCGAATTATACGCCGCCATATTGTGGCCCGCGATGATGCCGGAGATCGATGAGATATTTACTATGGAGCCGCCGAGCTTCGTCGCCTGCGCGGTTTTCGCGATCAGCGCCACCGCGTGTTTGCAGCCGAGGAACACACCATCCAGATCGATAGCATGCACCAGCCGCCATTCTTCCAGCGTGATGGCTTCAAGGTCTTTGGTCAGCCCAATGCCCGCATTGTTGACCAGAATATGCAGACCGCCGAACGCGCGTTCGGCTTCGGCAATGGCCGCGACCCATTCGTCTTCCTTCGTCACATCGTGACGAAATGCGATGGCTGTGCCTTCGTGTTGCGCATTGATCGAAGCGGCAACGGCTTTCGCACCCGCCTCATTCACATCGGTGATGACGACGCGGCAGCCTTCGCGCACCAGCATGCGCGCTGCCGCTTCGCCCAAGCCTTGCGCGCCGCCAGTGATGAGCGCGATTTTTCCTTCGACGCGTCCTGTCATGTCACATCGCCATTTTCTGAAGATAGGAGACAAGCCCCAGCACCACGGGCCGCGGCGTGAACGCAACACTCCTGGCCATGATCGTGTTCTGCGCGCCGGAAATCACGACGCGCCTGTTCGCCTTGAACCCGGCGTAACCGATTTCGGCCACCGCTTTGGACGTCATCATGCGCGCCAGTTTTATCAGCCGCACTTTTTCCGTACCCGCGCGGTCATGGAATTTGCTTTCGGTCGGGCCGGGGCAAAGGCAGGAGACATGCACGCCGGTGCCTTGCGCTTCCTTCCACAGTGCTTCGGAGAACGACATCACGAAAGCCTTCGTCGCGTAGTAGATCGCCATGTACGGGCCGGGCTGGAAGGCTGCGGTCGAGGCCACGTTCAGCACGCCGCCGCGTTTTTTCGCGAGCATCCCGCCCCAATAAATATGCGTGAGTTCGGCCAGCGCGCGCACGTTGAGATCGATCATGCCCAGCTGCTGTTTGATGTCGGAATGCTGAAAGCCGCCTGCCATGCCGTAACCCGCATTGTTCACGACCACATCCACCGAAAGCCCGCGCGCAGCGATGTCGGCGGCAAGCGTGGCCCCGCCGCCCTGCACGCCGAGGTCCACCGCAATCGGCGTTGCCTTCACGCCATGGGTTTTGGCGATCCTGTCGGCCACTTCGCGCAGCGCGCCTTCGGAGCGCGCGGCGAGGATGACGTCATAGCCATCCTTCGCGAAACATTCCGCGAGTTCCTCGCCGATGCCCACCGACGCACCCGTGATCAGCGCGGTCTGTCCCGTGCCCGTTTTTACCCCTGCCATATGCATTCCCTCTCAAGCGAAAGGGCGGCCAACACAGCCGCCCTTTTCATATTACTATTTATTTGAAACCAAAACTATTCGGCGGCGATCATCGCGGGCGTCACATAGGACGTGCCGCCGTTCAGCTTGATGAGATATTTGATGCCTTCCTCGGCGATGTCGTCGCCGACCATGCGGTCGCCTTCGGCATAGAGTTCGGCCATGTCGATGTAGGCCGCGTAATTTCCGCGCGTGCGGTCGGTGATGATGCCGGCTTTGACCAGCGTTTTGATCAGCACGCGGAAAATGTTGGTGGCTTCCTGCAATTCTGTGCGAATGGCGGTGTCCGTCATGGCTTCCATGAACGCCTGCTGGCACCAGATCGGATCGAGGCCGCAAGCCTTGTAAATCCACGCTTTCTGATCCGGTGAGCCCAGATTGAACAGCAACACCGTGAACACTTCCCAGGCCCAGTCTTCGATCAGGACATGCTCTTCTTTGGACAGATGCGGGATGGTGCGATCCGCCCAGATTTTTCCGAATTTGTGATGGAAGGCTTCGTCCGTCATCACCAGCTGCATCAGCTGGCGTAGCAGCGGATCGCGGCTCTCTTTATAGAAGGTCGCAAACGCGCCCATGGCCAGGCCTTCGACCAGCATCTGCATGCCGATGATCTTCTTCCACACCAGCGGAGAGGAGACGAGTTCGTTGAGCAGATTGCCCAGCGCCGGGCCAACCTGCGCAGGCTTGCCCCAACGGGCGTGAATGTAATTGGTGAAGCCGGTGACGTGGCGGGCTTCTTCGCGCGTCTGGTTGGCGGCGTATTCCTGCGCGCCCGGATCGCGAAGAATGTGGCACAGCGAGGCCGACAGCGACATCGCGCCCTGCTCGCCATGGAGGATCGAAGACAGCGCCCACATCACATCCAGATTGACGAGCTTGATCTTGCCCTTTTCGTCGAGTCTGTCGGCGATGGCGGTTTTCAGATCGGCATTGGAGGAGGGATTGACGAGATATTCGTTCTCCATGTCGAACTTCTGGGAGAAGTCGATGTATTTCGTGTTCAGCGGATCCCAGAAATGTTCGTGCGTGGCGGAGATGATCTTGTCGAATGCCGTGCTGCGCGCGCCGTAGCGGTTCACGTCCAGCATTGCGGGGAAATCGGTGGGATCGACGGCGTTATAAGCCGGATCTTTGGTGATATTTTCCATGTGCCTCTCCTGCCTGACATTATTGTGGATAAACTCTACGCCCGGTTTGAATGCCCCGCAAGGAAAATGACGTGGCCGTCACCGAACGGTCGCGCCGGGCCTGCCGTCAGACAAATCATAATAATTTCAATTGGTTAAATTTCCGAGACGGTCTGCTGGAGCGGGCGCGGCCCATGTTAGAATCTGAGTCGCGGGCTTTGGAATTATTGCGTTGAGCGCCTTTCTTCATGCCGGACTGGCTGCCATGGCGCTGGCCGCCGCGATCCTGGTCATGGGCACGGCGGTCGCGGAACGGGCGATCCTGCGCCTTGTCCGTTCGGCAAGATTGCGCCGCCAGTTTTTCGCGCTGCCCTCCGCCGTGCGCACAGCACTTGTGAAAGACCCCATAGACGTCAAGGGCGATTCGCGCACCATCACCTATCTGTCCTGCCGCCTGCCCGATGCCGCGCGGCTGGAGCATGAATTGCACGGCGCGCCCGCGCGTTTCGTGCGGCTGATCGACGGCATTCTGCAATCGCTGGCGCAAAGCGTGCTGGCGACGGGCGGAACGGTGCTCGATTTCGGCGCGAACGGATTTTCCGCCTGCTGGAATGCGCCGCTCACCGACATCAATCACGCGGCCCATGCGTGTGCGGCTGCATCGCGCATGTTGAACACGATGCAGGAGCATAATCGTTTTCCGCTGAATGATGGGCAAGCGCCGCAAACGATGACGATTGCCATCGGCATCGCAACCGGCAGCGCGATTGCAGGCGTGTTCAGCGAAAGATGGTCGCTTGCCGGAGATTGCGTTTCGCGCGCGGAGGAATTGCGCCTGCGCTGCGCAATGCTGGGATTTTCCGCGCTCGCCGATGGCGCCACACAGGCCAGCACCTCGCAGAGTTTCGCGCTGCTCGGTCTGGGCGAAGCGGATGGCGCCTATGCGTTGCTGGGCGACCAAAGCACGCGCGCAAGCCCGAAATTCCGCGCCCTTTCGACCTTTCACGAACGTATCTTCGCGGCGATTTCCGCGCATGCATTTGGCGATGCGCGCGATCTCATCGCGCAGGCGCGCAAACTCTCCGGCGCCAGTCAGAAACTATATGATGGCTTCGTCGCGCGCACGGAAAATTTGGGCATGAACAAGCAGAATGTGGCTTAAATAAAATTCAACTTACCTTAACTTAACTACCTAAGCCCGTCATTGCCCGGCTTGTCCGGGCAATCCATTTTGTTTCTGGAAAATTGGATCACCCGGACAAGTCGGGTGATGACGGTGTTGTTGCTGTTGTAGCTTTAAGGTTTAGCCTCGCCATACAGCGCCGCCTTCGCGCCACTGAGTTTTGCCCACAATTGATCGCCGTATGAGAAATGCCACCACTCATCGGGATGGCCGGCAAACCCGGCATCGCTCATGATCCAGTGCAACAGCCTTCGATTGGCGCGCGCTTCTTCATCCGAAAACGCCATGGCCGGCGTGTCGCGCTCAAAATGATCGCGATGGGCAAGTGCCGTCACGTCATCGAAGATCGAACCCATCCATAAACGCTCGCCCTCGATGAAACGCAGCGTCAGGTCGATGGCCGCGCCCGTTGCATGGGGTGCCGGCGAATCTGCATTCGCCGACGGCGCCGCCCAATAGGTTTCCACCGCGCGTTCCAGTTCATCGTCCGAAAGCGACGGATGGCGCTTGCGCATTTCCTGCGGCATCCACACATCGTGGAAGTAAACCTGCACCGCGCGCGGCCGCCAGGCATCGAACACGAACAATTCGATACCGCCGTCGCGCAGCAGCGCATTGATGCCGGAAAGTTTCAGCGCCACCGCGCGCCGCGTCAGCAGATCGGGGATCGAACCTTCGATACGCCGCCAATAGGGCGGGTTGCGCGTCGAGTGGTAATAATTCTCGCCCGCGATGCCGTGATCGCTGAGATTAACCATGGCTTCGCCGAAGGCCGCGCTGTTTTTGTCGATAGGATAGGCGCGAAACCCCTCCTTGCGCGCGCGCGCGTCCGCCTGATCGGGAATGGGCGTCGCCCGCAATTTGTCCAGCGATTCAAAAATGCTCATGCCGCACCTTTCAAAATCGACTATAAGGAAGGGACTGGGCATTGCGAAGAACATGAGCGACGGGTCCGAACATTTTCCCGCGAATTATCGAGAGGGCCGTGCGGCCTTCCGCAAGGCATGCGAGACGGCGGGACTGGGCGTCACCAGCCGCGTGCATCCGGGGGAGCGCGGGCCGGACGGCAAGCCGCTTTTCATCGATGTCGCCTGCGCAGGCCCGCGCGAGGCGGAAAACGCTGTCCTGCTGATTTCCGGCACACATGGGGTGGAAGGCTATTTCGGCTCCGGCGTACAGACGGGCCTGATCCGCGAAGGGCTGGCCACGAAAATCCCCAAAGGCGCGCGGCTTGTGCTGCTGCACGCGCTGAACCCGTTCGGTTTCGCCTGGAACCGGCGCGTCAACGAAGACAATGCCGACATCAACCGCAATTTTGTCGATCACACACAGCCGCCGGGCAATGCGGCCTATGATCTGTTGGCCGACGACATCGCGCCAAAGGATATTTCACATGAGGCGATGAATGCGGCGAACGCGCGGCTGCGCGATTATGCGATGGAACACGGCCCCTTCGCGCTTCAGACCGCCATCAGCGCCGGACAATATACGCGCGCCGACGGGCTTTATTTCGGGGGCAAGCGCGAAAGCTGGTCCGCCGCCATGCTGCGCGATGTTTTTCACGAACATCTGGCGCATGTGAAAAAACTCATCGTCATCGATTACCACACGGGCCTCGGCGAACCGGGTGCGGCCGAAATGATCACGGAGGATTTGCCGGGTTCGCCCGCCTATAAACGTCAGCACGCGATCTGGGGGGCGCGCGTGGCCTCCAGCGAGGCTGGCGAGTCGCTGTCAGCGCCGCTCACCGGCACCATCGACAAGGCGATCGAAAAATTCCTCACCCATGTCGAAACCACCTTCGCCGCGCTGGAAGTGGGCACCGCCCCCATGCGCGATGTGTTTCAGGCGCTGCGGCTGGACAATTGGCTGCATCTGAATGCGCGGCCCGGCCACGCCCAGTGGGACGCGATCAAGCAGGACATCCGCAACGCCTTTTATCCCGACAATGCGGAATGGAAACGCGCCGTCTGGGGCCACGCCACCGAGACATTCGCGCAGGCGCTGGCCGCCATCGCCTGATTTGCCGCGCGCGCAGGCCCTGCGCTATAGAACGCGCTACGCACCCGTAGCTCAGCTGGATAGAGCGCTGCCCTCCGAAGGCAGAGGTCACAGGTTCGAATCCTGTCGGGTGCGCCATTCCCGTACAAAACTGCGAACTTCGGAATTGTGCGTCCCGGCGGTAATTGCAGCGGCAATTGCGGCCCGTGGCCCCGATATAACGGCCTTTTCGCGATCCACTACGATTTCAGATACCAGCCCGTGAATGTAACGGCGCTGCATGGGCGGCGGAGCCTCGATGAGGCGACGCTTGAGTGTTGCGGCAACCGCCTGCGCTTGGGCTTTGGAAAGGGCATGGCGGACCGGTGGCGTTTCAACGTCAAGCAGACTCAGCAAGCGGATAGATTCGTCGCGCTTGGCTTCGAGACCGTGCAATGCCTCCCTGAACAGTGCCGTGTCACCAGCGATACCTTCAGCAAGCGCAGTGTAGAGCCTGCGGATTTGCGCGTCGGTTTCTTTCAACTGCCTACGTAACGCTGACCGGCGATGAAGATTGCCTGACGTAAGCGCCCGCCGGTGTTTGTGTGCTTCGCGTAAAAGTACCGGCAGACGTTCGGGATTAAGAAGCTGGTCCGTAAGAGCACCAATAACCAGCCGGTCAAATTCGGCCATTGCGACGGTTATTGGATCAGCGCAGGCCGTGCGGCCTTTGAGCCTGCGATTGGCGCACGTGTAATAGCGATATTTTGGATTCTTGCCGGTGCGGAGCATCAACGCGCCGCCACAACTTTGGCAGCGTGCAATCCCAGTCAAAAGCACTGGGCTATTGGTGATACGCGGCGGCGTAACACGGGGGCGTCGCGAATGCAGACGCTGTTGCACAAGTTGGAACTGTTCCACCGGTATGATTTGCGGAATGGAAATCGCAACCCATTCCTCTTTCGGTCGCGCGCGCCGTGTGCGGCTGTCAGTGCAATTGTAGTGATGGGTTCCCGTGTAACTCTCGCGCGTGAGGATAAGGTGAACCGTGCCGGTATAGAAAGGGTTGGAGCGCGAATTGCGAAACCCGCGCGCGTTCAACCATGAAACAATATCTTTCACGCCCATGGGACCGCGCATGCCGTCGCCTTCCAGAAACAGCCGGAATATCTGTCGGACGAGTTCAGCCTCGCGCGGCTCGATTTGCAGATGCTTCTTAATGCGCTGGCCGCGCCGCTCGGCTTCGACGGTACGATAGCCGAATGGTGGAAGCGCGCCGTTCCAGAAACCTTGCCGCGCATTTTCCAGCATCGTGCGCGTGACGTGTTTTGCGGTTTCGGCGCTGTTGAGCGCATCGGAGGCGGCAATAACGGTTTCGGCAAAATCGGCGGCGGCACCCTCGCCAAAATCCTGTGTCATAGAGACAAGCGAGACGGCGTGTTTCTGGAGGCGTCGCTTGGAAAGCACATAACCGGCGGTGTCACGAAAAAATCGTGACTGGCTATGAACCAGCACAACGTCGAAGGGCGACGGATCGATGCAAGCGGAGTCCATCATCTGCTGAAATTCTGGCCGCTTGTCGTCACGCGCGCTAGCGCCCGGATCGACAAACTCGCGCACGACATGCCAGCCGCGTTCGGCACAATAGCGCCGCGCATGGACGAGCTGGTCGGGAATCGAGATGTCGTTCTCGGCCTGTCTCGTGGTGGAGACGCGAGCATAAACAGCAACCCTCTTGCTCATTCTGGTGGTACCTCGTTGTCGTTGACGGCTAATCCAACGAGAGAATCCAACAGTTCCGCGAAGACCTCAACTTCGACCCTCTGGATGGGCAGGTTTCGCGGTATGGAGATTTCCACCCGCAAGCCCTTGGAGGGACGTTTGTTATCGTTGGCGGGTTTGGGCGGAGACGGCCCTCTGCTGCGAGGGGCGCTCATAGGCCCAACTCCCGCTTGCGAAGCTTTTCGAGAACATCGGCATTCCAAAGATTCGGCGAATGGTAGGGCCGCGCCAATCCCGGCAATCGTTCCAAAAGTTCGTCGAGCGTGACCGGATTGGTTTTCCGGTTGACGGACAATGTTGCGGCAATGCCTTTCAAATCGCCTAACAGCGACTGCACTTGCCGCTGAAGCTGGTAGTCGCTTCCCATGAGCAACGGCGGCGGCGTTCGCTCGGGCGGCGTTGTCAGTCTGTTGGTGGAAGCGATGAGACCCTTCCACATCGGATGGACAGACCATCGCGAGCGATTGGTGTCGGTCTTCGCGATCCGCAATGACGTGTGGCGCTTCGCGAGATGGCGAACGAGGCTTGGAAGGTGCGCGTGCATGTGTTCGACGGTCGCGATACCGGCCTGCTTGAGCCGTTCGCCGCGCATCTGAAACTCACAGCGCCAGACGCCATCCCTCGCGCCCCAAAGGTCGAACAGCCAATCCTTGGCGCTTTGCTGTTCGATCTCCGCGATTTTGTCATAGACACGGCATACGACTGCGGAATTGCCGAAACGGACGGATTGAAACGCGCCGTCTTCGCGCCATGTTGCGTCTTTCTTGGCTTGACTCACGAAATGCTCGGTTCGGAAATCGGGTTTGCCGATCCGAAAATCGAAGGCGGTATCAACGCGGCTGACGACATCGGGGCGTGTCGCTTTGGAACCGGCATGGACCCACAGACGATTGTAACGGGTGAGGGCCGCGTCCAGTCCGCTTGTCCAGAGAAGATGCGATTTGAATTGCGCGTGACAGAGCGGCCTGATGTTCTGGCCCAATTGGAGCGAGAAGGCTCTGTTGCTCAGAATGAAGCTGTAGGGTTTGGCTCCGGCGCGATGCAGCGCGAAGCGTTCGCCGCCTAACTCAAGTTCGGTGTGCAACGCGCCCGGCGTTGCGCGCAACTTCTCCTTCTCGAAGCGCAACGCTTCCCAGTCGATACCGAGACCGTCGTAAAACGACGAGAGGTAGAGGCTGTCGATGCCGACGGCGACAGGATCGTAAGCCGACGCATCGGCGCGATTCAAAATGGGCGGGATACTCAAGACGGTTCTCTCCTTACAAAAAATTTAGAGAGAAACCGAAATACCGAAGGGTTTTAGGGTGGCGAAATTGCCAAGCTCGTCAAGCCCCCATCCGCACCCGGACGGCGAAATTGCGATGCGTGCTTCACCCCAGTTCCGACTTTCAAAAGGCGGTGCGTGACACACAGAGTCGCGCGAGGAAGCGTGCCACTCGCGGAATGGAAGGCTGCGTGCCAAATTCCATCTCCGGGGCTGAGCTCCCAGCGTTGCCCCTGGGTTCATAGGATCAAAAGTGGCAAAAAACCGAAAAAGTGGGGGAATTTTGGGGTTTTGAAAGTGGCACAAGTGGGCGTTTGAAGGGGGCACAAGTGGGCGTTTGAAGGGGGCACATGTGGGCCTTTGAAAGTGGGACTTACTCCCCACTTATTGGGAGCGCTAAAGACGTACCAAGCAGGCCTCACTATCGCTCCATGCATGGGCTGTTCGTGGAAGAATTTCACGGGCTGGAAATCGTTCGAGCGTATTCAGAAGTGTCTGGGGGAAGGCCTCGATTGTCGCCAAATACGGCGCAAAAATATTTTTATTGGTAAATCAGAAAATCAGGTCTTTGGGCTGCTCAGCGCACCCAAAATCTCCTCGGTTGTGCAGATGGATCGAATCACCTGCGATGATTTGATCAGGCCAAATGCCCTCGGTGCCGCCCACGCCTCGGTTATCTCGTGCGCGGTCACGGATGTGCTCGCGTCGGCTGAGGGAGGAGAAGGAGCGCCCAAATAGTGGCCCTGGATGGCGGTTTGAGTTTGCCGGGCGACGGCTTTCATCGTCCGCATGTATCCGTAGCCCCCCGTGTTACTGAGACGGGAGGGGAACATTGCTGTTGCGAAGCTCTGTTCAATGGTCGCATCGGAGATCCGCGAATTCCAGAAGTGTTGGCGTATGGCCGATAGCGTTGAGTTAGCTGGCGAAGAGATAATCTTTGAGACTTTCAAGTTGTTATGCCGTCAGGACAGATCATCGCTGCAGAATGTCTCGAAGAGAAGGCCGAAAGTGGAATGATCGACTCGAACTGTGAGGGATTGCTCAATTTCGTTCTCGCGGTCAGCCTAGGAGTAAAAAACTGTCACGATAACAAAGTTGTGGACATCTGTGCGGACGATATCTCTTGATTACTGAATTGAGTAGATTTTCATCAGTACTAAGAGATTTTTTCGAAAAGTACTCTTTGTGGTTTATCGGGTCGCGATTCATGTTCACGGTGTTCATGTGGCGCACGACCGCTCGGTCAAGATCAGAAAGAAGTTCGTCAAATGAGTTTTCAAAAGGACTCTTAAACCACGGCATTTTCTTGCTATCAAATAAGCGGGGGCTGCAATCATGAAGGTTATCTCTCTGGTGCTCTGCGCGAGCGTCTTTGCGCTCGTTCCGCGCTTGGCGTCGTCCGCCGCGGTGACGCCAACCGACAGAGGCGGGACGATCACTGCTGGTGGTACCGCGCAGACGGTGATGGCATTGAACACAAGCCGCGCGGGATGCTGGATTCAGAATCCGGCGAATGCGCAGGAGGACCTCTATGTGTCCTCGACGGCCAGCGCAAGCACGACACCGGGCGCACCGGATGATGCGGACCTCGCGCCAGGAGCTGTCTGGTCATGCGTGCAGGGCAGCAACGTCATCCAATCGGCCATAAGTGTGAACGCCGCCACAACCAACCATGCTTTCATCGCGAAAGAAACCCAGTGACGCGGCCGCTGAGATGGACGCTTGCGCTGGCGGTCGCATTGTTCGCGGATTCCCAATCCTTCGCCCAGTTCGGTTCGCCGATCATCTCGCCTCCGCCGCCCCCGGCGCTGACGCGGACACTCGGCTATTATGGCTGGACCAAAGGGACCGATATTTTGAGTGCTCTCAACAAGTTCATCGACAATGACTGCAACGCGACGGGCAATGTGGCCTTGGCTTTGCCGGCGGGTACCCTGACGCTCAGCGCCACCCCGCACACTATCGTCGGCAAAACTGGATGCAGCATTTATGGCGTCGGCGGCGGCGGGACGATTATCAGTTTTACAGGTAACAGCGGTTTATATGGGACGGTGTTCACACTCGGACAGGACGGGAGCGGCGCAAGCAACACCACCAATTTCGATTCGATTCACGATCTTGAAATCTCCTACGCGTTATGCCCAGGCAACAATTGCGGAGCCGATGTTCCGACTTTTAAAATCATCAACGCCAACGACTCATATATTTGGAATATCAGTTTCGTGCGCGGCTCAACGGCGGAGCAGGTTGGAGATGCGGAAAGTAATTCCAGCCGGATTTATGAATGGGGTTGGAGCGGGGATCTCAACAATGGCGGAGCGTCCGACAAGTGCCAGTTCGATTTTCAGAATGCCGCCAATCTGCAACTCTGGGACGGTGCATTCTATGTCAACCTGGCGAACTCGTATACCGGTCAATTTCCGGGCGCTTTCATGTGCTCGCAGCCGCCCAGCGGCGCGCTAGACGACACGATTCTGGTCAACAATTTCACTATCCAGGTCGCGGCCG
>DATCEI010000084.1:0-12387 GCA_036510185.1 Rhizomicrobium sp. | reverse complement strand
CCATTGTGGAGAAGGATACGGCGCTGGAAGGTTCGGCCTCTGTGCCCCTCGAAGGCACGCTGCTGCCGGAGACGTATCTCTTCACGCATGGCACGACGCGCGCGCAATTGTTCGCGCATATGCACGCAGCACAACAGAAATTCATCGACGCGCATTGGCCCACGCGCGCGCCGAACCTGCCGCTTGCGAATGCGGATCAGGCGATTGTGCTCGCTTCCATCGTGGAAAAGGAAACCGCCATTCCCGAAGAGCGCCGCCATATCGCTGCCGTGTTCGTGAACAGGCTGAAACTCGGCATGAAGCTGCAATCCGACCCCACGATCATATATGGAATTACGCAAGGCTATAAGCTGGGCCGCCCCATCCGCGAAAGCGAGATCACGGCACCCACGCCTTACAACACCTATGCGATCGCGGGCCTGCCGCCCGCACCCATCTGCAATCCCGGCAAGGATTCCATCGCGGCGGTGCTGAACCCGGAACCCTCCGCTGATCTTTATTTCGTCGCCGATGGCACGGGCGGCCATGTGTTTGCCGCCACCGTGCAGGAACATCAGAAAAACGTCGCCAAATGGCGGCAGATCGAGCAAAAGCTTTCGCCGCGTCTGCGGCAGGGTTAGAGTTCGCGCATGGCGCTTGTCAGCATGACCGGATTTGCCGAAGCCGCGGGCGGGCGCGAAGCATTGCGCTGGCGCTGGGAGGCAAAAAGCGTGAACGGGCGCGGGCTGGATTTGCGGCTGCGCACGCCGCCCGGCTTCGACAGCGTGGAACCGGCGGCGCGCACGCTGGCGACGGAGCGTTTCAAGCGCGGTTCCATTCAGGCGTCGCTGACGCTCGATACCGAAGCGGGCGTGCGGGGTTTGCGCATCGATGCGGTGGCGCTCGCCGCCGCCGTGAAGATCGCCAAGGAGATCGCCGCCGAAACCGGATTGCCGCCCGCACGCGTGGACGGTCTGCTAGGTCTGAAAGGCGTGATCGTGCAGGAAGACACGCTGCCGCTGGATGCACGCGAGCGTGGCATGCGCGACGCGGCGGTACTGGAAACATTGGCCATCGCACTCGATGCGCTGTCGGCGGCGCGTGCGACGGAAGGGGCGAAACTCGGCAAATTGCTGGGCAATCTCATCGATGAGATTGCTGGGCATGTGGAAAGCGCGTCGAAAATCGCCGCCACGCAGCCGCAGATATTTCGCGAGCGCCTCGCCGCGCAGCTGAACGAATTGCTCGCGCCGAGCGCGGTGCCTGAAGACCGGCTTGCGCAGGAAGTGGCGATGCTGGCCGCGCGCGCCGATGTGCGCGAGGAACTGGATCGTCTCACCGCGCATGTGCACGAAGCGCGCCTGCTGCTTTCATCCGGCGATGCGGTGGGCCGCAAGCTCGATTTTCTGGCGCAGGAATTCAACCGCGAAGCCAACACGCTGTGTTCCAAATCCTCGGACATCGCGCTGACGCGCGTGGGCCTTGCGCTGAAAGCGGCCATCGATCAATTCCGCGAACAGTCGATGAATATCGAATGAATGGGGACGAATGAGCGGGGCACTGACAAGACGCGGCGTGATGATCGTGCTGTCTTCGCCGTCCGGCGCGGGCAAGACGACGCTGTCGCGCATGCTGCTGGAACGCGATGCCGGCATCATCATGTCGGTGTCGGCCACCACGCGCGGCAAACGCCTGAACGAAGTGGAAGGCCGCGATTATTTTTTCGTCGATGATTATTCGTTCGATCAATTGACGAAGGCCGACGAATTTCTGGAACACGCGCAGGTGTTCGGCCACCGCTACGGCACGCCCAGGCAGCCCGTGATGGAGGCGCTGGCCTCCGGCTATGACGTGCTGTTCGATATCGACTGGCAGGGCACGCAACAACTGAAACAGCAGGCCCGCGACGATGTGGTGAGCATTTTCGTGCTGCCGCCTTCGCGCGACGAACTGGAACGGCGTCTGCGTTCCCGCGCACTGGATGACGAGCATGTTGTGCAAGCCCGCATGGCGAAAGCGAACGACGAAATCAGCCATTGGCCGGAATATGATTATGTCATCGTCAATGACGACGTGGATCGCGCGCTGACGAAGGTCAAGGAAATCGTCGGCGCGGAACGCTCCCGCCGCACACGCCAGACAAATCTGTCTGAGTTTACGACGTCGTTGATGAGCGAAGATTAAGTAGCGGCGGATTTCATTAAACTATACCCGTCATGGCCGGATTTAATCCGGCCATCCATCCGACGCATGTCCATGCTTCGGAAAGACTCTCTTGCGCTCGCAGACGCGAGCGCGATGGGTGGCCGGGTCAAGCCCGGCCATGACGGAGTGTTTTAAGGTACGAGAACCACGCGCCCGGTAATCCGCCCGTTGCGCAGATCGTCCAGCGTTTGTGTGGCTTCGGAGAGCGGGCGTGTCTGCACCGGAATCGGATCGACGTGGCCTGCGCGCACCAGCGCCATCATTTCTTCGGCTTCCGGCAGCGAACCCACAAACGAACCGATGATGGAGAATGGTTTCAGCGGAAACATCGGCAACGGCATCGTCATGCTGCCGCCGAACAGTCCCACGACGATGATCTTGCCGCCTTTGCGGATGATGGAATTGGCAAACGCGAAGCTCGCCTCCGAACCCACGAAATCGACAACGGCAAACGCGCCGCCTTTCGTATCCGCCATCAATTGTTTGGCCGCACCCGGCGTTTTGGTGTTGTAAGCGGCAACCGCGCCCGCTTTCTTCGCGGCTTCGAGATGGCCGTCGATAATGTCCGCCGCTATCGGGCCTTTGCCGAACAGCGCTTTGGCAAATTGCACGCCCATCATGCCGACGCCGCCGCAACCAAGCACAACAACCTGATCGTCAGGCCCGAGATCGCCGACTTTTTTCATCGCGCCGAACGCGGTGAGGCCCGAGCACATATAGGCCGCGCCGAGCGCCGCGTTCGTGTTGCCGTAATCGAGCAGATAGCGCGGATGCGGCACCAAAATGTGGGTTGCGTAACCACCCGGAATCCCCCCGGAGCAGCCGAGATTGCGAGGGCGAATGCACAACTGCTCTTCGTTGCGCAGACACGCGGCGCATTGCCCGCAACCGATCCACGGAAACACGGCGCGCTTGTCGCCGATCGCAGCGCCCTTTGCATCAGGGCCGAGTGCGATTACTTCGCCCGCGATTTCGTGGCCCATCGTGTGCGGAAAGCGCAGCGCGCTCAGCGGCAATTTGTTGCCGCCGCCGAGATCGAAATAGCCGTCATGGATATGCACGTCGCTGTGGCAGACGCCGCAATCGCTGATGCGCAGCAGAATTTCGCTGCCTTGCGGCTCGGGCGTCGGCGTTTCGATGTCCTTGAGCGGCGCTCCGAATTCCACGATGGCCTGGCTACGCATGTCGTTTCCTCATTTCAATCTGAATGGAGTGTGGCACGGCTTAGGACTTCGTCTCAACAAGCGATTTGTAGGCGCGCGCAAGCGCCGCGAACTCGGTTACTGAAAGCTGTTCGGGCCGCGCTGTGGGATCGAGGCCCGCCACACGGATCAGTGCGTCGGCATCGGGTGTAAGCGTTTTCAGACTCTGGCGCAGCATTTTGCGGCGCTGGCCGAAAGCGGCGGCTGTCACTTTTTCGAGATCGGCAAGATCCGCTTGTGCGGCGGGTTGCGCGAGCGGTTCGATACGCACAAGCGCGGAGGTGACTTTCGGTTGCGGCACAAAGGCGCGTGGATTGATCGCGAACAAAATCTTCGCATGCGCGCGCCATTGCAGCAGAACGGAGAGGCGTCCGTACGCAGGCGCGTTGGGTTTTGCCACGAGCCGGTCGGCGACTTCGCGCTGGAACATCAGTGTCAGGCTTTTCCAGAAGGGCGGCCATTCATCGCCGGTCAGCCATTTCACAAGCAACGCCGTTCCCGCATTGTAAGGAAGATTGGCGGCGATGCGCACGGGCGCGGTCACATTGCGTTCGCGGAGCAATTGCGTTTCGTCGAGTTTCAGCGCATCGGCGGAAACGACTTCAAGACGGGCCGGATAGACGGCAGCGATTTCCGCAAGCGCGGGCAGGCAGCGTTCGTCGCGCTCCACCGCGATGACATTCGCGCCTTCGGCAAGCAACGCGCGCGTGAGGCCGCCGGGGCCGGGGCCTATTTCATAAATTGTTTCACCATCGAGCGGTCCCGCCGCGCGCGCGATGCGGCCTGTGAGATTGAGGTCGAGAAGAAAATTCTGGCCCAGCGATTTTTTCGCGGCGAGGCCGTGCGCCGCGATGACTTCGCGCAACGGAGGCAATCCATCATTCACGTTGTTTTGCTCGGGTATCCGCAATTTTCGCCGCCTGTTCGATGGCCGCAATCATGCTGCGCGGATCGGCTTTGCCCGTGCCTGCGATGTCGAGTGCTGTCCCGTGATCGGGCGATGTGCGCACGACGGGCAGGCCCAGCGTCACGTTCACGCCATCCCAGAACGACAGCGTCTTGATCGGGATGAGCGCCTGATCGTGGTACATGCAAAGCGCGGCGTCATATTGCTTGCGCGCTTCAGCATGAAACATCGTGTCGGCGGAAAGTGGGCCGAGGATGTTGTGGCCGCGTGCGCGCAATGCCTCAATCGCGGGCGCGATGATGGTTTCGTCTTCGCGGCCCATCGTGCCGGTTTCGCCTGCATGGGGATTGAGGCCCGCAATCGCCAGACGCGGGCGCGCGATGCCGAAATCGCGCGCCAGATCGTGCAACATGATTTCCGCCGTCTCGATAATAAGGTCTTCCGAGATGTGCTTCGGCACATCGGCCAGCGGCATGTGAATCGTCAGCGGCACGACGCGGAGTTCGTCGCTTGCGAGCATCATCACCGCGTGTTTCGCGCCCGTCAGATGCTGGAGATATTCGGTGTGCCCCGGAAAGCCGAAACCCGCTTGCGTCAGCACGGATTTGTGGATTGGCGCGGTGACAACAGCCGCGGCACGTCCCTCCATCGCCGCGCGCACCGCGATGTCGATGGCTTCGATCACGGCGGGTGCGTTGGCCGCATTCAATTTGCCGGGTATGCGTTTGGCCTTTGCATGCGTGGCGATCAGCGCATCCTGCGGAATGTCGCCGCAGGCGCGGAACACATCGGCGTCGCCGACCAGCCGCAACGCGCGCGCGCCGATATGTCCGCTGAATTTGTGAAACGCCGCGACCGCGATTTCCGGGCCGATGCCCGCGGGTTCGCCCATCGTGAGGAGGATCGGCGCGATGCTCCGCTCAGCGGTCTTCGACATCGGCGCTGCGCCGCAGATCGCGCAGATATTGCCGCGATAGCGCCGTTATCTGCGTTTCGAACAATTCCTGCTCCACCGCTTCGCGCGAGGGCATCTGGAAAGCGGTGAGTTTCGGCACGGCCTTGTCGCAGCGCACGATGATCTCGACGCCCGCATCGGACTGGAAGGGCGGGGCGACGTCTCCCGGTTCGGTATGGGCCATCGCCTGCTGGATGCCGGGGCTGAGATCGGCAAGCTTCGTCATGCCAAGGTCCATATAGACAGCGCCCTGAATCTTCTTCGACATCTCGGCCAGATGTTCGCAGCCGTCGATATGATCGCGGATGACGTTGGCCGCCTTCATCGCATTTGCCAGCAAAGCGGGATCGGGTTTTGGACCCGTCGGCAGAAGAATGCGCGCAAGCGGCATCATGCCGGGCGGCAATGCTGGCGCCAGCGTTGAAGGATCGGGCAGTTTCGTGCCCGCGCCTTCCTGACGCTGACGCAACGCCAGAATGTAATAGCCGCCGATGGAGCGGACGGGCGGCGAAATATCGCCGGTCTGAAGTTTCTCCAGCGCCGCGTTCAACTCCGGCGCCAACTGGCCTTCATGCACCCAGCCGAGATTGCCGCCTTCAGCCGCGGACGGATTCTGGCTGAACTGCCGCGCCACGGCATTGAACGGCGCGCCCGCATGCAATTGCGCTTCGAGGCCCTGGGCGTCCTTGAGAACTTTGTCATCCTGCCCCGGACTGTCTACGGAGAGGAAAATCTCCGAGACGAGGAAATGCGGTTTCGTAGCGCCTTCCGCGATGCGCTTCATTTCTTCGTCCACGTCCGATGATGAAATGTCGATGCGGTCGGAGAATTCGTCCTGCACGGCTTTGGACCATGCGATCTCGGTTGCGATCTGCGTGCGCAGTGTCGCCATCGCCACGCCGGATTGCGCCAGCATGCCTTTCAGCTGGTCGAGCGTGAGGTGATTGTCCTTCAGGATATTATCGACGGCTTTGTCCACTTCCGCGCCGGAGACGGAGATGTTCTTGTGTAGCGCCTCCTGCAATTGCAGCCGTTCGGTTTCGAGCTGTTTGAGCACCTGCGCGCGAATCTGCTTCATCGCCTGCTCGTCCGGCTTCACGCCGGAGGTGGCGAGGAACAGCGCAATGCGCTGACGCAAATCGTAATCCGAGACGATGGAATCGTTCACGATGGCCGACACCCCATCGCCCAGACGGCGCGCCTCCTTGGGACTTTCCGCCGCAGGCAGGGCCGAAGCCGCCGGATTCGGCGTGGCGGAATCCTGCTGCGCGCGCAGCATCGGCACACCCAGGCACAGCAAACACGCGCCGGTCAGCGCAATAAAAGCGGTTTTTTTGAGCAAGGGACTGTTCTTCTCCAAAACCCGAAATCCTCGGTCCCGTCCCTACGGGGCCGGGAGAATAAGCAATTCCGCTGTGGGATCAAGGATGTGGGCCAAGGCGCGATCCCGTGCATGGACCGAGCCTCCGTTCCGCTCGATTGGCGCGCAATCTGACGCGAACCGCTTCGCACTTCACGGGATTGCGCTTTATGGATGTGGAAAAGCGAACACATCTTCGGGGAACAGGTCGTAAGGCTGCACGGCCTGATCGCCCGTCTTCAGATTGACGCGCAGGATAATAGAGGTGGAGGGCGGCACGTCGCGATCCGATGTGAAGCGGCGGCGATAGGCGATGGAAATGGCGAGGCATTCGTCCTCATAACCTGCGCCCAGTTCGGTATCGAGCATCTGGCCCGCCAGCAGATCGCGGTCGGCGGCGGCCAGCACCTGCCAATGCTGGAACAGGCCGACAATGGCCTGCGCGTTGATTTCCTCGCGCGGGGTGAGAATTTCGGCGGCGTCGTCTTCGGGCAGGCGCACGAAGCTCACGCGCATGGACGACCGGCCGAGCGTGCCGGTGAGATAGACTTCGTCGCGCCTGATATTGCCGCTCTTCTCATCGACATCGATGCGGTGCGTGAGATCGAGATAGGGCAGGTTGATGTCGAAGCGGCCGATGAAATCCGAGATCGTGCCGGAAAGCCCCGAACCCGGAGGGAAAATGGGATCGGCTTTCAGGCGAAAGCTCTGGCCGAACACCGCATCGATGGTGCCGCCCGTGAAGAAAGCCTCGGTCATTAGCCCCGCGTTTACGCGCGGCCCCGTTTCGGCGAGATCGTAGCCGGGCAGGCGGTCGAAGCTGAACAGATCTTCGTCGTTGAATTCAAAGCCCGTGCTGTCTTCATCGGGAATGCCGGTCTGATTGCCGCCATAGGGCGCGGCGATCACCTGCACGATGGGAGAAACCACATAAGACGTCGAATGCTCCGCAGCCGTGATGAACGGCCAGCGCCAGTCCATCGCCAGTTGCGGTAGACCACGAAGGATAAATTGATTGTCCTGCGGCAATCCCGGCAGATCGAGCGGATTGGCGTTGCTGATGTGATAGAGGTCGCCGCGCGCATCGGCCTCGAACGTGATCATCTGGCCGTTGCCGGTGATGAAGGGCAGGCGATAGCGCGCCTCGGTGGTCAGCCGCTGGTCGTCCTCCCCTTCGTCGCGCGTCAGCGCCACGGTATTCAGATCGACCTCGAATTGTCCGCCCAACAGATGATGTTCGGGAATATAGGTGAAGGAAATGAGCGGCAGCGCCACGGGGACGTTGCGGTTGTCGGCGCCCGCGCGCAAATCCTGGAAGAAATATCCCGTCACCGCGAAACGGCTGCGGCCGAAAATATCTTCGATGTAAAGATCATTCACGAGCTGGTCTTCATACGAAATGTCGTAGCGTTTCAGATAGGTTTCGTTAGAGGTGAGCGCGAGGTCGAATCCCGTGTCCCAATTGGATGACAGCGCGAGTTTGCCGCCGCCGAAAATATCACTGTAGATTTGCGCCTGCGTGCCGCTGAGCCCGCCATTGGGATTGTTGGCGATACTGCTCTGAAGCCAGAAACCTCCATTTTCGAAACGCTGGCGATATTCACCTTCCAGCACTTCGCCGCTGGCTGTGGTGAGCCAAGGCTCCAGCGTCAAATCCTGCGAGTCGGACAACGCCAGATAAACCGGCACTTTCACGAACGAACCCAGCGTCGTGGAGGTGCCGAGCACCGGCGCCAGAACGCCCGAGGCATGTTTCACCGTCGGATCGGATTGCGCGTAATAGGGCGTGTAAAGCACCGGCACGCCGAAGACTTCGATGGTGGCATCCTTGAAACGGATGCGATGCTGCGTCTGGTCGTAGATGACGCGATAGGCCTTCACCTGCCAGATCGGCGTGCGGTTGGTTTTCTTGCAAATCTGGCAGGCGGTATAGGCCGCGCGCATCGCGGTGGTGACGCTGCCACCTTCGCGCGTGGCGCTGGCGGCCACCATGCGCGCACTCTTGCCGATCAGCGCGGAAAAACCTTCCAGCGCGCCGTCGCGCATCTTGTCTTTCAGCACGACATGATTGGCGAAGGCGACGTCGCCGTTCTCCGCCATCAGGCTGACATGGCCGTCGGCGGTCATCACATCGGTGCGCTGATTGTACGAAACGGAATCGGACAGCAGCACGCGCCCGCCATAATCGATTTCGACATGGCCGTGGGCCGTGACCATGTGATGATTGACATCGTAGATCACTTCATCGGCTTGCAGCAGGATATCGCCGCCCGTGCCTTTGAGGGGGATGGACGCCGCTTGCGCTGCGCCCACGAACGCAAGCGCGCAGGCCGTGAGGACGATGCGCTTCATCCGTCCTCCTGATGGAAGACCAGCGTCATGCCGAACAGGATGGCGGCGATGGCGGGCGCGGAGGCCGCCAGCGCCACGGGCAGGATTCCCGATTGTCCCAACGCCTGTGTCAGATCGCTGAAGAAATAAACGCCGAAACCGGCCAGCGCGCTGAACAATATGACACGCGGGATGCCGCCGAAACGCGCCAGCCGCAACGAAAAACTCGCGCCCATGAACACCATTGCCGCGAACAACGCCGGCAGCGCCAGCAATGAGTAGAGATAAAGTTCATAGCGCGTGGCGGCGAAGCCGGCCCGTTGCGCCGCGTGGATGAATCCCGGCAGCGCCCAGAACGAAAGCGTGTCGGGGGATGCAAAACTTTCCTGAATGCGCGCGGGCGTCAGCGTGGTCGGCAGATTGTAATTTGCGTGATGCGCGGGGCGTCCGTCGGGACCGCTCACCCAGGCATCCTGCAGAAGCCACGCGCCGCGCGTGAGTTGTGCGCTGCGCGCATCGACGCGGCCCACGAACGTATCGTTGGCTGTGTAGAGAAACACGATCACATCGTCGAGCCGCACGCCCTGATTGGAAACGTGCAACGCATGGATCACCGATTGCCGGTTCTCGTCGCCCTGCCGCAGCCACAAGCCATTTTCGGAAACGGCCAGCTGGGACGCTTCGCCGCGAATATATTTTGCTTCCAGCAGCGCGAACCGCGAAAGCAGCAGCGACGAAACCGGTGTGAACGCGACGACCGAAAGAATGCCCAACGTAATCGCCACCGCGAGAGGCGGCGCCAGAAAATCCCACGCGGACACGCCTGCCGCGCGCGTCGCGACCAATTCCTGGCTGCGCGAGAGCCGCACGAATGAGAACACGCCGCCCAGCAACACGGCGAACGGCATCAGTTTCTGGCCGATATCGGGCAGATGCAGCAGCCCCATGCCGATGACGGTCGTGGTGCTCACGCCCTGACCCGCCGTGCGGCCCAACAGATCGACAAGATCGATCGAATAGGCGAGCACGAGAAACACCGCATAGACAATCAGCACGCCGACAAGGAACTGGCGGCCCAGATAATAGTAGAGCGTCCACGACCACGTCATGACGCGGCAACCGCCGCTGGATTGTTTCGCGCGCGGAAATATTCCGCCGGATCGAAACCCAGGAGGATTGCAAGTGCGGCGCCTGCGCCCAGAAGTGGGATCAGATACAGCATCACCACCAGCCACGGATGATTGACCGACGGCCCCTGCACGCCATAACCCGCAATGCGCAAAGCCGCTGCGGCGAATGCAGCAAACGTCAACCTTAACGCGGCCGCCCCGCGCACGCGGCTACCGCGTGTCGCTGCCGCCAGCGCAATCAGCGCGAAGGTCAAACAATAAAGGGGTGCTGCCAATCGGTTATGCGCCTCGGCCATATAGACATTGCGCACCCGCTGCGAGAGGGACGCTGCATTGTCAGGCCACATCAGTTCGGTCAGATAGCGTTCGCTTGCCGCGCGCACGGTTGCGCGCACCGGGCCTGCGAACTGGTCGAGATCGAACACGTAACGCTGGAATTTCAGCATGGAGAGTTGCGCGCCCGACGAACCGCTTTGTTCGACCGTGCCGTCTATCATGATAAGGCGCGCGCCTTGCGGCGTCTGCGCGAGTTGTCCCGATTGTGCGAGATAGGTGATGGGGCGCTTGCGGTTTCGATTGTCGTGCACGAGCACGCCCTTCACGCCGCCATCCGGCGTCAATTCACGGATGAAGACGGTGAGGCCGCTTGCGGGCGTGTTGAACTCGCCGGGGTTCAGCACCGATGCGCCGATATCGGCGCGAATATCCACGACCTTGTCTTTCATCAGCCGCTGGCCCAGCGGCATCAGATAAAGCCCGCAGAGATAGGTGAACGCCATCACGAAAGCGGCCAGCACGAAAACCGGCAACGCTAGTTGCGCGCGCGTGTAACCGGCAGCCCACATCACCACCATCTCGCTGTCGGCATTGAGCCGCGAAAGGCCGTAGAGAGCACCCGCAAAAAACGCGATGGGCAGCAGCACCACCAGCAGGGTCGGCAGCAACAGCAGCGTCAGGTAGAAAAAGGTCAGCGCCGACTGCCCGCGATTGATCACCAGGTCGAGCAGATGCAGCGACTGCGTCAGCCAGATGACGCAGGTCATCAGAAAAGCGAACAGCGCCGTGGGACCGGCCAGCTGGCGCAGGATATAAAAGGACAGTCGCGGCATGGATCGGCCAGCGGGACGCCGCGAAGTCCGGCGCTCTTTCGCCCCTTTTGTGATTCGACCTAAACTAGCACTCCGCAGGCATAGGCGGGCAACCCGAAAGGGCGGCTGGCCCCTGCCCAAATTCTTGCCCGGACGGGATTTTCCGTCTGCCGGGCGGCAAAAATCCTGGAGGAAACGATGCAAATCTCATTCGCCGCGCCGTCCGATATCCGCGCCGGCGCCCTGATCGTGGGCGCGGGCGAGGGCGCAGCGTTGACGCCGGCTGCGGCCCGCGCCGATGCGGCGTCGGGCGGGGCGTTAAGCCGCGCTGTGAA
Source organism: Rhizomicrobium sp. (assembly GCA_036510185.1). Classification (GTDB taxonomy): domain Bacteria; phylum Pseudomonadota; class Alphaproteobacteria; order Micropepsales; family Micropepsaceae; genus Rhizomicrobium. The sequence goes on along the minus strand of DATCEI010000084.1, from coordinate 895 downwards.
GAGCAGCCGCTTCACCGGCAAGTCCGGCCAGATGCTGGAGCTGCTCGCGCCCGCAAGCGTGAAGGCTTCGCGAATCATTCTGGCCGGCATGGGCAAGGCGGAGGAATTCAGCGCCGTGTCGGCGGAGCATCTGGCGGCGGGTGTGGTGGCGAAGCTGCTCACCAGCGGCGAGACGGAGGCGACCTTCCAGATCGACGTGCCGAAAGACGGCAAGCTCAAACCCGGCGCGCTTGCCGCGCATCTCGCCATGGGTGCCAAGCTGCGCTCCTACCGCTTCGTCACCTATCGCACCAAGGATCTGGAAGACCATCAGCCGACGCTGACGAAAGTGACCATCGCCACGCGCAATGCGGATGCGGCCAAGCGCGAATGGAAATCTCTGGAGCCTGTCGCCAACGGCATGTTCTTCGCACGCGATGTGGTCAACGAGCCGCCGAATGTTCTGTTTCCCGCGGAATTCTCCGCGCGCGCGAAGGCGCTCACCAAACTTGGGCTGAAAGTGGAAGTACTGGGCGAGGCCGAGATGAAAAAGCTCGGCATGAATGCGTTGCTGGGTGTGGGGCAGGGCAGCGAGCGCGAAAGCCAGTTGGTTGTCATGCAATGGAATGGCGCTGCCAGGAAAGACAAAGACAAACCGCCGGTCGCGTTTGTCGGCAAAGGCGTGTGTTTCGATTCCGGCGGGCTGTCGCTGAAAAGCGGCGCAGGCATGATGGGCATGAAGGGCGACATGAGCGGTGCTGCTGCTGTCACGGGCGCGATGATGGCGATGGCCGCGCGAAAGGCGCGCGTGAATGCGGTCGGCGTGATCGGCCTCGTCGAGAACATGCCGGATGGTGCCGCGCAACGCCCGGACGATGTGGTGAAATCCATGTCGGGACAGACCATCGAAATCCTC
>DATCEI010000083.1:0-11716 GCA_036510185.1 Rhizomicrobium sp. | reverse complement strand
CTTTCGTCGCATGGCGTTCGCCCAAATCAGGCCGTGCCTCGGACGGGCCAACGGGCGATGACGATGATGGGTTCGACCCCGATGCAGTGATTGCCCGCTACATGGCGCGGCAATCCGCGGAAGCCGCTACCACCGCCCCATCTATGCCCCCCAGAAATGGAGGCGGCGCCCCGCCAAAACGCCCCGGCTTCGGACGCAAGAACGGGTGATTCCATCCGATATGGGTTCGCAAGTGAGTTGAGCCGCTTGCGCTCCGGCGAAAACAGCCCGCAAGTTGCGGAAGAATGTGCCGTGGCGAGAAATCGGAATGAGCGACAAACCCGATCATAATAAGTTCGAAGGCGATCACGTCTTGCCGCCGGATCATCCGCTGCCCGCCGATCTATTAGGCCGCTATAGCCCGGAGCGCGACTTCTATGCCGAAAAGGAGATTGCTGAGTACGTCGAAGGACAATCGCGCGGCGAAGAGGTGGTACAAAACGTCGAGCGCGTGAAGACCGAGTACATCATGGGCGCGCCTTATGAAATTTGGGACGTGAGCACCGACAAAGATCGTTGGTGGGTTATCACCAATCCGACCAATCTCTATTCTCAAAAGCACTTCCCAAGTCTCGACTATACGCTCTCATTCCACATCGGATTGATGATGCGCGTGAGGAGCCGGTCCGCAAAAGAGGGTGAAAGCGATCCGTCACCGTTCGACGAGGTGATCCGTCGACAGGTGCAAGCCGCCGATAGACTCGAAACGGCCATTGAGGCTGTCGATTTTCAGGCAGTAGGTATGCAGCTCCGAGAATGTCTCATTTCGCTTGTCGCTGTGGCACGACGTAGAATTGAGCTCGACGAGAGCGATGAACGCCCCAAGGATGCCGATGTCGTCGGATGGAACAGAGCGCTAATGGGTAAACTCTGCTCTGGCGAGAAGAACGACGAACTCCGCAACTATATGAAGACCTTGGTCGAAAAGGTTTGGCCGCTGGTGAATTGGCTCACCCACCATCGCAGCGCCAACAAGACCGCCGCTCTGATCTGTGTCGATAGCGTTGACACGATTGTCGGGCACTATGCGCATTTGCTCAGCCGCGAGCGCGCAGATCGGACCGACCAGTGCCCGCGATGCGCTTCGAGGAATGTCCGCATCTATTTTGACATCGAGATTGAGCCCGACGGTGCATATTTCGAGGCATGTCGAGCTTGTGATTGGAACAGCCACCCCGGATACCCCGTTGATTCCGCAGCCGAGTGGGAGCCTGGTGAGTTTGCTCGCGAAGATTGAAATCTTGTGAACAGTTCGCGTCAACGCACCCTTCGTTTGACGACACTTCACGACAGCCGCCCTTGACGGACCGGCCGCATACTGGCGGAGTTGATCTATGAAGGTTCTTTCCCTGAGCGCCTGCGCGGCCGCCCTGTTCCTCGCCGGTTGCGCGGAGCGTCCGCATCATCATTTCGGTGAGGAGCCGCCGAGGCCCGAGTGGCGACCGCAGCGGAACATCCTGCTGCAATACGACGCCAACCATGACGGCACGGTGACGCGCGCGGAAATGGAAGCGGGGCTGAAAGCCGATTTCGACAAGATCGACATCAACCACAATGGCTGCCTGTCCGATGACGAGGTGCGCGCCGAGAACGACCGGCGCTGGAAGGCCGACGCCTCGACCTATTCGCCGCTGATCGACTGGAAGCACAAGGGCTGCATCGATTTCAAGGAATTCGCCGCCACCGCGCGGTCCCTGTTCGACGAACTGGACCTCAATTCGGACGGCAAGCTGACGCCGCAGGAACTCAATCCGCGCAAACGGCCCGGCGGGCAGGGCGGCGGCGAGCGCCGCGGTGAGGGTGGCGAAAGCGGCGAGGGCGACGGCCAATAGGGGTGGTGAGTCAGTTAGAGCGCCCTAACTTTGAACGGCTCTCCGGCAGGTGATCTCCGAGACATGACGGTATCGGTTTATTGGATAGTGACCCATTAGGGCTTGGAGCGTGTTTCCATCAGCAACACGCTGGGGTGTACGCCTAGCGCTTTCGCAATATCACCGACCACGGCCACGGTTGGATTTTCCTGTCCGCGCTCGATCCCGCCCAGATAGCGCATATCGATACCGGATTCGGCGGCAAGCGCCTCCTGCGACAGGCCCTTGGCCTTCCGCAGCTTCCTAATGTTGACACCGACGATCTGCTCACTGCGCATCCGCTGATCGGGGCGGAAGTCATGGCAAATCGTCTAGGAACTATCGTTCCTAACGAATTAGTAAGATGAAGTAGGAACTATAGACCCCATATCCGAAGGGGCTCTAAATGAAAACGAGGATAGCTTTTAGGTTCGTATCTCTTGCCTACTGTCTTTCCTTGCCGCTTAGCGCGCAGGCTCAAACAGCGGGAATTGAAAATTTTAATCCGGTCCCGACCACAATTCAGTTGGATTCAGAAAAACGTGCAGCGATTATTGACGAGGTGAGGAATTTCATGGCCTCGGTCGAGCATGTAGCGCCGTCAGAGGTTCAGCTTGGTGCGACCACTATGTGGAGCAAAGCGACGGGTGACGGTTTCATCGCTTGTGTCGTGATGCCACCACAAGGCGGTCGGCAACTCTCTTATGTGGCCGCGATCTCAGCCTCGAACGGTCCATTCGGCGGCGCGGTTCTGCGAAAAATCTGGGACAACGCAACATACAGTCAGTTCGGTTGCGGTACGCCCGGCGGTATCAAGCTGCTTTAGTCACTCGATGATTGGGCGCGGGGGTGAGTTATCTCGTCCACCGCTCGAACAAGTAGGTATCGAGCAATTTCAGCCGGATTAGAGCCGTACCGGCCTATCTCCTTCATCCGCTCTAACTCCGCATAGGTGGCGGCAGGTAGTGTGACTTTCACTTTCACTGAGGTTGTTTTGGGGCGTCCGGCTGGCATGGCATGACCATAATTGTTGGTGCCTAATAAGGACCTAATAGGGCACCCAAAATTCTTGCATTTTTTGGCGTGATATGAGAGGGTGCTGGCCTCAAAGAAAAAGGCTGGATGGCGTGCTACCGCCATCCAGCCTGAGTTTTACGTCCTAATTACCGCGTGGGCCGACTACGGAAGTGGGAAACAACTGTTTCCCATTTTCCGTGACGAAACCTCACATATGCGCGGACGCGCACTGTCTTCGGTTTTTTCTTGCTAAACATCTGATCAGACCTCAGCGAAAAGGCTGGGAGGTCCAACCACCCTTTGGGGTGCTCACCACCCCAAACCGTAAGGTCGGGGAAGCAAGGGCTCGGGGTTCGTTGAGGTCAGTCCGAAGTTGGATAGCAACATACGGGCGAAAATGCTGTGGTCAAGAATTCCGGTCGCGTTCCTCTAGGCCGATGGCATTTTCGGTCGCGCGCTCAATCGATGGAATTATTTGGACCTGACGCAGTGTTTAACGTAGCGCCCCGTGACGCACTTTGAGCATACAGAATTCTCCAGCGGCGCGAGGGATTCGGCGCAACGACGGGCGGCACGCTCAGTCTCGAACGCGAACCATTGGTTCCGAATCGAAAGCCCCGCTTTCCGCCCGTGCCCGTGATTGCAGTCGCCACAACTTCCCTTGTGAACCTTTGCCTCGCGCTTCTTTGGCGAGTACATGACAAGGTATGGCAACGGCGATGTTTCACCAGCTTGTAGCGGCACATATTGGCGGGGTGGAATAACCAGCAACGTCGGTTTTAGCGCTTTCCGCTGCCAGTAGTAATCTACTTCATCCAAAAGGCCGTCATAGGTCCAAACCTTGTTCGTCAATCCCGCTTTCATCGCGGGCGTTAGGTGCCGATCTGGTCCCTTGAGGCCGTCGTGTCGTTTCACGAAGTTATAGTACATGACAAATATGGCATGAGCATGGACGTGGTTTGTCAGCCGCTTCGAGAACTTGTACGTCTGCCGAGTGAACCGCGATATGAAATTGCGGATCGAACCATTCAGCCGCTCGACGAGGCTTGTCGATGCGAGCGAGATGTCTATGTCCCCGCGTGTTTTCAAGACCTTGTCCATGGAGATCACGCGCGTGCCCCGCTCGCCGGTTTCCGGATTCCGCCACGCCTCGATGTCCTTCTGAATGACGACGTGATCCGCGTCTTCGCCGAACACTCTGGGAATCGCCTTCTCGTAGAATTTGAAGCCATCGGTAGTGATCAGGGCGCGACCGGTGATGCGTGAGTTGACATCGACCAAGAAAGGCAGGCCGGTCTTTTCGCTGCGGTCGCCAACGTGCCATGAGATGAGCAGCTTGGAATCTGGGTCTAGCGCGATCCAAGTGTAAAATTCACCCCGGTCTGGCGGAGGTGGCCGCTTGCGATTTTCGCGTGCGAGATTCCTCTCCCGTTTTACATAGACGTATGACCAAAGTTCATCGATTTCCATGCGTGCAGGCGACATGCCGCGAACGAGCCTGTCATGCGTGGCGGTCAGCGCCTCTCCAAAGCGCGTCAAATACGCCCGGACGGTGTTGGTCGAACACCCGGTAACATCGGCGATGTCGGCAATGCAGCTACCCCGGCACATAAGATTCAAAACCATTCGCTGCTGCATTCTGTCTAATCGATTCATCAGTGATCCCGTCGCGAAACGGTGATCCATATATGTCGATAAAAATCTTGCCGGTAGACTGTAAATATGCAAATTTGTGCGCGCTAATTTTGTCTCATTACATGATTTATCAATCGCATCTTTAGGTTAATTCGTTTGATTACTCGTAGCGTGAATGCGGATGGAGTTTTGGACATGGACACCAGTAAGGCTGAAAAAACGGCCACGGTGGGGCCATGTGGCGCTTGATGAATGGTGGTATGGGTCACGGGTGTGATGCAGTCAGTCGTCGCTTTACGGAGCGATTGCTTGACTGATCGGTCTGGCTCTGCCGCCGCGTAGTGCTCTGATTGAAAGGCTCTAACCCAGATGCCCAAAGGTCCCAATGGCGAGTATCGGCCAACCGACCCCATAAAGAGTTCTATGCTCGTGATGCGGATCGCGGTTGGTGAACTCAGCGAGGAGGACGCTCGGAGGCCCACGGTGCCGCGAAAGGCCAAACACAATGGCAGGAAGCGGCCAAAGGCTCTGGCAAGGCGGGGAAGGCCGGTGAAAGCCTAAGTCTTGACCCGCGCGGCAGCGTTAACCTCGGAACCGTAGAATGCAGTGCTTCAAGAGGGCACTGCGACGATCTCAATCAGCTTTCTGAACAGATCACCCTTCTCGTGCGCGACCGCGCTGACCTGTCCATCGATGGAACCGATGTACCGCCTGCGACCGCGCGCGCCACGGACCGCTACCGTGATGCGCCTGCCGCCGCGCTTGATCTCAAATAGCTCACGTTGATTCTGCATAGGGATGTCCTTCTTGAAGGACCCCCTAAAACCAGCAGAATTCCTCAATCTTCAAGCGGAATTACTCGGTAAACCCAAACTGACTCACCACCCCAATAGGCTTTGCCTTGACACTCTAAGGTGCGGGCCTTACATCGCGCTTCCGCTCGCGGCCCGGCCGCTTCGCGGGGGCGTAGCTCAGTTGGTTAGAGTGACGGCCTGTCACGCCGTAGGTCGCGGGTTCGAGCCCCGTCGCTCCCGCCACCCTATGCTGCTCAGCAGCGGAGGGTGGCGTCTCCCGAAGCGCGCAGCGCGTAGGGAGGCTGTCAACATCTCGCAGCTTCGGGTGGCAAGCCATCCTTCTGGTCTTCGTTCCGCGACGCAAAAAATCTTCCGAAAAATCCCTTGTTCTGTGGGCGATTCGTGCTCTAAACCCCGGTGACGCCCGGCCGTGGTTGCGATGCAAAAGCTTCTCCTCGAATACCTGCCCATCCTGATCTTTATCGGGATCGCCGGCGTGCTCGCGACCGCGCTGCTGGTGATCCCGTTCATCATCGCGCCGTCCAAGCCGGACCCCGAGAAACTCTCGGCCTATGAGTGCGGGTTCAACGCCTTCAGCGACGCGCGCATGAAGTTCGATGTGCGGTTCTATCTCGTCTCGATCCTGTTCATCATTTTCGATCTGGAAGTGGCGTTCCTGTTTCCGTGGGCGATCACCTTGCGCGCCAACGGCGTGTTTGCGTTCTGGTCGATGATGGTTTTCCTCGGCATTCTGACCGTGGGCTTCATCTATGAATGGAAGAAGGGGGCGCTCGAATGGGAGTGATCCCCGCCGGACAAGCCGCGCGCGCGGGCGTGGAGGGCGCATCGCGCGCCGCCATCAACGATCCCTATATCCCCGCGATGAATCTCGAATTGCAGGACAAGGGTTTCCTGCTCACGAGCACCGACGCGCTGATCAACTGGGCGCGCACGGGTTCGCTGCACTGGATGACATTCGGGCTTGCCTGCTGTGCCGTCGAGATGATGCAGGCGAACATGCCGCGTTACGATCTGGAGCGTTTCGGTTTTGCGCCCCGCGCATCCCCGCGTCAGTCCGATGTGATGATCGTGGCCGGTACGCTGACCAACAAAATGGCGCCCGCGCTGCGCAAGGTTTACGACCAGATGCCGGAGCCGCGTTATGTGATCTCCATGGGATCGTGTGCGAATGGCGGCGGTTATTATCATTATTCCTATGCCGTCGTGCGCGGCTGCGACCGTATCGTGCCGGTGGATATTTACGTGCCCGGTTGTCCGCCGACCGCCGAGGCGCTCGTCTATGGCGTGATGTTGTTGCAGCGGAAAATCCGCCGCACCGGCACTATCGAACGCTGAGGCGCGGGCATGGATCTGAACGAACTTTCAAGCCATGTCACGCGCGCGCTGCCCGGCGCGCAGGCGGAGATCGTTCGCGATGAACTGACGCTTGCCTGCGCGGTCGATGACATCGTGCATGTGCTGAAAACCCTGCATGACGAATGCACGTTCACGATCCTCATCGACATTTGCGGCGTGGATTGGCCGCAGCGCGAGAAGCGTTTTGATGTCGTCTATCATCTGCTGTCCATCGAGAAGAACGCGCGCATCCGCGTGAAGATACAGACGGATGAAAACATTCCCGTGCCGTCCTGCGTCGGCGTGCATCCCGCCGCCAACTGGTTCGAGCGCGAGACGTTCGATATGTACGGAATCACATTTTCGGACCATCCCGATCTGCGCCGCCTGCTGACGGATTACGGTTTCTCCGGCTATCCGATGCGCAAGGATTTTCCGCTGACGGGCTATGTCGAAGTGCGTTATGATGACGATCTGAAACGTGTTGTTTATCAGCCTGTGGAGCTGATCCAGGAATTCCGCGAATTCGATTTCATGTCGCCTTGGGAAGGCGCGCAATACATTCTGCCCGGCGACGAGAAAGCGAAGCCCAAATGAGCGCCGCGGAAGCCGAAGACCACACGATCACGATGAACTTTGGACCGCAGCATCCGGCGGCCCATGGCGTGTTGCGGTTGGTGATGGATTTGGACGGTGAAATTGTCACGCGCGTCGATCCGCATATTGGATTGCTTCATCGCGGCACGGAAAAACTCATCGAACACAAAACCTATTTGCAGGCGCTGCCTTATTTCGACAGGCTGGATTATGTCGCGCCGATGAATCAGGAACATGCGTTCGCGCTCGCCATCGAAAAACTGCTCGGCCTCGAAGTGCCCAAGCGCGGGCAATATATTCGTGTGCTGTATTGCGAGATCGGGCGTCTGCTCAATCATTTGCTGCAAGTCACCACGCAGGCCATGGACGTGGGCGCGCTGACGCCGCCGCTCTGGGGTTTCGAGGAACGCGAAAAGCTCATGGTGTTTTATGAGCGCGCCAGCGGCAGCCGCATGCACGCGGCCTATTTCCGCGCCGGTGGCGTGCATCAGGATTTGCCGCAGGCGTTGCTCGACGACATCTACAAATTCTGCGAGCATTTCCCGAAAGTGCTCGACGACATCCACAATCTGCTCACCGAGAACCGCATCTTCCGCCAGCGCAATGTGGATATCGGCATCATCTCGCGGGCCGATGCGGAATCATGGGGTTGTTCCGGCGTGATGCTGCGTTCGACGGGTGTGGCGTGGGATTTGCGCCGCGCGCAGCCTTATGAATGCTACAACGAGCTCGATTTCCAGATTCCGGTGGGCCGCAACGGTGACAATTTCGACCGCTATCTCATGCGCATGGAAGAAATGCGTCAGGCCAACAAATTGATGAAACAGTGCCTCGAAAAAATGCCGACCGGCCCTGTCACCTCGCTCGACAACAAAATCGTGCCGCCCAAACGCGGCGAAATGAAAACCTCGATGGAAGCCCTCATCCATCATTTCAAACTTTACACCGAGGGCTATCACGTCCCCGCGGGCGAAGTGTATGCCGCCGTGGAAGCGCCGAAGGGCGAGTTCGGTGTCTATCTCGTCTCCGATGGCAGCAACAAACCCTATCGCTGCAAATTGCGCGCGCCGAGTTATGCGCATTTGCAGGCGCTGGATTTCATGTGCCGCGGTCACATGCTGGCCGACGTGTCCGCCGTGCTCGGCTCCATCGACGTCGTGTTCGGGGAGGTTGACCGGTGAGCATCCGCCGTCTTTGCGATCAGCAGCCTGCATCCTTTGCGTTCAACGCCGCCAACAAGGCGCGCGTCGAACATGAGATGACGAAATATCCGCCGGGCCGTCAGGCGAGCGCTGTGATTTCCGCATTGTGGATCGGGCAGGAGCAGGAAGGCTGGGTTTCGAAGCCGATGATCGAGGCGGTCGCCAAGCAACTCGACATGGCTTACATCCGCGTGCTGGAAGTGGCGACATTCTACACGATGTTCAATCTTCAACCCGTGGGCGAACATCTGGTTCAGGTCTGCACGACAACGCCATGCTGGCTGCGCGGTTCGGATGATATTGTTGCCGCGTGCAAGAAGCACATCGCGCCCACGCCGCACACGGTTTCGGCGGACGGAAAATTTTCGTGGATGGAAGTCGAATGCCTCGGCGCGTGCGTCAACGCACCGATGCTGCAAGTGGGCAAGGATTTCTACGAAGACCTCGACGGCGCAAAAACCGAAATGCTCCTTGAATCATTCCGTCGCGGCGAAACACCAAAACCCGGCCCGCAAAACAGCCGCTTTTCGTCGGAGCCGCTCGGTGGCGCGACCACGTTGAAGGGAGCGGTCTGATGCTCGCCGATAAGGACCGCATTTTCACGAACCTTTACGGCTTCGGCGATTGGGGCCTTGAAGGCGCGCGCAAACGCGGCTGCTGGGACGGCACGAAGGAAATTCTCGAACGCGGCATCGACACGATCATCGACCAGATGAAAAAATCGGGCCTGCGCGGGCGCGGCGGCGCGGGTTTTCCGACCGGCATGAAATGGTCGTTCATGCCGAAGGAAGTGAAGGAACGGCCGCATTATCTCGTCGTCAACGCGGATGAATCCGAACCCGGCACCTGCAAGGATCGCGACATCCTGCGCAACGATCCGCATCATCTGATCGAAGGTTGCCTGATCGCCAGCTTCGCGATGCGGGCGCATGCCTGCTACATCTATGTGCGCGGCGAATTCATCCGCGAGCGCGAAAATCTGCAAGCCGCCATCGATCAAGCCTATGAAGCGCGTCTCATCGGCAAGAACAATATCAACGGCTGGGATTTCGATTGCTATGTGCATCACGGCGCGGGCGCGTATATCTGCGGCGAAGAAACCGCGTTGCTTGAAAGCCTAGAAGGAAAAAAAGGCCAGCCCCGCCTGAAGCCGCCATTCCCGGCGAATGTCGGGCTTTATGGTTGTCCGTCCACCGTCAACAATGTGGAATCCATCGCCGTTGCGCCGACCATTCTGCGTCGCGGACCGGAATGGTTTGCAGGGATAGGCCGTCCCAACAACACGGGCACGAAAGTCTATTGCATCTCCGGCCATGTTGAACGCCCCTGCAATGTGGAAGAGGCCATGGGCATTCCGCTGCGCGAATTGATCGACAAACATGCGGGCGGCGTGCGCGGCGGTTGGGACAATCTGCTGGCGGTGATTCCCGGCGGCGCGTCCGTGCCGCTGCTGCCGAAATCCATTTGCGACACGGTGCTGATGGATTTCGATTCCCTGAAAGAGGTGCAATCGGGCCTCGGCACCGCTGCCGTCATCGTGATGGACAAATCCACCGACATCGTGAAGGCGATTGCGCGGCTGTCCTATTTCTACAAGCACGAAAGCTGTGGTCAGTGTACGCCATGCCGCGAAGGCACAGGCTGGATGTGGCGCGTGATGGAACGGCTCGCGGTCGGTAACGCGAAGGTCAGCGAAATCGATCTGCTGCTGGAAGTGACGAAAGAAGTGGAAGGCCACACGATCTGCGCGCTGGGCGACGCGGCGGCGTGGCCGATCCAGGGCCTCATCCGTCACTTCCGCCCTGAAATCGAACGGCGCATCGCCGCGCGCGCTGCACCTTTGGCGGCGGAGTAGTCATGGCGCGCAAGCTCATCGTCAGACCTTATCTGTCATGGCCCGATTTATTCGGGCCATCCATCGTCCGTGTGTCCACGCGGACAAAAGAGTCCTTCATCACCTGGGTGGCCCGCACTCCGGCGGGCCATGACAATGGGGGTGTTGATGGCGCGTAAACTCATCGTCGATGGCAAAGAGATAGAAGCGGACGACAACATCACGCTGTTGCAGGCGTGCGAGCAGGCGGGCGCGGAAATTCCGCGCTTCTGTTATCACGAACGGCTTTCCGTGGCGGGCAATTGCCGTATGTGTCTTGTCGAATGGGTGGGCGCACCGAAGCCGCAGGCCTCTTGCGCGTTGCAGGTGAAAGATATTTTCCCCAACAAGGACGGCACGCCCGCCAAAATCAACACCAACACGCCGCTGGTGAAAAAGGCGCGCGAAGGCGTGATGGAATTCCTGCTCATCAATCATCCGCTGGATTGCCCCATCTGCGATCAGGGCGGCGAATGCGATCTGCAGGATCAGGCGATGGCCTATGGCCGCGCCTCGTTCCACCGCTTCAACGAAAACAAACGCGCCGTCGAAGACAAATATATGGGGCCGCTGATCAAAACGATCATGACCCGCTGCATTCAATGCACACGCTGCGTGCGTTTCGCGACGGAGGTGGCCGGCGTGCCCGATCTCGGCGCCACGGGCCGCGGCGAGGACATGGAAATTACCACATATCTGGAGAAGGCCTTCGCCTCCGAACTTTCTGGCAATGCGGTGGATATTTGTCCCGTCGGTGCGCTGACCTCCAAGCCTTATGCCTACAACGCGCGCTCATGGGAGCTGCGCAAAACCGAATCCATCGACGTGATGGATGCGCAAGGCGCGAACATTCGTGTCGATACGCGCGGCCCCGAAGTGATGCGCGTGCTGCCGCGCGTGAACGAAGGCGTGAACGAGGAATGGATTTCCGACAAGACACGCCATGCCTGCGATGGCTTGCGGCGTCAGCGTCTGGACAAGCCGTACATCCGCAAGAACGGCAAGCTTGTGCCCGCCAGTTGGGCCGAAGCGTTCGCTGCGATTGCGGCGCGCGTATCTGCGACGAAGCCGGAGAAGATGGCGGCCATCGTCGGCGATCTCGCGGCGGCGGAAGAGATCAAAGCGCTGAAAGATCTGATGGGCGCGCTGGGCGTGACCGCGCTGGAATGCCGTCAGGACGGCGCGCAAATCGGCAGCGGTCCGCGCCAGTCTTATCTGTTCAACACCACCATCGCGGGCGTCGATGCCGCCGATGCGTTGCTGCTGATCGGCGCCAATCCGCGCTGGGAAGCGCCGGTGCTGAACGTGCGCATTCGCAAGGCGTGGCTCAACGGAATGAAAATCGCTGGCCTT
>DATCEI010000082.1:0-6472 GCA_036510185.1 Rhizomicrobium sp. | reverse complement strand
CGGCGAGGCCGTTGCGCGTCTGCGCGTGACGCCTCTGTCGAATGCCCTGCCGCCGGATTCAGCCGGGCGGCGCGACGCTATCATGCAAAGCACGCGCAATCTGCTGGCATCCGGCGGTGCGGGCAATCAGCTTCATTGCGGTGGCGGCGCGGCCGCGGGCGACAGCGTGCTTTATTTCTGCACGCTGCAAAGCAACAGCTGGCCGCGCATCGTTCTGGCGACGGCCTCGAACGGATCGCTTTACGAAGCCGAGGGCCTGCCCTCGACATTGCCTGTTCTCGAAGCGGGCATCGCGTTGAACAATACTGATCGCGCGGCGGCCGATGCGCTGCTTAAAGCGCATTACTCATCCGATGTCATAAAATCTGGCAGCGCCGATCTCGGCGGTTACGACAAGGACGTGGAAGCCGCGCGTCTCGAAAGTGGTGCAAACGATTTCGCAGGCGCGGAAGCCCATTATCGCCGCGCGCTGGAAATCAACGAACGTCTTTTCGGGCCGGATGCGATGCCGGTCGGCGAAACGCTTGCCGAATTGGCGCTGCAAGTCAGTAATCAGGGACGCTTCGATGAAGCCGATGCCCTCTTCCGCCGCGCAACGCCAATAATTGAGGCATCATCCAGCGCCTCCGCGCGCGCGCGGCTGGCATCCTATCGCGCGCTCAATGCCGCGAACCAGAGACAGTTTGCCGACGCGCTGAAATTCGCGCGCGAAGCAACGGCGGCGCGCCGCGCGGAAATTCAGGCCAATATCGATGCCGATCAAGGCACCACGAATGGCGCGCCAGCACTTCCCGTCAATCAGGGGGAACTGGCGCATTCGTTGCGCATCGAGGCCGAGATGGCGTTGCGGCTCGACGAACTCGCCGCGGCGCAAGCTTCGGCGGAAGAAGCGTTGTGGATCATCAGTCAGGAACCAAGCCTTCCGCTCTGGTGGCGTCCGGATGTGTTGATGCTGATGGGCGACATCAACACGCGGCAGGGGCGCGTGGTGATCGCGGAGCGCGATTTCCACGATGCGGTCGATCTCGACACGAAACTTTTCGGCGATGGCCCGCCGACCGCGCTGGCGCAGCTTCGGCTGGGGCGTTTCTACACCGATCAGCAACTCTATCCGGCTGCTATCGACGCCTATAAAGCGGCGTTCGCAATTCTCGAAAAGGATCCCATCGCGCGCGCGCGCATCGTTCCCGATCAATTGGTGCCGTTCATCACCGCGGCGATTTCGTCGGGCGATCCGCACGCGCTCGATGCCGAGGTCTTCAAGGCCAGCCAATATGCGGCCTCCGATATCGCCGATCAGACAATCGCGCGCGTGGCGGCGAGGCAGGCGGCGGGCGATCCGGCGCTGAGCGATCTCATACGGCAAGCGCAGGATGCGGAGCACAAACGGGACACCGCGCGCATCGATCTGGCCGCCGAATACGCCAAATCGGATGATGACCGCGACGCAAATCGCGTGAAGGCGCTGGAAGCCTCCGTGAAATCTGCGGCCGCGCACGCCGATGAATTGAACGGCAAGGTGCGTGACAATTTTCCGAATTACACGAAGCTTGCGGCCCCTGGCCCCGCCGACCTTGCGACGGTTGAACATGCGCTCGGACCCAATGAAGCGTTGTTGTCTTTCGTCATTGGTGCGAACGGCAGTTATGGATTGCTGGTCACGTCGCACGGCCTCGCCGCGAAGCCGCTTCAGGCGACAGTGGAATCACTGGCATCCGACGTCAGCGATCTGCGCAAGGCATTCCTGCCCGAATTGGGGCAACTGGCGCCGTTCAGTCTAAAATCCTCATACGCGCTTTACAGCGAATTGGTGCAGCCCTTCTCCGCCGAACTCGGCGGCGTGACACATCTGGTCGTTGCACCCAGCGGCGATCTCGCGAGCCTGCCGCTTTCCCTGCTGGTGACGTCACCGCCGCCGGATGGCAGCAATTATGTCAACGCCGCGTGGCTGATCCGGCAAATGGCCGTGAGCCAGGTGCCGAGTCCGCGCGCCTTTCTCGCGCTGCGCGATGCGGGCGCAAAGCGCGCGGCGCCGAAACGTCCGTTCCTCGGTATCGGCGATCCGGCCTTCCAGGGTTCGCAAGGTTTGGCGGGCGTGAAGGCGCTGGACTCTCTGGCGCAGGATTGCCGTCAGAGCGGCCCCATCTCGCCGGAATTGTTGCGCGCCCTGTCGCCGCTGCCCGATACGCGCCGCGAAATCCAGATCGTCGGCGCCGCCATGGGCGCGTCACAGGACACGATGCTGCTCGGCGCGGACGCGACGGAAACCAATTTCCGCAACGAACCGCTGGATCAGTTCGGCGTGATCTATTTCGCCACGCATGGTTTGCTGCCCGGCGAATTGCATTGCCAGTCCGAACCGGGACTGGTGCTGTCGCCGCCCGCGCAAGCTGCGTCGTCGCTCGACGGCGACGGATTGCTGAGTGCCAGCGAAATCGCGGGCTTGAAACTGAATGCCGATCTCGTCGTCCTGTCCGCCTGCAACACGGCGGCGGCGGGCGGCACGAAATTTGGCGGCGGCGCGCTGGAAGGACTGGCCGACTCATTCTTCGATGCAGGCGCGCGTGCCGTGCTGGCGAGCCATTGGGAAGTGCCCTCCACCGCCACCGAGAAATTGATGACGGGATTGTTTGCCGGTGACAGGCGCGGCGGTCTCGCGGAGGCTTTGCGGCAATCGCAACTTTCGCTCATCGCATCGCCCGCAACGGCGCATCCGTTTTATTGGGCCGCGTTCACCCTGATCGGCGACGGCGCGGCGACGGGCACCGGTTCGCGGCTCGCAGATGGAGCGCCATGATGAACATCGCAAGGATTGCTCGCTGGATGCTTCCCGTTGGCGCGATGCTCGCATCGTGCGCCGGCGCCCATGCAGCACAGCTCGTGGTGATCGAAGCGCGTGCCGTCGCCCTTCGTCCCGGCGCGGTGCTGGACGACACCAAGCCGCTGGTGCTGAAACAGGGCCAGCACGTGACGCTGCTTTCCGAAACCGGCGCGACGCTCAAGCTGGACGGACCTTACGACAAGGTGCCGTCGCTGGATCAGATCGAGCGTGTGGATATAAAGACGGCGTTGGCAGCACTCGTCACGCAACGCCAGGCGCGAACGTCGGAAGTCGGCACCACGCGCGGCGCCACAATCGTCAAACTGCCGTCGCCATGGCTGATCGATGCAACACACAACGGCAATGTCTGCCTGCGGGATGGTGACGCCGTGGTTTTCTGGCGGCCGAGTTCCGTCAAGGCCGCAACCTTCACAGTCATGCCGGATGATCGCAGTTGGCGCGCGCAGGCAAACTGGCCGGCGGGGAGCGATGAACTGAGCGCCTCCGCCGACGCGCCGGTGCATGGCGGTGCGACCTATGTTGTGTCCGTCGATGGCGCGGAATCCGCCGTCACCGTCAACACCCTGCCCGCCGTGCTGACAAACGATTCCATGCGCGCCGCGTGGATGGCGGAAAAGGGATGCGAGGCGCAGGCCGAGGCGCTGCTCAATATGCAATGACCGGCGGCGTTCGTGCGTTCGCAAAGGCCCTGACGCGCAATCGCAATTTCACGCTGTTTGCTGCACCCATGATCGCTTCGCTGGGTGCGGCGCTTATCGCGGTCTTTTTGCTGAACAATTTCTGGATGCTGACGAACGCCGACCGCTTCGTGCAGGATTGGGAAATCGCGTCGCTCACGCCCCTGCAACCGCAAGATCCCGACATCGTCATTCTGGGCGTCACGGAAGAGACGCTGCGATTGTTTCCCTATCGCGCGCCGCTCGACCGAGCCTTCCTCAGCAATCTTCTGACGGCGCTGGATGCGCGCCATGTACGCGGCATTGTCCTCGACTATCTTCTCGATCAACCGACCGAACCGGACAAGGATGCGCAACTGAAAAAAACGCTGACGGCGATCAAGGCGCCGCTGGTGGTCAGTTATACCGATTCCCCCAATGTCGTGACGGATGAGCAGCGCGCATTTCTTGATTCCTATGTACCGCAATCCTTACGCGGTTACGCGAATGTCAGCGAGGATCAGTTCGATGTTGCGCGGTCCGTGTTTCCGGGCGCGGTGGCGAGAAACGGCCGCTATCTGATGAGCCTGCCGCGCGCGATGGCGGCAAAACTTGGCGTCAAAACATCGGCCGCACAGGTTCCCATCGTGTGGCGCGCGCAATGGCTGAAACGGCCGGGCGAGCCAAAGCTGGACGCGACCTTCAAGGAATGGCCCGCGCAAACGGCACAGTTTCTTCCGGCCGCCTGGCTCAAGGACAAGATCGTCATGATTGGGTCCGACATGACGCTGGTGGATCGTCACCGCACCCCTTTCGCCACCGTCTTCGCCAATGGCGAAGGATTGCTGCCGGGCGTCACGATTCAGGCGCATATGCTGTCCCAGCTTCTCAATCACCGCCAACCGCCCATGGTGGCGGGATGGATCGATTTTCTGATCGCGCTGGTTTGCGCCGGGCTGGGGGCATTTCTTGGCCGATCTCAGCGCGCGCTGCCGTTGCGCATGGCGCTGGGCGTCACCACTCTGCTGCTGCTCTGGGGTATGGGCGCGGCGCTGTTCTACTACGACGACACCATGATCGGGCTGATTGCGCCCGGCGTCGCGCTGGCGCTGGCCTTCTGGGCCATGGACTCGTTAACGGGGCTGGAATCGCGGCGGCAGCGCGTCTTCATTCAGGGCGCATTCTCGCGCTATGTTTCGCCCAAAGTGGTCGAACAACTTGTCGCCGATCCCGACCGGATGGCGCTGCAGGGCGAACGGCGGGAAATGACGTATATCTTCACGGACATCGCGAATTTCACCGCCATGTCGGAAAATCTGGAGTCACAGGAGTTGGCCCCCCTCATCAACGCCTATCTCGAAGGCGTGACGCGGATTGTGCTCAAATATGATGGCATGGTGGACAAATTCATCGGCGATGCCGTGTTCGCCATTTTCAACGCGCCGGTCGATCTGCCGAAACATGCAAGCCACGCAGTTCACTGCGCCTTGGACATCGATGAATTCTGCGAGGCGTTCAGCGCGCAGCAGCGGGCCAAAAATATTCCTTTCGGCCTAACGCGGATCGGCGTCCACACCGGCCCCGCCGTCATCGGAAATTTCGGTTCGCTGACGCGGTTCAATTATACCGCGCAGGGCGACGCCGTGAATGTTGCCTCGCGCCTCGAACAGATCAACAAACATTTCGGCACCCGCATTTGCGTCAGCGAATCCACGCGGGCGATGTGCGAAGACATCCGCTTCCGCCCGATTGCATCGGTCGTGCTGAAAGGAAAAGGCAAGCCCGTCGAAGTGTTCGAGCCATTGCGAAACGGCGAACTGGAGCAAGGTTTTCTGGAGCGTTATTGCGCCGCGTTCGTCAAACTCCAGCATGACTCGCCGGACGCGCTGGCCCTGTTCACCGAGCTGACAAAAGAAGCCCCGAACGACCCTTGCGTTGCTCTGCATATGGGCCGCCTGAAACAGGGCGCTCATGGCGTATCTATGGTGATGCACGAAAAATGATGGCGCGCTCGATCATCACCCTGTTGTTCCTGCTGGTCGTCAATTTGTTGGCGAGGCCGAGTATCGCGAGGAATTTGCCCGCAAACTATGCGGACCCGATTCTGAACGGCCTCGCGGTCGCGCTCATCGTTGCCGGCGCGTTCTTTCTGGATCGATTGATCCGCCGTTTCTATTGGACGGGCTATCTCAAGCGCAGACGCAATCGCGAAACACCGGCGCTGATCCAGGACATTGTCACCATCCTGATCCTTGCATCGGCGCTGGCGATCGGGTTGCGGATCAATGCCGGTTTGACGCTCACCGGAATCCTGACAGCGTCGGGCGCGGTCGCCTTTGTGCTGGGTATCGCGCTGCAGCCGGTGATTCAGGATCTGTTCAGCGGCCTGTCCATCAATTTCGACGGCTCCTACGCGCTCGGCGACTGGCTGACGCTCTATTCGGACCAGATGCCCGAGCCGATTTATGGCTGCGTGTCGGGCATTACATGGCGCACGACGTTTCTGCGGCTGGAAGACGGACGCCGGCTGATGATTCCCAACCGGCTGATGAGCACCAACCCGGTGATGAATCACAGCCGTCCGCATGAAGCCAAACGGCTTTCGGTGGAAATCGCCATCGATATCCGCGTGCCGACAAACCGGGTGATCGATATGCTGTTGGGCGAGGCTTTCAAGGCGGCGCGTTTGCACGGTCTGGTGCGCACGCCGCCGCCGGACATCGTCATCAGCAGGGTCGATGCCGATACCACGTTCTACGAAGTACGTTTTTACGCATTGCCCGACCAGATCAATCCCGGCTCCGCGCGCTCCGCCATGCTGCGCGCGCTGCTGGATGTCGTGCAGCAAAACGATTTGCCCCTGCCCGTCACACAGGTGGAGATGACGAAACCACCAAACCTGAAACTCGTATTGGGCGAGCAGGAAGTGAGCGAGGCATTGTGCCGTGTGAACCTCTTCGCAAATGCTCTCAAC
>DATCEI010000081.1:0-6432 GCA_036510185.1 Rhizomicrobium sp. | reverse complement strand
GT
This sequence comes from Rhizomicrobium sp., assembly GCA_036510185.1. GTDB lineage: Bacteria > Pseudomonadota > Alphaproteobacteria > Micropepsales > Micropepsaceae > Rhizomicrobium. The sequence continues at coordinate 6,430 of DATCEI010000081.1, read as the reverse complement.
CACGGTTGCGGCTTGCGCAAATGCGGGCACCAAAGAAGCGACAATAGCCAACTCACGAATTCGCCAACGCACGTTCGTCCTCCTCTTCATTAAGACGCATATTGATCAGCACGATGACGATGGCGACGAAACTGAGCAGCGTGCCCGGCAGCCAGATGATAAGTCCGCCATAATGCTGATCGTTGATTCCGGTGATGTTGAGCACGCGCCCGCAAATCTCATAGACGGGATAATAGTCCGTGTTCGAGAGTGACAGGATCGCACCCAGCACCATCTGCAACGGCTCGACCGCGATGACGAGCAGCGCCCGCAAGCCACTGGAAATGCGCGCGGGCGGGCTGGGGCGCGGATCGAGAATAAGGCACCAGAAACAGATTCCGTCTATCGCCATCGACCAGTTCATCAGATCGTACAGATTGGCGTCGAGCATCACGCGCGTATGGACGGCTGGAATAAGCCACAGATAAATCATGCCGACAAACAACAGCGGCCCGACAACAGGATGCTGCACGAAATCCATTGTCTGCTGCACGGTTTTCGACGCGACAGCCGGCTTCAGGAATTGCGGCATTCCTGCCCACAGCACGGACCCCGGAAAACCCAGCGCGATGAAGAACGCACCCAGATGATGCAGAATGTAATGCTGCGCGCGATGCACGAAGAACAGATGCTGCGCATAATAATCCACGCGCGATTGCAGCATCGCATAGATGGAAACGACGCCGAAAACGAAACATGCGCTTCGCCACAATGGCGGATGGTCCGCGCGCGGCAACCGCGCAAGCCCTTGCGCATACCAGCCTAACGAAAGCACGGTCGCGAGATAAACTGGCCACGAAAATTCCCACGGTAGCCACGCGGGCAGATGCGCGGGATAAAAGCGGCAGATTGCGTAAAGCACGCATCCAACGACCAACACCGCGCCGTAAGCGAGCCATTGCCCGCCCTGCCCGTTCGTTTCGACTGCCGCGATTGCCATGAGCCGCACTATATAATGTGCGCCCTGCCCGCCCGCCAAGGCGATTGGTCACAGGACGGTCGCGCCCGCGCCGACCGCATGCTATCCCGCGCGCATGACAGTTCAGAAAATTGCGGCGCTCGCATTGGCACTTGTTCTGTCCGCTTGCGGGCGCGGCGCGGACTGGCACGCGACCGATATCACCGGCGTGATGCCGAAGCTCGCCTTCGCCATGGCGCGCGCGAGCGATAGCGCGGCCGTCACCGCGCGCAACTATCGCGGCCGCGTCGTGCTGCTCTATTTCGGTTACACGCATTGCCCGGATGTCTGCCCCGCGACGCTTGCCAATTTGACGGACGCGCTACATGCACTCGGCGCGCGCGCGAAGGATGTGTCCGTGCTGTTCGTAACGGTCGATCCAAACCGCGATACGCTGCCCGTGCTCAAAGCCTACACGAATGCGTTTGCACCGCAGATTGATGGCCTGCGCGGCTCGCCCGATTCGCTGGCCGCGCTCGCGCGGCGCTACCGCGTGGCCTACAGCGTCACGAAAAATCCGTACACCGTCTCGCACACAAGCGCGGTGTTTTTCTTCGATGCAAACGGCCGCGCGCGGCTTGTGACGATGACAACAGATAACACAGCCAATGTCGCCGTAGATGTAAAGCGTCTGCTCAATTAAATGTGCAGCGCGCGCTTGTCGGCGTCGAGCACAGCCTCATGCAGCATTTCGGATAATGTTGGGTGCGGAAAAATCGTGGCCGCGAGATCGGCGTCCGTCGCCTCCAGCGTGCGCGCGATTGTGTAACCGTGGATCAATTCGGTAACGCCTTCGCCGATCATATGCGCACCCAGCAATTCGCCTGTTTCTGCATCGAACACGGTTTTGATCAGGCCTTCCGCATCGCCCATCGCAATCGCCTTGCCGTTGCCGATGAACGGAAAACGGCCAACTTTAATTTTGCGCCCGTTCGCTTTCGCGCGCGCTTCGGTGAGACCAACGCTTGCGATCTGCGGCGAGCAATAGGTGCAGCCCGGAACTTTGGAAATATCGAGCGGATGCACGCCCGTCACCCCCGCAATGCGCTCGGCCACGATCACGCCCTCGTGCATGCCCTTATGCGCGAGCCATGGCGGACCCACGAGATCGCCAATCGCCCACACGCCCGCAACACCGGTTTCGCCCCATTGATTGATAATGACATGTGATTTTTCAACTTTCACGCCTGCGGCTTCCAAACCGATATTCTCGACGTTACCAACGATGCCGACGGCAAGGATCGCGCGATCCACGGTGAGTGTTTCGGTCTTGCCGTCTTTGCCTTTCAGCGTGGCGGTGACGTTGTTGGCACCCTTCTCCAGTTTTTCGACGGTCGTAGCGGTTCTGATTTTCATGCCCTGCTTGGCGAAGGCTTTCGCGGCGAGCTGCGAAATTTCTTCGTCTTCCACCGGCAGCACGCGATCAAGCACTTCGACGACCGTGACGTCGCTGCCGAGCGTGCGATAGAAGCTGGCAAATTCGATTCCGATGGCGCCCGAACCGATCACCAGCAGCGACTTTGGAAACGCTTCCGGCACCATCGCTTCACGATAGGTCCAGATAAGTTTACCGTCCGGCTCCATGCCCGGAAACGCGCGAGCGCGAGCGCCTGTGGCAAGCACGATGTTTTTCGTAGAATATTCCGTGGTCTTGCCGTCCTTCGATACGGCCACTTTGCCGGGACCGCCAAGCTTCGCGTCGCCATTTATAACAGAAATTTTATGCTTCTTCATCAGGAACGCGACGCCACCGGAAAGCTGCGCGGCGACCTTGCGCGAGCGCTCCACGATCTTTGCCAGATCGAAACGCAAATTGTCCGCGCTGAAACCGAATTCGTTCAGGCGATGCATCAAATGCCAGATTTCCGACGAACGCAGCAGAGCCTTCGTCGGAATACACCCCCAATTCAGGCAGATGCCACCGAGCCTGTCGCGTTCGACGATGGCGGTCTTCAATCCCAATTGCGAGGCACGGATCGCGCAAACGTAGCCCGCAGGTCCGCTGCCGATCACAATGACATCGTAAGCCTCGCTCATAACAGCATCGCCGCCGGTTCTTCGACGAAGGTTTTGAACACTTGCAGGAACCGCGCGCCCGTTGCGCCGTCGATCACGCGATGATCGCAAGACATCGTGACGCTCATCACCGTGGCGATTTCGATTTTGCCGTCATGCACCACCGCGCGTTGCTCGCCAGCGCCGATGGCAAGGATCGCGGCATGAGGCGGATTGATGACGGCGGTGAAATCGTTGACGCCGAACATGCCGAGATTGGAGATGGCGAAACCGCCGCCCTCATATTCCTGCGGCTTCAGTTTTTTTGCGCGTGCGCGTTCAGCCAGCGATTTCACTTCATTGGAGATGATTGCGAGGCCTTTTTCGTCGGCGCTGAACACAATGGGCGTGATGAGGCCGAAATCCAGCGCCACGGCGACGCCGATATCGGCGTGGTGGTGGCGCAGGATCGAGGTGTCCGTCCAGCTTGCGTTGACTTCCGGCACGCGTATGAGCGCAAGCGCGGCCGCCTTCACGATGAAATCGTTGACGGAGAGTTTGTAGCCGCCCTCGCCTTTCGGTGTGGTCTTGTTCAGACGCGCGCGCGTGGCGAGCAGATTGTCGATGCGGCAATCGATGGTCAGATAATAGTGAGGGATGAGCGTTTTCGCCGACGTCAGCCGCTTCGCAATCGCCTTGCGCATCGAGTCATGCGGAATCTCTTCATAACTATCCGGTTTGAAATAGAGCCGCGCATCGGCCAGCGGCGCGATGCCGGCAATGGTGGGCGACGTCGTTGTTTCTTTAGCGGGCGCGGACTGCTGCGCTTTCTTCGTATCTGGTTGAGCCGCTTCGACATCGGCTTTCACGATGCGCCCGCGTGGGCCAGTGCCTTTCAGCGAGGCGAGATCGATGCCTTTCTGTTCGGCTATGCGGCGCGCGAGGGGCGATGCGAAGGTGCGGTCGGGTTGAATGGAATCCGGTTTAGAGGCCCCCTCACCCTTGCCCTCTCTCCCTGCGGGGGCGAGGGAATTTTTCGGAGAATCCCCTTCTCCCCCCTTGGGGGAGAAGGTTGGGGTGAGGAGGACCGGTGTCGCAGCTTTCACGGGCGGTGATGGATTGTCTCCCGCTTTCTCGCCATCGATTAACAACACAGCAATCGGCTGATTGACCTTCACGCCCTCAGTCCCTTCGGGCACGAGAATTTTTCCGATGCGGCCTTCGTCCACCGCTTCAAATTCCATCGTCGCCTTGTCGGTTTCGATTTCCGCGAGGATGTCGCCGGATTTCACCGTGGAGCCTTCACGCACCAGCCATTTGGCGAGCTTGCCCTCCTCCATGGTGGGTGAAAGCGCGGGCATGAGGATTTGTGTCGCCATTATTCGTCTTCGAGCGGTTCAAGTTCGTCGGCATGCTGTTCCCAATGCTTGCCGTCGAACTGGGCGGTGAACACCGACTTGAAATCGTCTGCGTTGAGACAACGGAAATTTACGCCGTAACCGTCCGGATGCGAACGCGGCACATAGAACGATTTGATGCCGCATATCGAACAAAATAGATGGTTCGCCGTTTTCGTATTGAATTGATAGGCGGTGAGTTTCGTTTTGCCCTGCAACAGTTTGAAGCGCGATTTCGGCACGATGAGATGCAGATAGCCCGTCTTCTCGCACATCGAGCAATTGCACTCGGTGATTTCGATTTCGTCGGGCGCTTCCACCTCGAACGCGACGGCGCCGCAATGACAACCGCCTTTTCTCCAAATCATGCGTTGCGCGCGCGGCATGATCAGCTCCGGTAGCAAACGGCTTTCGCCGCCGCGATCACATCGGCGACGGTCGGCAGCGCGAGTTTTTCGAGATTGGCGGCGTAAGGCATCGGCACATCCTTACCCGCGACTTTCGTAGGCGGCGCATCGAGATAATCGAAGGCTTCGGATGCAACCGTCGCGCAGATCTCCGAGCCGATGGAGCAAACAGGCCAACCCTGTTCCACGGTGACGATGCGGTTGGTCTTCTTCACGGATTCGATGACAGTCGCTGTATCGAGCGGACGCAGCGTGCGTAGATCGATCAACTCCGCGTCGATGCCTTCCTTCGCGAGCACATCGGCGGCCTCCAAAATCAGGCCCACGCAAATCGAATGCGCGACCAGCGTGACATGCGCGCCCTGTTTGATCACGCGCGCTTTGCCGATGGGCAGCACGAAATCATCTAGCCTCGGCACAGGAAACGACCGCCCGTAAGCGATTTCGTTTTCCAGAAAGATCACGGGGTTCGGATCGCGGATCGCGGCTTTCAACAGGCCCTTCGCGTCTGCGGCGAAATAGGGCGCGATCACGCGCATGCCCGGCACATGCGCGTACCACGAAGAATAATCCTGACTGTGCTGTGCGGCCACGCGACTCGCCGGACCGTTCGGCCCGCGAAACACGATGAAGCAATTCATCTGTCCGCCGCTCATGTAGCGCGTCTTGGCCGCCGAATTGACGATCTGGTCGATGGCCTGCATGGCGAAATTCCAGGTCATGAATTCGACAATGGGTTTGAGGCCCGCGAACCCCGCGCCGACGCCGAGGCCTGTGAAGCCATGCTCGGTGATCGGCGTGTCGATCACGCGGCGCGCGCCGAATTCTTCCAGCAGGCCCTGGCTCACTTTGTACGCGCCCTGATATTGCGCGACTTCCTCGCCCATGAGGAAAACCGCATCGTCGCGGCGCATTTCCTCGGCCATGGCGTCGCGCAAGGCCTCGCGCACAGTCATGGTGACGAATTCGGTGCCAGCGGGGACTTCGGGATCGGACAATACTTGCGGCGATGATGATGCGGGCGCAGGCCCCCTCACCCCAACTCTCTTCCCCTGCGAGAGCGAGGGAGTTTCAATTTTCTTTTCTACCTTTTCGGCTTCTACCGCAGCGACCGGCCTTGCTTCTTCGCCGCCCGTGTCGTCGGCTATCAATTCCGCGATCGGCTGATTGACCTTCACGCCTTCGGTGCCTTCGGGCACCAAAATCTTACCGATGCGGCCTTCATCGACAGCCTCGAATTCCATCGTCGCCTTGTCGGTTTCGATTTCGGCGAGGATGTCGCCGGATTTCACCGCATCGCCCTCATGCACCAGCCATTTGGCGAGCTTACCCTCTTCCATCGTGGGCGAAAGTGCGGGCATGAGGATTTGTGTCGTCATCTAGGCGAACACATCCGTGTAGAGTTCTTCCGACGCAGGTTCCGGGCTGTTGGTCGCGTATTCGGCGGCCGCGTTCACAACGCTGCGGACGTCCTTGTCCATCGCCTTGAGGTCGTCTTCGGTCGCGAGCTTCTCCGCGATTAGCCGCGCGGCCATATGTTCGATGGGATCGCGTTTTTCGCGCACGCTCTGCACTTCCTCGCGTGTGCGATATTTCGCGGGGTCGCTCATCGAGTGGCCACGATAGCGATAGGT
>DATCEI010000080.1:0-6178 GCA_036510185.1 Rhizomicrobium sp. | reverse complement strand
TGCCGGGTGCGACCAACATTGCCCAGGGCAGATGGTCGGCCAGCCGGTCGGTGCGGCGGCGATATTCCGAAAAGTTTAGCATGTGAGATGGGACCGTTGACGAAGGTGGCGCGGCAGGATTTCTGCAAAATGCGGATCGCGTTTGGCGGCGAAGACGGCGATGGAGTGGCCCACGACCCACAGCAACAAACCGGCCACCCACATCCGCAATCCCAGGCCGAGGGCTGCCGCCAGCGTGCCGTTGACGATCGCCACCGCGCGCGGCGCACCGCCGAGCAGAATTGGCTCCACCAGCGAGCGGTGCAGCGGTACATCGAAACCTTCTATGTCGGCAGCCATCAAACGAGCGCCCCGCCGCCGAAGGAAAAGAAGGTAAGAAAAAAGCTCGATGCCGCAAAGGCGATCGACAGCCCGAACACGATCTGGATCAGGCGGCGGAAACCGCCCGATGTATCGCCGAAAGCGAGCGTCAAACCCGTGATCACAATAATGATGACGGCGATGATCTTCGCGACTGGTCCTTGCACGGAATCCAGAATTTCCTGCAGAGGTGTCTCCCACGGCATGGACGAGCCCGTCGCATACGCTGCCGTACACAGAAAATTTGCCGCCGCAACGCCGCAGACAACCGCCCGAAACACGGGATGCAATGGATTCAAACGCATTATGATGTTCTCCTTTGATGTAACGGATGAATGTTGGAGGCACACGCTTCGCTCAAAGCGTATTGACCGTCTGCCGTCAAATCGCCGACTGCGCAGATCGCCTGAATATGGCGCGCCGAACCCCGGCCCTCGATAAACACGACGAGATCGATTGCGTCCGCGATTAATCTGCGCGGCACCGTGATCACGGTCTCCTGCACCAATTGCTCTATGCGATAGAGTGCGGCTTCCGCGGAATTTGCATGAACGGTCGCGATGCCGCCGGGATGGCCGGTGTTCCAGGCCTTGAGCATGTCGAGGGCTTCGGCGCCACGTACCTCGCCGACGATGATCCGGTCCGGCCGCAACCGCAGCGTCGAGCGCACCAGATCGGACAATGCGACCGTGCCGGGTTTGGTGCGCAGGGCGACACAATCTCGGGCGGCGCATTGCAGCTCTCTGGTGTCTTCAATGAGGATTACACGCTCGTCGAGCTGCGCGATTTCAGCGAGAAGCGCATTGGCGAGCGTCGTCTTGCCGGAACTGGTGCCTCCGGCGATCAAAATATTTTTGCGTTCACGCACGGCCTGGCAAAGCATTTCGGCCTGCGCCGCTGTCAAGATGCGGTCCGCCACATAGTCGCCAAGACTGTGAATCTTCGAGGCCGGTTTGCGGATCGAGAAACACGGCGCTGTCGCGACGGGCGGTAGCAATCCCTCAAAGCGTTCCCCTGACTCGCCGTCGGCGCGCGACGGCAATTCCGCGCTAACGATCGGGCTTTCGGTATGCACTTCCTTGCGGACACTGGATGCGACCAACCGAATGATGCGTTCGACCGACGCGCTTTCGAGCCTGGCTGAGGTTTCGCATCGACCGCTGCCGAGCCGATCTAACCTAAGCCGCCCGTCGGGATTGACCATGATCTCGATGACGGACGGATCGGCGAGTGCTGCGGCGATGTCCGGCCCCATTGCGGTGCGGAGCATTTCGCGGGCGCGCAGCGCCGTTTCGGAATTCGTCGCGCTCATTCGGCAGCCATCCGCGTGATCTGGTCGGGGTTAACGCTGGCGCGCGCGATGACATCGAGGCTGACGCTTTTACCGTCCGCGATGCGGCGACTGATTTGCGTGATGAAGGCCTCGAAGCGGTCCTTGCCGAGCGCCTGGGCTGCTGCTTGCTCGCGGGCTGGAAGTGGCGGTGTGTTGCCTAATTGATAGCGAATGAACAGCGCCAGGCTCTCGATCGCCACCTGCTGATTGCGTTCGATGCGGGCGAGATGGCTGAATAGCCTGTCGAGCCGCACCGTCAGATCTTCATCCGGAGTTGCCGCACCACGCTTGCGAAGATACGCACGCAACGCATCGTTCAGGATCGCGGACTTCGAGCCGCCCGGCTTCTCGGCCAATGCTTCAAGCTGGCTGTTGAGCTTCGGTTCGAGATAGAGGTTTTGGCGCGCTTTCATGGTCTGCTCCGTCAAAACGCCGGCAACAGATCATCATCGACGCGGCGGTGCAGTTCGCCGGCATTGACGCCGAAGGCCCGGCGGATCAGGTCTTCGGATGGACTGTGCGCGTCCGCGTCATCCTGTTCGTTCGCGATTTCCGAAGCGTCGATTTCGAGGGATGTCGCTTCGTGCGGGTCGAACTGAGGGCTGCGTTCCAGTCCACCATCGCCGCTTGCTTCAACCGTTGCATCTGCTGTTTGAAGACGGACATCAAGATTGCGAACCTGACCGCTCCAATCGTCGGCCCGTGGCGTTGGCGCGTCACAATATGGTCCGTTCGCTAGAATCGGCGCCGGGCAAACCCGGTCAGTAAAATTGCGGTCTTCGAAATACCGCAGCTTGCGCGCGCGAATAGGTGGAAATCCGGAGACGAGCACCAGCTCATCATTGGCCGGCAATTGCATGATTTCGCCAGGTGTCAAAAGTTGGCGCGCGGTCTCCTGCCGCGAGACCATGACATGACCGAGCCAGGGCGAGAGCCGGTGTCCGGCATAGTTGCGTTGCGCGCGAAGTTCGGTGGTGGTACCCAGCGCATCGGAAATGCGTTTGGCCGTGCGTTCGTCGTTCGACGAAAACGCGATACGGACATGGCAATTGTCGAGGATCGCATTGTTTTCACCATAGGCTTTTGAAATTTGATTCAAAGATTGTGCGATGAGGTACGCACGAATGCCGTATCCCGCCATGAAGGCAAGCGCCGTCTCGAAAAAGTCCAGCCGCCCCAGTGCGGGAAACTCGTCGAGCATCATCAGCAATTGATGCTTGCGCCGCTTGGCGGGATCGCCTTCGAGTTTTTCGGTGAGCTGGCGGCCGATCTGGTTGAGTACCAAACGCACCAATGGTTTCGTCCGCGAAATATCCGACGGTGGCACGACGAGATAAAGCGAAACGGGCCGTGCGGCGTCCACAAGATCGGCGATGCGCCAGTCGCACGCCGCCGTCGTCGCCGCCACCACCGGATCGCGATAAAGACCCAGGAACGACATGGCGGTGGACAGCACGCCCGAACGTTCATTGTCCGATTTGTTGAGAACTTCGCGCGCCGCGGAGGCGACAACGGGATGAACAATCGGCGTCTTTGCCGTTCCCAGATGGTTGGTGGCCATCATGGCGCGCAACGTGTGCTCGAACGATCGGCGCGGATCGGAGAGGAAACTCGCGACGCGGGCGAGCGTCTTTTCCTCTTCCGAATAAAGAACATGAAGAATAACGCCTACGAGCAAAGAATGACTGGTCTTTTCCCAATGATTGCGGCGTTCCAACGCGCCTTCGGGATCGACGAGAATATCGGCGATATTCTGGACATCGCGGACTTCGTCCGGGCCTTTGCGGACTTCCAGCAATGGATTGTAGCGGGCGCTGCGCGCATCGGTCGGATTGAACAGCAGGCAATGCGAGAAGCGGCTGCGCCAGCCTGCCGTTAGCTGCCAGTTCTCGCCCTTGATGTCGTGGATGACGACGCTGTGCGTCCAGGACAGCAGTGTGGGTACCACGAGCCCAACACCCTTGCCGGAGCGCGTCGGCGCGAACGCCATGACATGTTCGGGGCCGTCGTGACGCAGATAACGGTTTCCCATTCGGCCTAGGAAGACACCTGCGGGACCAAACAAACCAATTCGGTCAATTTCGCGAAGGCTTGCCCATCGCGATGAGCCGAAGGTCGTCGCGATATGATTTTGCCGTGCGCGCAGGAGTGAACCAGCGACAGCAGCGCCGCAACCTGCAAATCCACTGGCCGCCGCAATCGCACCCGCCTCATTGAATAGCGACGGTGCATAGGCGTCATAGGCGAACCACCATTCGAACAAACGCCAAGGCGCGTAAAATTGCAGTGATAAAACCGCGAACCACGGCGCACCGAGCTGAGGCTGAAAACCCAGATGCCAGGCAGCCCATTCGGTTGCGAACCAAAGGCCTCCGGTGGCGACCGCAAGCACCACGGCGATTTGTCCGAACAGGAATTTTGTTGGCGTCACGCGGTATCTCCTCGCAAGGAGAATCGTCGCGCGCATCGCGAAAAAAGAAAACCTCCTTTATTTACGCCCTAATACCTCCCAAATAGGACAATTCCGATTTAGCCGGATCAAGCATGGACCTAACCTCGAAAGACGCAACGCCAGCACCCGACAACTACTCCAATAGATTCAGATAGCCGCCGCCCATGAGACTCTTGCCTTGGCGAATCGCTTTGCGCACACGGTCGCGCAGATGCTCATACGGATCATACCAATCCTGTCGGACTCTGTTCGCTCCAAAAAGTGTGACGGCTATATCCTTGTGCGGCATTCGTGCGAGCCAGCCATCCAGTGCTTTGACCACGAAGCCCAAACGAGGCGATGGTGGGTCTGAGAGATAGTGTGGAGACAAGAGCCGATTGTTGATGAGCAGCTCATTAAGGCAGCGTATGGCCTCGATTTGTGTTTTGATCCGATTGGCATCGAGCAGGGCATGTGCAAGGAAGTGGACGGGAGCGCGTATATCAACACCATTGATCGCCAGTTGAAGACCGCAGCCGTTTTCGAGAAACAAAAGATGCTGACGCCCGCCCGGCGCGAGTAGCAATACGACAGGACATTTAAGCGCGTCTAAGATGAAGTGTTGCGAAAAGGTTTGTGTGCCTAACGCGATCGAAACACCGCATAATGTTCCTCTGAATCGTGTAGGATCCCAAAATACAGTCGCCGTACCTGCCGGAACATCCGGCGCGTCCGTGAACAAACATCCCCAAGGCTCAAATGGATTGGTTTTGCCGTGCGAGATAACAATTTTTCGAGTGGCGCTTTCCGTTACGATCTCAAAGGCGTTACTCGCTTTCCGCCATGCCGTATGAAATTCCGGATTTCGCCGGAGGTACTCCCACGCCCATTCCGGCTTGTTCAAATATCCAATACGTTTTGACGGCTCAATGTGGATTCCTGCCTTTTCATTCTCGTTCACTCTGTGTTAGGTCGGAACGCAGGCTGAGGCGAAAGAATTGAGGTGGCGATGCGCCCGAACGTCAACCACAGAAGCGTCCGTTGCAGTCATTGTAGATCACCCTCCCAGCCCAACGCTGACACTGGCGAACGGCCCGTAGAAGCCGACATTTTCTTTCTTCGCCGTATCGATGCCGCCATCCATCGCGCCGAAGAACATATCGGCGCGATAGCCGAAGCTGACTTTGGCATTTGCGTAACGGAACGAGAGGCCCGCCGTCCCGCCGACATTCGGCACGGCAACCATGCGGGAGCGATTGTGAGGGAAGCCCTGGGTGTAGTGCTTTGTATTGAAGTATTTCCCTTGCGCCGGGTCGCTCGCCAACCCCGTTGATAATTTGCCTTTGGTCTGGTGAGAGCCGACGGATTTCTGCCGGCCGAACAGAACGGCACCGTTCAAGCTCCAATCCAATGTGATTTCTCCATTCTGCGTCTGGCCAATAAGCGGAGCCGACGCATCCCAGGAAATCGAAGGACCAACACCGGTGAAGCTCGTCTTGTTGTTCGCCTTGGCGCTGTAATTGTGAAGGTATTTGGGGCCGACGATGCTGGTCACATTGGGATCGGTGTAATCCGGATCGGCATAAGCGCTCAACCCGGATTTGGAACGAAATTGAGCAAAGCGAATACCACCGCTCAGAACGGACGTTCCACCCTTTCCGAACATGCCAAGGCCGAAATCCTTGCCAGCCATGAAGTCCAGAATGTCATGCGTTTCGCTATTGCTTGCGGTGATTTCGGCATATCTGTGTCTCGCTTGACTCGGAAACTCGTTATTAAAATTTCCAATGAGATTGTTCGTTTGTTGGTGACGATAGGCATCGTTATCGCTACGCCCGTAGCGAACTGAGATCGAAAAGACCCAATCCGAATCTTCCGGCTGAAAACTGATCTTTCCATTCTCGTCGAGGCTGTAAAGCGGAGGCCTCTCAAGCGCCAATGGCGAAGAAAAACCCGCATTGACAACGGATGTGAAGAATGGCGGCGCAACCCGCTTCTGACTTTCATCCAAACGGTTCAATCCGCCGCCGAGTTCGATCCAGACGACCGGCCGG
>DATCEI010000079.1:0-6955 GCA_036510185.1 Rhizomicrobium sp. | reverse complement strand
TCTGTCCGCGCGGGCCTTCGCGCAGCACATCATTGGTTTTGCGATAATGTTCATGGGCAAGTGCGGCCACCATGCGGCACGGTCCATCAATCGCCGGATTGTCGATCGCTTCGCGCGGGCTGCCGTGGCTGACTTTCGCTTCGTCAAGAAATTCGCGCGGCAGATAGAGCCGCCCGATGGCGGCATCTTCATCCAGATCGCGCAGAATGTTGGTCAGCTGCAACGCGCGGCCCAGATGATGGGCAAGGCGGAACCCCGGCTTCTCCTCCATGCCGAAAACCTTGACCGACAATCGCCCGACGGCGCTCGCCACACGGTCGCAATAGACATCGAGCTTGAAGAGATCAGGCGCGCAAATATCCTCCGCCACATCCATCTCCATGCCGTCGATGATGGCGAAGAAATCTTCCTGACGCAGGCCATAGCGCGTCACGGCGCGGGCGAGGAAATTGGCCTGTCCGGCGTCGCGCCCGTCGTACAGGGCCGCTACGTCATCACGCCATTGTTCGAGCAATTGCTGCCTCTGCTCGCGCGTGCCGATGCCGTCATCGGCGATGTCGTCCACCGCGCGGCAGAACGCATAGATCGCGAACATCGCGTGGCGCTCTTCCTTCGGCAGCACGCGCATGGCCGAATAGAAGGAGCTGCCCGCCACCTTCTGTTCCACTGCGCGGAGTTCTGGCGATTCAAAATCTGAGACGGTCATTTATCGTGGGCGAGGTTACGGGTTGGGGCCTTCCTAGAACGAAGCCGCGACAAAGCAAAGCCCGGCAAAACCGAGGCCGCGAGGGCCAGCGTTTCGCCGCGCCCGTGATGCACGGCCTCGCAAAGCGGGTCGCGCAAGGCGAGCTTTGCGGCGAGGTCTTCGGCCAGACGCTCGATGACACTTACTTCCAAGGCGAGCCGCCCATTGCAAATATCCTTTGCGAAAGGCTTGGCCTGGACCAAAAGTTCCATGGTCTTGCGCGCGAGATTGCCAATCACTTGCAGCAGGGCGGGGGATGCCTTGGCCTGCGCCAGTGATTCGACAGACACCCCGGCCGCATCCAGCGCATCGCGCGGGAGATAGACGCGGTTCAGATCGCGATAATCCTTCGCGCAATCCTGAAGATGATTGATGATTTGTAATGCAGCACAGAGCGCATCATTGGCGGGCCACCGCGCGCGGGCCTCGCCATGTACATCCAGCACGAAACGGCCCACGGGCATCGCCGAATAGCGGCAATAATCCATCAGCTCGTTCCAGTCGGCATAGCGCGATTTGGTGACGTCGCGGCGGAACGCTTCCAGCAGGTCGAGCGCGTGTTCGGGCGGGAGGCCGCGTTCGGCCAGCGCCGCGCGTAAGGCAGTTGCTTCCGGCGATGACCGCGTTTCGCCTGTCAGGCTGGCGCTCATCGCGTCCAGCAGTGCAAATTTCTCTTCCGCGTGTGCGACAGGGTGGTCCGCCACATCGTCAGCGGCGCGCGCAAAGCGATAGAAGGCGAGAATGATCGCGCGATGCTGTGGCGCGATAAGAAAAGACGCAACCGGGAAATTCTCGTCGCGATGGGTTTTGCCGGAATCGAGTTGCGATGCGCCGCTCATGCGCCCGTCATCGCCTGAACGCGGCCTTTCCACATGCCGCCGCGCCCGCGCCAGAACTGAATTGCGGAATCGAGCGTGAAGAGTGCATAAAGCGCGCCGATGATTGGCAACGCAGCGCCCCAAAACGGCGACAGCTTGTAGAACCTCAGCATTGGTTGGAATGCTATCGCCATCGCAAGCCATGTAAGCGCGCCCGCGATGCGCGCAAGGCCTGAACTGAAGAGCGCCGCAATAACCGGCGCAACGCAAAGCAGAAACATTCCCGCCAGCGTGCCGGTCAATTGCAGCGGCGAATAATCCAGTTGCGCATAGGCCGAACGCGCAACCATGCGCCTGATATCTTCGATCTTTTCATAAGGCCGCAAGCTTAGCGCGCGATTGGTCAGCGAAAGACGGATTTGTCCCTGTTTCTTCATCAGACGCGCCAGCGCGCAATCATCAATGATTTCATGACGAATCGCATCGATGCCGCCTGCGCGCTCCAGCGCCGCGCGCGAAACCAGTATACAGCCGCCTGCGGCAGCGGCAATCTTGCTATTCTTTTTGTTCACCCACCCAAACGGAAACAGCATCGCAAAGAAAAAGACGAAGGCCGGAATCAGCAACCGTTCAGCAAACGTCTTGCAATGCAGCTTCGCCATCAGCGAAACAAGAACGAGATTATCGTTTTTTGCGCGCGCAACGAGTTTGCGCAAGTTTTCTGGCGTGTGTGCGATGTCTGCATCGGTCAGCCACAGATAATCAGCAATGTCTGCTTGTGCGACGCCCTGTTTCACCGCCCACAATTTTCCCGTCCAGCCATGCGGGCGCGGCGCGCCGGAAAGGATTTGCAATTTGCCGTCATCATTAAGCGCACGCGCAACAGCAGACGTTCCGTCTGTGCTTTGGTCGTCCACGAGCACGATGCGGAAATCGCCCGGATAATCCTGTTGCAACAGGCTGCCGATGGAACGCGCAATGACGTCGGCTTCATCACGCGCGGGGACAACAGCGACGACTGACGGCCACGGCCCATCGAATTGTGGTTCGTCGCGGTCATCGCGTTCGCGCATCAGCCAAAAAAGCCCGCGCGCGGCGAGCAGATAAATCCAGATCGCAAGCGGCAACGCGCCGAAGACGGCAGCGAAGATCATTTGAGATAGCCCGCATGCTCGAACCACGCGAGCGCATCCTTGAGGCCTTCAATATAAGGCCGCGCTTTGTATCCCAACTCGCGCTCGGCCTTCGCCGAACTGAAGAACATGCGATGCTTTGACATGCGCAGCGCATCGGCGGTGAGAAACGGCTCCTTGTTGGTGAAGCGCGCCACGGCCTCTGCCGCAAACGCCAGCGGGTAAAGCGGGGCGCGCGGCAACCGCACCCACGGCGCGCGCCGCCTGCGCAGTTTCGCAATCGCCGCCAGCATTTCGCGCAGGCTCGCATCCTGTCCGCCCAGCACATAATTCTGGCCGATGCGTCCGTGATCCAACGCCAAAAGATGCCCGTCCGCCACATCATCCACATGCGCGAGATTCAGGCCCGTATCGACGAACGCCGGAATGCGCCCCGTCGCGGCCTCGACAATAATGCGGCCCGTGGGCGTCGGCTTCACGTCGCGTGGACCGATAGGCGTGGAGGGACTCACAATGATCGCGGGCAATCCGCGCTCCGCAATCAGGCTTTCGACAAAACGCTCAGCGGCCACCTTGCTGCGCTTATACGCTCCGATGGCGGTCTTCTCCGTGTGGCGTGAGGTTTCATCGGCCACGCCGCCTGCAATCGGCTTCAGCGCGGCGACGCTGCTCGTGTAAATGATCTTCTCGATATGGGTTTCGAGCGCCGCCAGCATCGTGCCGCGCACGCCATCGACATTGTTGCGCACGATCTCTTCCGAATCGCGCGCCCACAGCCGGTAATCGGCGGCCACATGAAACAGGTAGCGCACGCCCTTCAGCGCGCGGATCATGGACGCCCAGTCGCGCATGTCGCCTTCGACGGTTTCGCTTTCGAAACCGGCGAGGTTTGTGCGCGGGCTGGTGGCGCGCATCAGCACGCGCACGGCGAACCCGCGGCGGCTCAGCGCGCGCGCCACTGCCGAGCCCACAAAGCCCGAAGCGCCCGTCACCAGCACACGGTCTTTCGCGTCGTCCGTCATGCCGTTTCGATAGCGCGAAACCGGGTTTGGTTAAACCCCGTGGCTTAACATCGCGCCCGAAATGCGTATGGTGCGCGGTCGTGAGGATGCCATGACGATTTTCGCCGTCGCCCCGATGATGGAATGGACGGACCGGCACTGCCGGTTTCTCCATCGCCAGTTGACCGCGCGCGCGCGCCTCTACACCGAAATGGTGACGGCGGAGGCGATCATCCGCGGCGACCGCGAACGGCTGATCGGGTTCGATGCGCGCGAACATCCCGTGGCGCTGCAATTGGGCGGGGCGGAACCGGCGCGGCTGGCCGAGGCCACGAAGATCGGCGCGGAGTTCGGCTATGACGAAATCAATCTGAATGTGGGCTGCCCGTCGGACCGTGTACGATCGGGGCGCTTCGGCGCGTGCCTGATGCGCGAGCCTGCGTTGGTCGCCGATTGCGTGGCGGCGATGCGCGCGGCGGCGGACGTGCCGGTTACGGTCAAATGCCGCATTGGCGTGGATGAGCAGGAGCCGGAAGAATCCTTGCGCGCGCTGATCGGCGCATGTGCGGAAGCGGGCGTGAACACATTCGTCGTCCACGCGCGCAAGGCATTGCTCGCCGGACTTTCGCCGAAAGAAAATCGCGAAGTACCGCCGTTGGACTATGAACTGGTCTATCGCGTGAAGCGCGAAAACCCGCATCTTACCATCATCATCAATGGCGGCATTGCGACTCTCGATGAGGCCGAGCACCATCTCGCCCATGTCGATGGTGTGATGCTGGGACGTGCGGCGTATCACTCGCCTGCGATATTGGCCGCTGTGGACGCGCGGTTCTTCGGCGGTGAGACACGCGGTATCGACGACGCGGTTGAAGCCTATGTCGAATATGTCTCGCATAACCTCTCGCGCGGCGTGCCGCTGAACGCGATGACCAAGCATCTGCTGGGCCTGTTCAACGGACTCCCCGGCGCGCGCGCCTTCCGCCGTTATTTGAGCGAACACGCCACACGACCCGGCGCGAATGTCGAAACGCTGCGCGCGGCATTGGCACAACTCGATCGCACGGACCGGCGCGAAGCCGCTTAAAGCAGTTTTGGTTGAGCTTATCCCCACTTCCGTCATGGCCGGATTTAATCCGGCCATCCATCCGATGCATGTCTATGCGTCGGAGAAACTCTTTTGCGCTCGCGGACGCGAGCGCGATGGGTGGCCGGGTCAAGCCCGGCCATGACGGTTGGGATTTAATTCTACTCGAAGCGGCCTAAATCTTCTGATCGTATTCGCCGACTTGCGGATGCTTGCACAACCGTCCGTCGAGATCGGCGAACATCGCGCGCATCTGCGCTTCAGAGGCGGGGCTTTCTACCACCACGACCAGCGACGGTTTGTTGGATGACGCGCGCACCAGACCCCATGTGCCGTCTTCCAGCGTCACGCGCACGCCGTTCACGGTGACAAGGCGCGCGATTTTCTGACCCAAAATCGTGCCGCCGTTTGTTTGCAGATCGGTGTATTCCTTCGTCAGCGCATCGACGACGGAATATTTGCTTTCGTCGGGGCAGAAGGGCGCCATGGTTGGCGAGCCCCATGTCTTCGGCAAATCCTCCGCCAGCGCCGACAATTTGCGCGCGCCCGCGCGGTCCAGCATTTCCAGCACGGCGATGGCGGCCACAATGCCGTCATCATAGCCACGCCCGATGGGCGGATTGAAGAAATAATGTCCGCTTTTCTCGAAGCCAGCGACCGCGCCCAGTTCATGCGTGCGGCGCTTCATGTAGGAATGACCGGTCTTCCAGTAATCCGTCGTGGCGCCGTTTTTCTTCAGCACCGGATCGATTTCGTAAATGCCCGTGGATTTCACGTCGGCGACGAATTTCGCGTTGGGATAAAGTGCTGACAAATCGCGCGCCAGCAGCACGCCGATCTTGTCGGCGAAAATCTCGTGACCGTTATCGTCCACCACGCCACAGCGATCACCGTCACCGTCGAAGCCAAGACAAAGCTCCGCACCCGTTTCGCGCACCGCATCGCCCATCGAATGCAGCATGTGAAGATCCTCAGGATTCGGATTGTATTTCGGGAAGGTGTAGTCGAGTTCGGCGTCCATCGGCACGACGTCCGCACCGATGCGGCGCAACGCTTCCGGCGCGAAGGCGCCCGCCGTGCCGTTGCCGCAGGCGGCTACCACGCGAATGGGGCGCGAGAGTTTGTGGCCTTCAGTAACCGCGCGCAGATAGGTTTCGCGCATATCCGCGATGCGGCGAAGACTTCCACCCGCGCGCGCGCGGCCTTCGCCGCCCAGCACGATCTGTTTCAGCCGCGTCATCTCATCCGGCCCGAAGGTGAGCGGCCGCGCGGCTCCCATCTTCACGCCGGTCCAGCCGTTTTCATTGTGGCTGGCCGTCACCATGGCGACAGCGGGGGCATCCAGCGCGAATTGCGCGAAATAGGCGACCGGCGAAAGGGCGAGGCCAATGTCCAGCACCTCGCAGCCCGCCTCCATCAACCCGATGGTCAACGCCTGTTTGATGGACAGCGAATAGGAGCGGAAATCATGGCCCGTCACCACCGTGGGACGCACGCCGATTTCGTGCAGATAGGTGCCGAGGCCGAGGCCCAGCGCCTGAATGCCCAGCAAATTGATCTCCTTGCCGAACAGCCAGCGCGCGTCGTACTCGCGGAAGCCGTTGGCGGTGACGAGCGGCTGGTTCTCGTAATCGAAGGAATTGGGCGTGAGGTCGTGGCGGGGCTTCATGGCGATCCGGCGGTTGGTGTGGGCCGTTCTGTAGCGCAAGGCTGCGCAAATTGGCAGGCGACATAGGGTAGTGGGCGGCCTTTTCTCCAATATGATTATGTGATATGTTTTTGACTACAGCGAGAATTTGTGAAATGTCCGACGACCTGACCAATGCTTCCGAACGCGCCGCAGCCCAAAGGCTGGCGGATGCGCTTGGCCTGCCTGCTTTCGAGAAGGGCTGGGTCTGGCTTGCAGGCGCGGGGCCGGGCGATCCGGGGCTGGCGACAGCGTTGGCGCTGCACGCCATCGCGCACGCCGATGTCATTCTCTACGACGCGCTGGTGAACGAGGCGCTGCTGAAACTGGCGCGGCCGGGCGCGGAGCTGATTTATGCGGGCAAGCGCGCGGGCCGCAAATCCTGCAAGCAGACCGACATTTCCCGCACGCTGGTTTCGATGGCGCGGCGCGGGCTTCGCGTGTTGCGGCTGAAGGGCGGCGATCCGTTCGTGTTCGGACGCGG
>DATCEI010000078.1:0-2091 GCA_036510185.1 Rhizomicrobium sp. | reverse complement strand
CCTGCGAGGAATATGCGCGAGCGTCCGCGCACCACGATCACATAATCGCTGAGGCCCGTTTGATACGCGCCGCCCGCGGTCGAAGAACCGTTGACGACCGAAACAATCGGCAAGCCACCCGCCGACAACCGCGCGAGGTTTGCAAACGAGCGACCGCCGCGCACGAACATATCGGCCTGACGAAACAGATTCGCGCCTGCGCTTTCGATCAACTGCACATAAGGCAACCGGTTCTCCAGCGCGATAGCTTGCATGCGCTGGCCCTTGTCGATGCCCATGGGCGTGGCAGCACCGCCGCGAATACCAGAATCCGATGCGCCGATCACACAGCGCACGCCGCTGACGAAGCCGATGCCCGAAATTCCGCCGCCGCCGGCGATGTTCTTGTCGCCGTCATCGTCGTGCATTTTGTAACCGCACAGTGTCGAGAACTCGACAAACGGCGCGCCGTGATCCAGCAGCAATGCCAGCCGGTCGCGCGGCAGCAATTGGCCGCGCTTTTCGAATTTCTCGCGGGCGCGGGCGGAATTGGCCCGTACCTTGGCTTCGAGGCCGCGGAATTCTTCGATCAGCGCGAGATGGTTCTCGCGATTGCGCTTGAACGCATCCGAGTTCGCGTCGATCTGCGATTGGATAACGCTCATGGGCGCTGCCCGGCGCGTCGGGAATCAGGTTGAATCATGGTCCTGGACGGGATCGTTTTTCTTGTCCGGCAAGGGTTGCACGGTTCCCGCCCGCCGTCGAGTTGGCCGGATCGTCTCACCCCAGCCAGAGGCCGAGATCGCGCAGCATCTCGGTTTTCGCGGGCGCGGTTTTGGGCGACAGCGGATGGGCGACCAGCGCGCCGTTCGGCATTTCGGGCAGGCGCGGAAATTCGCGGTGCGGAAGGATGGCGGCGGCGAGCGTGGGGCCGGCACCGATGATCGGCTCGTCGAAGATGCGGAATTTGCGGCCGCTCCAGTCGCGCGTCTGCCCCTTGCCGGGCTTTTGCCAAACCATGCCCGTCTCGCGCAAGGCGCGGTTGACCGCGATCTGATCGTCCCGTTCTTTCTCGGTGCGTTCGGATACCGTATCGAAAAAGACAGCGGCGCGTGGTCCCGCGCGAACGGCGAAAAATCCGCAACAGACGACAAAGCTCCATTCTTCGACAATGTCGTAAGGCCAGACCGTTCCTTGCGAGAAGGCGACATCGACGCCGAGACTGAATGAACGCTCAACGGGGTTTTGCAGCCATACCGCATCGGCGTCGGAATGGATGAAATCGATTCTCGCACGGCAAAGTGCGGCAAACAGATGCGCGCGCCTCACCCAAAGCTGCGCCAGCGTATCGCCGCCGTTAATCGTGCTGCACGCAATGCCCGCATCGGACATTTCCGCGGCAAGCGCATCGTCGAGCGCGCAGACCACGATATTGCCAAACGAAGCCGCGTGCGCGTGACGCAGCCAATTGTGCAGAATCTCGCGATAGGCCGAATTGGCGAAGACGATGGCGACCGGCCCCGAAGGCGCCTGCGCGCCGATTGTTTCGACGGCGCGTTCGATCTCAATATTCATAGGCGAAAGTTTCGATGTCCTGCCGGTAGGCGCGCGCAACCGCCTCGCGCGTGTCGCGATCATAATGTTCGCGATAGGGCAGATGGCTGGAGGCATTCAGTTTCGGCAGCGAAGGCGGAAGATCGAGGCGCGCGGCAATGATGGCGAAATCGGCATCGATGGTTTCATAGCGCGCGACGAAATCGCTGAGCACGGCGCCGCCGGCATCGCAAAGCCAATGCGTCTGCGGGCGAAAATGCTGCGAGTGGATATGCCGTTCGAGGTCCAGAACGAAAGCGCGGAAATCGCCGCCGTAACGGGCCAGATGCTCCTCGCGAAACGCCGCGTCGAAGGCGTTGCAGCCGCCTGCATCGAGATAGAAGAACGCCGAAACCAGCCGGTCCCACGGATTTCGCACGAAGGAGAATTTGTAATAGGCGAATTCCGGCCGCTTTTTCAGGCCGCGCAGCGGCGTGTGGCCGTAAGGCGTTTCGATATGCGGCAGATGTCCGTGGTAGTCGCGCCCCAGCATGGGCAGACCGAAGGCAGCCAGCACCG
>DATCEI010000077.1:0-5724 GCA_036510185.1 Rhizomicrobium sp. | reverse complement strand
GTGGAAGCTTTCGATCCGCTCCATCACCGGCGAGGCTGCCGGTTGCAGCGTGGTCTGCCAAGGCAGAGGAAGGGCCATCGCCGCGCCGGTTGTGGCGAGAAGCCCGCCAAGCGCGTACGAAATTCTCTTAAGGAACATCTGGCGACCTCGCGAAACATCCGGCGGCACGCATGATCGCACGCCCGCACCCCCGATTCCGAACATTGATTTACGCGCCCTAAGCCACTGAAGTCATTGCGACCTTATAGCACATCGGCGGTGGAAGGCCGTTGGCGCGCGCATGTTCAAGATTCGTGGCGAGCGCGGGTGACGTATTTCGCAGGGAAACTGGTACAATTGCGGCCCGAAGGCATGGATTTGGACAGACGGGAACAGGCGATGAGCAAACCGGGCAGCAACGCTTCCGTCGTGCGGGCGATGTTCGACGCCTTTTGCGGCGACCGGCGGGACGAGATGGAAAAGCTGCTGGCGGACGGTTTCACCTTCACCAGCCCCTATGACGACGCCATCGGGCGCGAAGCCTATTTCAAACGCTGCTGGCCGAACAACAAGCGGGTGGCCGATTTCCAGATCGAGCGGGTGACGGAGGATTCCGACGGCGCCTTCGTGACCTATCTGTTCACGACCACGGAAGGCATGGCGTTCCGCAACACCGAATACATGACCATCGCGAACGGCCAGGTCACGAAAGTGGATGTCTATTTCGGCGCCAATTACCGCGACGGCAAATTCGTCGCCAAGACGTAGGCGTGAGCGGCCCCGATCACCGGGTTGCGAATAGCAATCGCCCTTCGTTCTCACTATATCGAAGGAGAGATATCGGCTCCCGGAGACGCGCAATGGCCAAGGATTTGTTCTTCGACCGCACCGGCATGGATCGCGGGCGTGTGCAGCGTTTGGTCGATGATGCGCTGAAAGGCTCCGACGATGGCGAATTGTTCCTCGAATACCGGCAGAGCGAGTCGTTTTCTTTCGACGATGGGCGGCTGAAGGCGGCGGCGTTCGACACGATGCAGGGTTTCGGCCTGCGTTCGGTCGCGGGCGAAGCGACCGGCTATGCCCATGCCTCGGAGCTTTCGGAGGACGCGATCAAGCGCGCGGCGGAAACCGTGCGTGCCGTGTCGCAGGGCCATTCCGGCGTGGCCGCCGCCTCGCCCCAGCGCACCAACGCCAGGCTCTACACCGACATCGATCCGCTGGGCACGGCGGGCTTCGAAGCCAAGGTGAAGCTGCTGCAGGAGATGAACGAATACGCGCGAAGCAAAGACCCTCGCGTGAAACAGGTATCGGCAAGCCTTTCCGGCGAATGGCAGAATGTGGAGATCGTACGCCCCGGCGGCGAAACATACCGCGACATCCGTCCGCTGGTGCGGCTGAACGTGTCGGTCGTGGTGGAGAAAAACGGGCGGCAGGAAGCGGGCAGTTTCGGCGGCGGCGGCCGCGGCGGTTACGAAACCTATCTCGCAAGCGACTACTGGCACGGCGCGGTGGATGAGGCGCTGCGTCAGGCGCTGGTAAATTTGGATTCTGTGCCTGCGCCGGCAGGCGAGATGAATGTCGTGCTGGGGCCGGGCTGGCCCGGCATTCTGCTGCATGAGGCGGTGGGTCACGGCCTCGAAGGCGATTTCAACCGTAAGAAGACAAGCGCGTTTGCGGGACTGTTGGGCCAGCGCGTGGCTGCACCCGGCGTAACCGTGGTGGATGACGGCACGATCGGCGGACGGCGCGGCTCACTCACCATCGATGATGAAGGCACGCCGACCAGCCGCACCGTGTTGATCGAGGACGGCATTCTCAAAGGCTATATGCAGGATCGCCAGAACGCGCGGCTCATGGGCGTTGCGCCAACCGGCAATGGCAGGCGGCAATCCTATGCGAACTCCATCATGCCGCGCATGACTAACACGACGATGATCGGCGGCGACCGCGACCCGGCGGAGATTATCGCCAGCGTTGATCGCGGAATTTACGCGGTGAATTTCGGCGGCGGACAGGTGGACATTACCAACGGCAAATTCGTGTTCACCTGCACCGAGGCCTATCTGCTGGAGAACGGCAAGATCGGCCCCGCGATCAAGGGTGCCACGCTCATCGGCAACGGACCGGAGGCTATGACGCGCGTGAAGATGATCGGCAACGACATGAAACTCGACACCGGTGTCGGCACTTGCGGCAAGAACGGCCAAAGCGTGCCCGTGGGCGTTGGTCAGCCGACGCTGCGCATCGATGGGCTGACGGTGGGCGGCACGGCGGCGTAAAGCCGTGCTCATATTCAAAATCTGTCATAGAGACGAGTGGCGCGAAGCCGAAGCCACGGGCATCTATCAAGGCTCGGCGAAGGATAGCGCGGATGGATTTCTGCACTTTTCTACTGCCGAGCAATTGACAGGCACGCTTACGCGTTACTACGCGGATGCGCATGATCTCGTCCTGGTGGCGGTTGATGCGGACACGCTCGGCTCCGCGCTGAAGTCCGAACCCTCGCGCGACGGTGCGCTGTTTCCGCATCTCTATGGCGCGTTGCCGCTGACCGCCGTGAAATGGGCGCGAAATATCGGGCGCGGCGCGAACGGCCGCTTCATCCTGCCCCTTGATGCGCATGGTGAATGCGCATAATCTATGCGCATGACAAAGCATTTTGGCGATTCCGCCCGCACCTTCCGCCGTGATGAGGCACCCGCCAAGCCGCCCCGCAAACGCGCCGCCAATGTTTCGATAGACGAAGAGATTCTGGCTGAGGCCAAGAAGCTCGGCATCAACCTGTCGCAAACGCTTGAAACCGAGCTGCGCGAGCGCGTGCGTCAGGCGAAAATCGACCGTTGGTCCGAAGAAAACAAGAAAGCCATCGATTCCTATAACCGCTTCATTGCCGAGAACGGCATCTGGAGCGAGGAATATCGCAAGTGGTGAAGCTGCGTCAGTTCGATGTTTTTCCCAATCCCAGCCCCCGCACGCGCAGCACCCACCCCTATTTCATTATCTTGCAATCCGACCGGCTGGAGCGGTTTTCCACGCGCATCGTCGCTCCGTTGGTTGTGGCTACGAAGATCGAATTTCTCGAAAAGCTGACGCCGGAAGTCACCGTTAAAGGCAAAAAATATCTGATCGCAATGGCCGATTTGGGGCCTATTCCTGTTCAGGCCCTTCAGCCCGCTGTCGCCAATCTCGAAGCGGAGCGCTATCGTATCGTCGCCGCGCTCGACCTTGTGTTCACGGGCATCTGAGCGGTGCGTAAAATAGAATAACCAAACAAGGGAGGGTTCCATGAAAAATTTGATGCTACTTGCCGGCGTGCTTGCGGCCTTGATCGGGCTTCTATGGCTGGGGCAAGGCCTTGGAGTGGTGCACTGGCCTGCCGACAGTTTCATGATCGGCAACAGGCAGTGGATTTATGTTGGTTCCGTCATGGCGATCATGGGTATAGGCCTTACCGCATACAGCCTCAGGCGGAAAGACTAGAAAAAATTGTATTCGGCGAAGAGACGCGAGAGATCGCCTTTCCAGTCGCCGTGATAATGCGCGAGCAATTCTTCGGCGCGGGTCTGCTTGCGGTCGGCAAGTTCGACGAGGGGGGCAAGGAAGCCCTCCTCCGTCGTGCCGATGGCATCATGGGCGGCGCGGCGGCGCAGGCCTTCGGCTGAGATTTCCAGCATCTGCTTTGCGAGCGCGCCCACGTCGGTCTTGCGGAACGGTGTGCGGAAACCGAGCCGCGGCACCGCATCGCGCATCGCCCAGCGTTCTTCGTCCGACCAGTCCTTGACGAGATCCCACGCCGCATCGAGCGCGACCTGATCGTAATAAATGCCCACCCACAGCGCGGGCAGGCCGCAAATGCGCCGCCACGAACCGCCATCCGCGCCGCGCATTTCCAGAAACGTCTTCAGCCGCACTTCGGGAAAGATCGTCGTCAGATGATCGGCCCAATCGCTCATCGAAGGCGTGACGCCCTTCAGTTCGGGAATGCGGCCTTCGAGGAAATCGCGGAAGCATTTGCCCGCGACGTCGATATATTTGCCGTCGCGATAGACGAAATACATCGGCACATCCAGCGCGTAATCGACATAGCGTTCGAACGACATGCCGTCCTCGAACACCCACGGCAACATGCCCGCACGCGCATTGTCCACATCGGTCCAGATATGGCTGCGGTATGAGAGAAACCCATTGGGCCGCCCTTCACGGAACGGCGAATTGGCGAACAGCGCCGTTGCTACCGGCTGCAGCGCGAGGCCGACACGGAATTTCTTCACCATGTCGGCTTCGCTGGAGAAATCCAGATTCACCTGCACGGTACATGTGCGAAACATCATTTCCAGCCCATAGCCGCCCACCCGCGCCATGTATTTGCGCATGATCGCGTAACGGCCCTTGGGCATTTGCGGCACTTCGTCGAGCCGCCACGATGGCGCATAGCCGAGCCCGATCACGCCCGCGCCGATCTCGCCCGCCACTTCGCGCACCTGCGCCTGATGGGTGTTCACCTCGGCACAGGTTTCATGCACGCTTTTAAGCATGGCGCCGGACAGTTCGAACTGCCCGCCCGGTTCGAGGCTCAGCGAGGCAGTGCCCTGCGTCAGGCCGATGATGTTCTCGCCTTCGAGAATGGGCTTCCAGCCGAAACGCTCCATGCCTTCCAGCAGCGCGCGGATGCCGGGGCGGCCCTCGTAAGGCACGGGCTTCTGGGTCTTCAGGTCATAGACGAATTTCTCGTGCTCGGTGCCGATGCGCCAGTCGGCTTTCGGCTTGGACCCCGCCGCCAGATGGCGCACGAGATCGTCCCGCGACCCAATCGGGCCGCCCGCGGATTGCGGTATCGACATCTCGCCTCCTCCTGGTTGGGGAAAGTCCCCTTATTTTTGTGTGAATGCTGAATTGACCGTTCAGGACTGTAATGTAGTGAGTGATCGTCTCAATGCCAATCGCCCGCGAGCGCCTGCCAGACGGAAAGCGCGGCCAGTGCCGCCGTGTCCGCCCGCAGGATGCGTGCGCCCAATGACACGGGAACGACGAAGGGCTGATTTCGGATGCTTTCGCGTTCGGCCGGATCGAAGCCGCCTTCGGGGCCGGTGAGGATGGCCCATGAACCGGTGGGCGCATTCTTCAGGGCGTCGGCGATGGGCGGCGCTTCGCCTGCTTCGTCGCAGAAGATGAGACGGCGTTCCTGCGGCCAGTTTTTGAGCAACTTGTCGAGTGTCACGCCCTCGCGAATCTCCGGCACGGTCAGGCGGCCCGATTGCTCGGCGGCTTCCACGGCGTTGGCGCGCATCCGTTCGGCATTGATGCGGCTGACAATCGTGCGCCGCGTAAACACGGGTTGCAGCGCGCGCACACCAAGCTCGGTTGCTTTCTGCACGACATAATCGGCAGGTGTTTTCTTGATCGGCGCGAAAACGAGCCAGATGTCCGGCGTTTCGGATTGCGGCGCGATCTGCGCCTCGCAGACAAGCACGCAAGACCGTTTCGAGATTTCCGCCACACGCGCGCGCCATTCGCCATCGCGTCCGTTGAACAGACTGACCGCATCGCCCGCTTTGGCGCGCATCACATGCAACAGGTAATGCGATTGTCCATCATCGGGCACAACCCGCGCGCCCTGCTCTAGCGGCGCATCCACATGGAGCCGCACTTTGCCGCCGGGTTCGGTGAGATCGGTCACAGCCGCCATTCCCTTTGCATGGAGGTCGAGAAATCTTTCCTCCCCCGTTTACGGGGGAGGTGGCGAGC